>PLPA01000087.1 GCA_003159355.1 Acidobacteriaceae bacterium | reverse complement strand
AGCTTTGACGCCGCCAACTTCAAAGCGCTGCGCGCCGCCGAGCTGCGCCTCACCGCCGAAACCATCGCGGAAAAGGTTCTCCGCTCCGGCATTCCATACGCCTTTGCACCGACGAACAGCCGTGAGCGCCGACTGATGCACATGGCCTTCCGCGGTATCGAGGGCGTCGAGACCGCCAGCAATGGCGAAGGCCCTGATCGCTTTCTCGCTGTATACCCGGCGGGCAAAACCGACCTGCCCGTCGCCCCGCCCGTCAAACCGCGCAGTTTCAACGATCGCGGACGAAGCTCAAGCGATCATGGACGCAGCTCGAGCGATCGCGGCCGCCCCCGCCGTTAGCGCAGCCGCCGTCAAACGATGTGTGAAAGGGCACGGCTTTAACCTCGAAGGAACGCATAACGATCGGCAAATCTCACCTTCAGTCCAACCGCATTGTTCAGGAACTTTATGTCGCGCTTGAATCCATACGTCGTTTTGCTGACCCTCATCGCCACCTTGGGCGGATTGCTTTTTGGATATGACACGGCCGTAATCAACGGCGCGGTGGGCAGTCTGAAGGCTTATTTCATTGATCCGCGATTTGCGGATCTGGCCAACCCCGCCCAGGCCAACGCCGCGAATTCGCTGCTCGGCTTTGTGGTTTCCAGCGCGCTGATCGGCTGCATCTTCGGCGGGCTGATGGGCGGCTGGGTGAGCACCCACATCGGCCGCAAGCGCGGATTGGTCATTGCCGCCGTACTCTTCCTGCTCTCCGCCCTGGGCGCCGCCGCGCCGGAGTTTCCTTTTGCCCCCATCGGCCACGGCGGACCCGGATTCATGGCGGCTTTTATTGTTTACCGCATCCTTGGCGGTATTGGCGTGGGATTGGCGTCCATGCTGTCGCCGATGTATATCGCGGAGATCGCGCCGCCCAAGGTGCGGGGAAATCTGGTGGCGTGGAATCAGTTCGCCATCATCTTCGGCATGCTTGTGATCTATTTTGTCAACTTCGGAATCTCCAAAACGGGCAGCGGCGACGCCTGGCTCAACACCATCGGCTGGCGCTATATGTTCCTCTCCGGCACCATTCCCGCGGCCCTCTTTCTGCTGCTGCTGTTTNNTCTGAAATCCGCGCCTCGCTCAGCGAACATCACTCCGGCAAGCTGTTTTCCTACGGCGCGCTGCTGATTTTAGTCGGCATAACGCTCTCGGTCTTCCAGCAATTCGTAGGCATAAACGTTGTGCTTTATTATGCGACCGATATTTTCAAAGGCATGGGCATGTCCACCAATGCCTCGCTGCTGCAAACGATTATTGTGGGCGCGGTCAACCTTGCATTCACCGTAGTCGCCGTTCTGAGCGTGGATCATTTCGGGCGCAAACCGCTGCAAATCATCGGGGCGCTGGTGATGGCAGTAAGCATGATTACGCTGGGCGCGGATTTTTGGCTCGGCGGCAAGGGCATGGTCGCGCTGGTGGCCATGATGGTCTACACCGCCGGTTTTGCCGTTTCCTGGGGTCCTGTCACCTGGGTGCTTCTCAGTGAGATTTTCCCCAATCAGATTCGCGGCAAGGCCATGGCCGTGGCCGTAGCGGCGCAGTGGATCGCCAATTATCTGGTCAGTTGGACCTTCCCCATTCTGGATGACAATCCCTATCTGGTGGCGCATTTCAAGCATGGCTTCGCCTATTGGATCTACGGCGTGATGAGCATTCTCGCCGCCTTGTTTATGTGGAGATTTGTGCCGGAGACCAAAGGCCGTTCGCTGGAGCAGATGGAAAAATTGTGGCACAAGGCCGGTGAGGAAGCACCGCTGGCGGAATTGCAGGGTTGAGGTTGCAAACCTTTATGCCCCACCCTTGCGGCGCGGCGTGAAACGGACTGTAGAAGATCGGCCCCGCTTCGGTTTCTCCGCCGCCACGCCTCCACCTGTCGGTCGAGCCTGTCCAGGCGCCGCCGTCGTACACTGGAATCGTTCCACAGGATTCCCCATGAAAAAAATCGCCATCGGCCTCTACGCCGCCCTCACCGCCGCCCTGCTGGCCTGGGGCTTCTACCAGGCCATCTACGTCGCTCCCGACGAACAGACCATGCACGAAGTGCAGCGCATCTTCTACTACCACGTGCCCTCGGCGATGGTCGCCTTTCTCTTCTTCGCCGTCTCGCTGGCCGGCTCCATCGGCTACCTCGCCTTCCGCCGCAATCGGCCCGAGTGGGCGCAGATTTCCGACGCTTGGGCGCTCGCAGGCGCCGAGGTGGGCGTCGTCTTCTGCTCTGTGGTGCTGATCACCGGGCCGATCTGGGGTCGCCGCGCCTGGGGCATCTGGTGGACCTGGGACGCTCGTCTGACCACCACACTGGTCCTCTGGCTCATCTACGTCAGCTACCTGCTCCTGCGACGCTTTGCCGCTGGGCCGCAGGTCCAGACGCTGGCCGCTGTCCTGGGCATCTTCGGCGCTCTCGACGTGCCCATCGTCTATATGTCCAACCAATGGTGGCGGACCCAGCATCCCTCCCCAGTGATGGGCCCCGGAAAGTCAGAAAACTCCGGCCTGGACCCGGCAATGGCCACGGCCTTCTGGTGGAATGTCCTCGCCTGGCTCGCCTGGGGCCTGCTCATTCTCGTTCTGCGCTACCACGTCGAGCGCCAGCAGCAGAAGTTCGCCGCCCAGCAGGCGCAAGCGGCCCTCGACGCGGAGTAGACCCCGCAACCACGTACAGGTTTCCTGAATGGAAAACGGAGAAAAATGGATCAAAAAGCGATTCTCGACCACGAATTCTTAGTCGCCGCCTACGCAATTACCTGGGCGATTCAGTTGGGCTACTTGGCCTGGCTCGGCCTGCGCTGGCGCGCACAAAAGCGCCAAGCAGGGCGCGACTCGCGCTGAAGTTTCCTCAGACCCCAGCTGGCCGCAAATGCCGCGCCAGCGACCACTTTAACTCTTCGATGCCCCCGCCGGTGACGGCCGAGATGGCGTGAAACTCCAGCTTGCGGCGCTTCACGTGCGTGGCCAGCTTCTTCAGTTTCTCCGGATTGGCGGAGTCGATCTTGGTGGCGCAGACAATCATGGTTTTACCCGCCAATGGGTGCTCATTTATCACCTCTTCATCGTCCGCAAATGCATTATATTCCTTATAGATAGCGGTACTGGTAAAGCTGGCTAACTCTTTGTTGATGACCTTGAAATCCTCCACAGGATCGGGCCGCCCCGACGCGTCCGAAACGTCAACCAGGTGAACCAATATTTTTGTCCGCTCAATGTGCCGCAGAAATTGTATTCCCAGCCCAGAACCAAGGTGCGCGCCTTCAATAAGTCCGGGCATATCGGCGACGACGAAGGACTCCTGCTCCGGCTCCTCGCCGACGGTGACGACGCCGAGGTTGGGTTCGAGGGTGGTGAAGGGGTAGTCGGCGATTTTGGGGCGCGCGGCGGTGATGCGGGAGATGAGCGTGGATTTGCCGGCGTTGGGATAGCCGACCAGGCCGACGTCGGCCAGCAGCTTTAACTCCAGCCGGTAATGGCGCTCCTCGCCGGCGCGGCCCAGTTCGTGCTCGCGCGGAGCCTGATGAGTGCTGGTGGCAAAGTGCTGGTTGCCGCGTCCGCCACGTCCGCCCTTGGCGATGACGACCTGCTCGTCGGGCTCCTGGAAGTCGTGGATCAGCTCGCCGGTCTCCTGGTCGTAAAGAGATGTGCCGACAGGAACTTGCAGTGTGATGGAGTTGCCGTCGAGGCCGGAGCAGTTGGAGCCCATGCCGTGTTCGCCGCGCTGGCCTTTGTGCTCGGGATTGTAGCGGAAATGGATCAGCGTGTTGTGGCGCTGGCTGCTGACCATGATGACGTCGCCGCCACGGCCGCCGTCGCCGCCACTTGGTCCGCCGCGGGGAACGAACTTCTCCCGGCGAAAGGCCATGCAGCCGTTGCCGCCATCACCGGCTTTGACGCGAATTCTTGCTTCATCAATGAACATGGGGGACCAGTTGTCAGGGGTAAGCAGTCAGTTGTCAGTTGAGCCGAGGGCACACAATCAGCCCTGGAGAATAGATGCCACCTTTTCATTTTACCGGAGAAGGGCATAGAATCTTTTGCAACGTGACTATTGGGGTAATTAGAACGGCCAAAGGCGGGAATTCCTGTCTCGTATTGGCCAGAGGGTTCTGCCCCATTCGGACTTGCCGCGAGAGCGGGCCGAAGCAGAAGCGTTGAGCAGCTTTCCCAAGGTCTGCCGCGAGCAGGGGACTCGATGGCAGGGTTAGGGTGCGATTGGACGAAGTCGCTGGCAGTAGCCGTGCTCCTCATGGGCACGGGCACGGTGGGTCTTACCCAATCGGACCAAGAGGCCGAAAGCGCCCATAGCATATTGTCTGGATCGCTTGCTGGCAAATTGACCGATTTGTACTCGAAGCCGCTGGAAGGCGTAACGGTGGTACTGCGCAACCAGGCCACCGGCGCGGAGACAGCGCGCACCATCACCATGAAAAACGGGGCATACCGGTTCAGTGGGCTGGCACCAGGCGAATACACGCTGGATGCTGACAGCGCGCGATTGGGATGCGGTCGGCTATTGGACATCGTGGTGAACGCCGGCCACGAGGCGCGGGTGCAGACGGCGATGGCGTTTGAGCCGCTTCCCAGCCCAGTCCTGACGGCGATGCACGGCGAAGAACCGCCCAAGGTCGAAGCGCGGCCCAGGATCAACCGGCCAGTTCTTGGGCTGGAGACTCTGTCGTTGGCCGACGCTGCATTGGCCACCGAGCCGTTACTGCTGCTCCCCTTGAGTGGGCGGAGGATGAAAGCCGAGATTCCTCAGACCACGGCTCTCCCATTGAACGCCACGCTGGCCACCGAGCCGATACAGACACTGGCGCTGAGCGGACGAAGCATAGAGAATTTCACGCAACCGGCAACCGTGGCTTCGACGTCGGCGCTCACAGCCGCGAATGGTTCCCAGGTCTCAGAAGCGAGACCTGGGGCACTCGCGCAGACTTCGCCCAAGCCGGTTCCGGCAGCCACTCAGCAGAGCGGCCCGGTCTCGCCTGCGGTGAGCACGACGATGAGTGCCGCCGAGTTGCAGGCGCTGCCGGTAAGCGGGCGGCGCTGGCAGGATTTTGTGCTGGACAATACGCCCACATCCGTGACCCCGGCTGGAGGTCAGGCGCAGATTTCGCTGCGGGGCGCGGGCCTGCAGCCGGCCGAGATCGCAGTGGATGGAGTGGGCATGAACCTGGCCTTTGGCCCGACCAATGGATCAGGGCAGGGTTCCTCTGGGCAAGGACCGCTGGGGCAACGCGGAGCCGGACCGGCCGGAATGGCGCAGGTGGGAGCCGGAGGGCATGGACTTGCCATCAGCGAGGCGGCGATCCGCGCGTTGCAGACGGCGGCCGGCAACGTGGAGGCCACTGCAAACCGGGCGGCAGGCGGGCGTTTGAACGTGCAGACCGAGCGCGGCGCAAATGAACTGCATGGGCAGGGATTTCTCTTCGATCGCCAGAACACCTGGGGCGCACGAAATCCGTTTACGCAGTGGGTGCAGGAGACCACGCCGGCCACCACAACCTGGCCGTTAGACACCGTCCCGGTGTTTACGCCCGAGCCCTACACGCCGCCGGACCACGAAACGACCTGGGGCATCGGGGTGGGCAGCCGCATTCGCCGCGACAAGCTCTTCTGGTTTGCAGCGCTCAATGGTTATAACCGCAACGATCCGGGGGTCTCGATGGTAAAACATCCTTATCTTCTACAGCTAGAGCCTTCGAATACATGCGCGAATCCCCCATGTACCGAAGAAACCGGGTTTTTTGCTCAGCCCTCGAATGACCAGATGCAGGTGCTGAGCGCACGGCTTGGACTGAGCAGCAACAATCCGGTAGTCGAGGGCGTAAAGGCCTATTCCTGTATGTTGGAAACTTTGGTTGGGATACCGAGCGGTTCGAGCCCGAATTGTCCATCCGGTTGGCCGCTGGGCGGGCTGCTCGGCCCCGCTCCGCGCACGGCTCGACAATGGACCGGCTTTGGGCGACTCGACTGGCAGGCGAACGAGCGCTATCGCTTTACGCTGGAAGGCATCGGCGCTGATTGGAATTCGCCCGGCGGAGGGCTGACGCGCGTCTCGGAGACCTACGGCAACCACAGCTTCGGAACGACCAAGGCCAGCGAAGAGTGGCTGCTGGGTCGCTGGGAGGCATTCCTTACCCCCAACCTGCTGGCCGTGACCCAAGCCTCGGCCGGGCGGACCATCCAGGAAGCGCAGCCTTCGACTCCCTCAGCCTTTGAGCAGACCTTTCTCACTGGAAATACGTACGGCCAGTTGCCGCAGATCGTCGTGGACAATCGCTACGGCTTTACTATCGGCAACCCGTCGCGCTTCGGCCAGGGCAGCTACCCGGATGAGCACCTTTACCAAGGGCAGGAATCAGTTGACTGGATTCGCGGCAACCTGCTGGTGAGGGCTGGTTTCAATGGGAGCCACAATGCCGACGCAATCAGTCTGCTACGCAACCAGACCGGCACATATACCTACTCCAGTGTGGAAAACTTCGCTTCCGACGCGCTGGTCTTCGAAAAGTTTGGGCTGAGCGATGCACTCGACCCCTACAACCAGCACAACTGCGACGAAACGGGCAAGGTGTGGCGGGACTCCGGGGGTGGGCTGCGCGGACTGGGCAACCTGCCCTGCTACTCGTACTACTCGCAGACCATAGGCCCCACCGATTGGCGTTTGAGCACCAACGACTGGGCAGGATACGCAACTGCTCAGTGGCAAGCGAACAAACTCGTGGTTCTCTCCGTCGGCTTGCGCTGGGAGCGGGAGCAGAGGCCGCCGCCCATTGCGGCGCTCCGGAACACAGAGCTTCCGCTGACGGAAAAGCTGCCCGCGCTGGGCAACAACTGGGCTCCGCGGCTAGGCTTGGCCGTTGGAACCGGTAAGCATCACTGGCCGGTGCTGCGATTGGGCTACGGAATCTACTACGGGCGCACCGAGAACTTGACGCTGGAGACCGCGCTGACCCAGACCGGCTCGCTTAACGGTGATCTGAGCTTCTTCCTGCGGCCCACCGACGACCTGCCGAATTATGGCGGCGGCGCGCCACCGTTTCCTTACGTGCTGGCTGGCGTGCCGGGCAGCGTCATCAAGCCCGGCGCGGTGGAGTTTGCGGGAATCTTCCGCAATCCTGAGGTGAATCAGGCCGTTGCCGCCGTAGAAGAGACGCTGCCCGGCCACGTGGAGGTGACCGCCGGCTCGATGGTGAGCCTGGGCCGCCGGCTGCCTATCTCCATCGACACGAACTTCGATCCAGCGGTCAATCCGGGGAAGATCACCTATGCCGTGGAAGACGCAACCGGCGCCGGACCCATCAAGGCCACGCAGATCACGGTTCCCTTCTATGCTTCCTGGCCTTCGGCAACCTCGTCCACCGGCATTGCCGGGCGGCTCAACCCGAACTACCAGCAAATCACCCAAATCGAGAGCCGGGCCAACTCGACCTATGAGGCGGCGATGCTGAAGGTCGAACGCTATGGCCAGCGGGGGCTGAACCTGCACGCACATTACACCTATGCGCACGCCATGGACTGGAATCCCAACGAAAGCGCGCAGGTCGCCGGCAACGACGTGCTGGATCCGTCCGACTTCGGACTGGAGTACGGCGTCAGCAACCTGGACATACGTCACTCCTTCGGCGCTACTGCAATCTTTCAATCGCCGTGGAAGATGCGCGGCAGGGCCGGGAAGTTTGCCAACGGCTGGATGCTGTCAGGCGTCCTGCAAGCCCGCAGCGGATTGCCCTACACCATGCGCACCTCGGGCTCGCTGGCCGAGGAGTTCACCTCCGCCGGTGCGGCGATCGTCGGCCTCGGTCCGGGCATGAACGGCTCGGGAGGCGACAACCGGGTCTACGGCACGGGCAACGATAAAATTGTCTATAACATCGGCCGCAACACCTACCGCTATCCGGGAACCTGGAAGGCCGATCTGCGGCTGGGCAAGCGCTTCGACCTGGGAAAAATGAGGCAGTTGGAACTGTTGGCCGAGAGCTTCAACCTTCTCAATCACCAGAACGTGACCGAGCTGGAAACGACCGGCTATTATCTCGAACCCGGCAGCACATCGGGCACACTGCCCACGCTGAACTTCCTCGCCGGCCCGGTCGTTGGAGCAAACGGTACGATCTTGAATTCCAACAGCACAGCTTTCGGGCAGCCGCTGAACGTCAACGCGACCAACTTCTACCGCGAGCGGCAGTTCCAGTTTGGGTTGAGGATGAGGTTCTAGGAGCTCGCTCCGCGGCCCGGATTCTTGATGCTCATTCGAAGGCCGATGAACGGAGACAGAGGGATCGCGCGAAACTCATCGAAGAACTCCGGGGACCTGAAAAACTCCATCCGCAACCACAGGCAATCCAGAGCGCCCGCAATAAAGTCTAGTTGCTCGCGGGGGGTGCGACTGGCGCAATGGGTGCAACGGGTGCAACGGGTGCGGCGGGCGTTTCGGGCGCGGCGGCCGGTTGCGCCTTGGCGAGGCTGCGGATGTAGAGGATAAGGTTCCGCACTTCGTCGTCCTTGGCGCGGCCCACGGGCTCGGCAGGCATCTTGTCTTTGCCGTTGCGGATGACGTTGAACAGATCCCCGTCCGGCTTGGCGGCCAGCGTCTTGGGATCGGTCCAATCACTGAGTGTCAATCCCATGTCTTTGGCAAGATCGGTCTTGCCATCTCCTGTCTCCCCATGGCAAACCGAGCACTCCTGCCCATAAAGCTCTTTCGCGCGCGCCTGCGATTTTTCGGCAGACTTGACCGGATTCTTTTGGTCGGAGGCGGAAGCGCGGGCAGCTTTCTGCGGCTCTGGCCCTGGAGCGGACGAGGCGGTAACCCCAAGCAACACAATGGCAGAGACGAATAGCAACGGCTTCAACATGGCAACCTCCTGGGTGACAGACGCCGATATAAAGCATCTGACAGCCGAATGATTTCTCGGATGAATTATATGCCAAATGGACGGCGAAAGACTGGATGGAATTGACAGACAGAGTAAACGGAAGCGGTTCGGCAGGCTTGGAGCAATTCTCATGCGGTCAAGACGCACCTGGATTACGGTTCAGGCCGCCAGCCGCAGGCGTAATCCGGGGTGGTGGTCTTGCCGTCGAGGCGGAAGCAGACCGCGCCGTTGATGTCCGTGCTGAAGGTGCGGACTTTGGCCGCTTGCAGTGCTTGCAGTACTTCCGTGCGGGGATGGCCGTAGCGGTTGTGCAGGCCGCAGGAGATGACGGCCCACTCAGGGTGCACGCGGGCCAGAAACTCGGGGCGCGTCGAGGTGATGCTGCCGTGATGGCCAACCTTCAGCAGTGTGCTGGCCAGTCCGGGTTCTGCCAGCATCGCCTGCTCGATGGGCGCTTCGGCGTCGCCCTCCAGCAGTACGGAAGTCGCGCCGTAGGCGACGTGCAGCACTAACGAGTCGTTATTGACGGGCTCCGCGCCGGGCTGATAGTCGCGGAAGGGCGCCAAAACGCTGACCTGGGTTGGGCCGAAGGGGAAGGCGTCTCCGGCGCGCAGCGAACGGACGCGGACATGAAGGGCTGCGGCCTCGTCGAGCAGCGCGTTGTAGGCCCCAAAGCGGGGGTTGTTGCCCACCCAAAGCTCGGCGGGATGGAAGTTGCGCAGCACGGCGGGCAAGCCGCCCAGGTGGTCGGAGTGAGCGTGTGTGAGGGCGACTGCATCAAGGCGGCGAATGCCGCGCGACCACAGGACCTCCGAAACGACCTCCTCGCCGATGTCATAGTCCTGAGGCGCCTGATGCGGGCCGCCGCCAAAGCCGCCGCCGTCGATGAGCAGGGATTTGCCGTCGGGCGTAATCAACAGCAAGGAATCGCCCTGGCCTACGTCGATGGCCTCCATCAGCAATGCGTCGCGCGGATGATCGACCGGACGGGGCGCAACGGCAGCCAAAGCAGCGCAGACCAGGGCAGCCCATGCGGCGCGGCGGGGCCAGCGAAATCCCGACGAAACGGCCAGGCGAGCCATCACGATGGCCGCAGCAAGCAGCACGCAGAAGGCGAGTGATTGACCAAGCAGGGGCGCGGGAATGCGGAAGTCGCCCCAGGCCATTGAACCAAAGAGCCGCACCAGACCGATGCCGATGTGAAGAAAGACAGCCACGATCATCGCCGGGAGTACTGCATAGGCCGGACCAATTAGAGCAAAGAGTAAAGTAATGAGCGCGGCCGGCATCAGGATGAGCAGCAGCGGCAGGATGAAGACATTGACCGGCAGAGCGAAGATGGTGATGCGATGGAAGTAGAGAGCCATGGGCAGGGCCATGGCCAGCTCCACCACGCAGGAGATGACAAGCAACTCGACGCAGCGAAGAAACAGGCGCACCGTCCAGGGAAAGAGGCACCATGCGAAGGACGCCGCCAAACGACCGTGAACGGCTGCCTGGAATGCTGCGGCGGTGATGCCCAGCGTTTCGCGGAGCAATGCGAATTGCGGGGTAACCTCGTCGTTGACGGCTGTACTGCTGAGGTCGCGGGGGACGGCGCGCCCGCCCGCAGCCCTCTGCAGCCCCGCGGCTATCATGCGCAGAATCACGCGAAATTGCGCCAGAGGCGGGGCCAGCTTGGCGTCCAGAGCGAGCAGGCGCAGATCGCGCGTGGCCGTCAGGTAAGGGTGAATGGTGCTCTGGAGCAGCGGAGCGGCGACCCCGCCGATAGCGACAACCGCCAGCAACGTCATCTGGAAGCTGGCGTCGAAGAGACTGCGCGGACTGTAAGCCAGAAGGCAGAGCGCGGCAAAGCCGATGGTGTTCAGAGCGTTGCGCTCGCGGTAGATGAGACGGCCAAGCAGGTAAAGGGTGACCATCCAGAGCGAGCGCTCGACCGGCGTGGCGAAGCCGGTGAAGAGCGCGTAGGCAAAGGAGGCAAGAATTGTGAGCAGCGTGGCCGGGACGCGCGGCAGCCGGAGCCGCTTTGCGACCCAGAAGAGGCAGCCGGCCACGATGGCCAGGTGAAAGCCCGAAACCACCAGCATGTGAAACGAGCCGGTGCGCTCAAAGCCCACGCGCAACGTGTGGCTGAGGAAGGTGCGGTCGCCTGTGACCATGGCGGCCAGCATGATGGCGTCGTCGTGGGAGAGGCGCAGCGGAGCGGGCAGGCCGCGCATGGCCACAGGCAGAGCCAGCAGGCGGGCGCTCGTGGCGCGCTGCAAGCCGCTCACGCGGCAGGCTAGGAAGAGGCCCGGAGACTTGCCCAGGCGGTCAACCCGGTCGATGTTCACCGTGGCCGTGGAGGTGATGCCCTGGTCAACGAGAAAAACTTCGCGGCTCCAGACGCCGGGATCGTGATAGACCTCGGGCGGCAACAGGCGAACCACGGCGCGGAGGCGCTCGCCGCACTGGAAGAGCTGCTGGCCGGATGGGTTTTGCGGCCAGTGAACGGTCAGTCGCACACCGCCTTCGACCGGCGTCTGCGTGTCCTCGGCGTCGGTGACCACCTCCAGGCTGGAGACGCGCAGGTCGATGCGCTGGGCGGAGTGTTGTGCTGCGGTAGGCTCGTCCAGGTTCTGTTCGATCTCGCCCCGAACCGGCCCCGCATCGACGACCGTGCCTTCGACGGTTCGGAGCAGACCGTCGGAGAGCGCAGCCAACGCGGGTGCGGGCGCCGGGCGCGGCTCCATCTCCGCGCACCATGCGCCCAGCAGGAGCCACAGCACGGCCAACGGCAGCCAGGCAATGCGCTGCGCGCGGATGGCCGCCACGCCGCACAGCACAGCCACCAGCGCCAGCGCAATGAGCACCAGGCTGGGCCGCAGATAGAGTGTCCTCGCAACGGCAATTCCTGCGGCAAAGAGCCAGGCCGCATGAAAGAGCGGGACGGGGCCCGAGCCGACATACGTTCCGGCTACTGCGGAACCGGGGAGTGCTTGCCCGGAGATGGGAACATGAGATTCCATCGCGCCTGGAAGTTCAAAAAGCTGTTCTGGCCCTCAAGCCTATCAGGCGCGCCGCAACTGGACCACTGTTTCCAGGTGAAAAGTCTGCGGAAAGAGGTCGGCGAGGGTGATGGACTGGATTTGGTAGCCGGAGTCGATCAGTGTGCGCAGGTCGCGAGCCAGCGTGGCAGGGTCGCAGGAGACGTAGGCCACGGCAGGGGCGGCGATCTCGGCGAGCAGCGCGCAGGTCTCCGCACCCAGGCCAGTGCGCGGCGGGTCCACGACAATCAGGCCGGGGCGTTCGCCCGTGCGGTTGCGGCGTAGGAAGGCCAGGGTTTCCGCCTTGACGGCCATGCCGGCCGTGCCGCGAAGATTCTCCTCCAATGCCGCCGTAGCCGCTGGGGCCGACTCAACGGCCACCACGCGATCAAACCGCGCCGCGAGTTGCCGCGCGAACAATCCGACGCCGGCAAACAGATCCCAGGCCAGCCTACCGCAATGGCCGAAGGTGACCCGTTCAACGAGCGCGTCCACCAGCCAGCGGTTGACCTGAAAGAAAGCGCCGTGGTCCACGCGATAGTCGAAGCCGGCCGCAGGGTAGTCGAGCGATGCCGGGCCCCATTGCGCGATGGTGCGTGGCTGAAGCCCGGAATCTCCCTCGACCACCAGCTCCGCGCCGGTGAGCAAAGGGAATCGCTCCTGGAGCGCCTGCGCCACTTCGTCGAAGCGCAGCTTGGACGGGCTTGAGGTGAAGACAGTAGCCAGCAGCGCGGTTTCAGCAGGGTTGCAGAAGAGCGCAATCTCCGTGGGGCGCAGCAAGGGAGCAAAGCCGCGCGCAACCTGAGAAAATGCCTGCGCGGCCTCGACCAGCAACGGCGCGGCAATGGGGCACTCGCGCATGGGAACCACCGCGTGCGAGCGGCGGCCGCGGTAGCCCAGGTTCCCTGCCGCATCGAAGGCCAGACGAATGCGATTGCGATAGCGCCACGGTTCGCCGGAGAGTACGGCAATCTCAGCGGGCACGGCCACGCCGCCGCGCTCCAGCGTTTCACGCAGGATGGCCTGTTTGATGGCCAATTGGCTCTTATAGTCCGTGTGCTGGTAATGGCAGCCGCCGCAAACGCCGAAGTGCGGGCAGGCCGGCGCAACGCGCTCCGGCGCGGCGCGAACAATCTCCTCGGCCTCGGCATTCGCGTAACCGGATTTGCTCTGCGTAATGCGCACCCGCGCCTGCTCGCCAGGCAGCGTGAGCGGCACAAAAACGGCCTTGCCTGCTAGCCGAGCCAGGAACGCGCCGCCGTAGATTGGCTTCTCGATTTCGACGAGCTGCGATTTGGAGGGAGACGTGAGTTTTACTCCCCGCATAACGCCTACAGAATCAGTGCGAGCTTTCGCCCCGGAGGCCTGTTTTCCGGAGTTTTTTCTTTCAGCCGAATGCTTCTTCGCAGCCTGTTTGGCCCGACGCTGCATTGTGATTTGTTTTCTGGGCGTCATTGTTGGCTCATATAAAAGAGGCTGAGGCGCGGCAGGTTGTAGTGAACCAGAAGCTGCTTCTGCACAAACTGCCGCTCTACCTGGCGCAGTTGCACGGCACCCATGCGGCTGCGATAGGGCGCCAGCTCGCGCGCCGCGTGCTCTTTGAGTCCTACCAGCAACTCTTCCGGAGCCGCCGCCGTCAAAGCGGCAAAGAGCTTCTCTTCGAGCACGGTGAGAGTGCGTTCGAGCGCCTCTAAATCATGTGCCGCGGCGCTATCGTGAGTCGCGGAGCTTTCATCCGTATCGGCGGCACGCGCCTCAACCGCGAGTTGGCGCAATCGGACAGCGGTTGAGGCGCAGGCTTCGGGAGCCACACTCGCCGCATCCAGCGCGGCGGCTGCGGTTTCCAGGTGCGCGGCTACACGCTCTTCTTCAAAGCCCGATTCGCGTGCGACAGAGAGTGCACCGGGAGCCGTGCCGGCGGCGGCCTCGCGCAATTCCTCGGCAGCTTCCATCACCGCCTGCGCGCACCAGGCCAGGCCGTTCACGCGCCGCATCCGGCCGCGCTTTTGCCGCGCTTCGTACTTGTCGAAGGCCGCATCGATGCCGCGCAACGCCGCCTCCAGCGGAATCCCGGCCTCGCGCCAGGTCTCAATAAGCGCCCAGTCCAGCGTCGAGAGCAATAGAAGCGCCCCGCGCCGCTGTTGAAAGCGCTCCTCGATCTCGGTGAAGTAGTTGAAGTAATTCAGCAATTGCGCACCTGACCGACAACTCTATTTAGGAGATTGATTTCGCAACTCGATAAACAAATTCCGTAATTTCTCTAACGCTAGAGGATATTGTGGCTTGTGGCTGTTGACGAGTGGATCAAGTTCGTAGCAAGCCTTGCGATAATGATCCATTTGGACGGTTTTTTGGCTACATTCAATGAAGTCGTTCCATTCTTGCGGATATGCCGATCGGCTGTTTAAGAACCTTTCTATCAAATCGGCGATCTGTTCCCCGCTCAAGTCTCTTCTACTCATCGTATTGCCTCAGTGCGCTTTCCCGCGTGTGCGCGCGGTGCGGTTGCGCTCGAAGAGGATCAGCAATCCATCGAGGGTGAGCATATCGTCGATCTCGGTGATGAAGCGCGAGTCCTCGGCGATCTGCCGCGCCAGGCCGCCGGTGGCGATCACCTTCGCCGGCGCGCCCAATTCGGCGATGATGCGCTCCAGGATGCCGTCCACCAAGCCGATGTAGCCAAAATAGAGCCCGCTCTGCAGGTGGGTAACGGTGTTGGTGCCGATGACTTTGGCCGGGCGCTTGATGTCCACACGAGTGAGCCGCGCGGCGCGGGAAAAGAGCGCCTCGGCGCTGAGGCCAAGACCAGGCGCAATCGCCCCGCCCAGGTACTCGCCCTTGGCCGAGATTACGTCGAAGGTGGTCGCCGTGCCGAAGTCCACCACCACGCACGGCCCGCCATAACGTTCGAAGGCGGCGATCGAGTTCACCAGCCGGTCCGCGCCCAAGTCCGCCGGAGTCTCCTGCAGGATCGGCATTCCTGTCTTGATTCCCGGCTCGACAAAGAGCGGCTGCGTGTGGAAGTAGGTCTCGCAGACCTCGCGCAGCGTCCCCTCCACCGGCGGCACCACCGAGGAGATGATGATATGGTGCGCCTGGCTGGTGGAAAAGCCATTCATTTCAAAGAGATTGACGAACAGAACGCCATACTCGTCGGCGGTCTGCGAGCGGTGCGTTGTGACACGCCAGTGCGCGGCCAGCTCCGGCTTCTCGCCATCAAGCCGGTAAAGCCCCAGCACCGTATTCGTATTGCCTACATCGATTGCCAGCAGCATTGTTTTCTCAGCCTATTTCTACGGCGCGAATCCCGCCGGTCTGCACGGTGACCATCCCATCCGCGGTATGCACCCGCAGAAATCCATGCGCGTCCAGCCCGGCCGTCACACCCGTGCAAGCCTGCGGGCCATGTACTTCAACCCTACGCCCGCGAATCCAAGTCGAAGCTTGTTCAACGCGCGCGGGAATCGTTGACCCCGCCGCCGGATCGGCCAGCCCAAGCGCCTCACGCTCCAGCGATTTTAGCAGGAAGACGAGTAAATCCTGACGCGAAACTCTCCTGCCTGCCTCTAAATCGAGCGAAGTAGCGGGCGTGGCCAAATCAGAATCAAAGGCCCGCTGGTGGACATTGATGCCCACACCGACCGCCACAAAATTAACCGAGCCGCCTGAACTCTTCGACTCGACCAGAATGCCGCCAACCTTACGCGGGCTGAGCAATAGATCGTTGGGCCAGCGCAGATCGACGGTCAGTCCAGCGGCGGAGCGAATCGCCTCGGCGGCGGCTAGTCCCGCGGCCAGCGGAAGCAGCGGCAGGCGAACGGCGGGAATCGACGGGCGCAGCAGCACGCTTACGTAAAGTCCATCGCCCGCAGCCGACTCCCACCCATGATCGCCACGCCCGCGGCCGGCCAATTGCTCATCGGCAAAGTAGACCGAGCCATGCGGCGCCCCTCTGCGCGCGGCTGTCTGCGCATCGGCGTTCGTTGAGTCAGTTTGTGGAGAATAGTGTAGCTTGCCCGCAAAGATAGTTCCGGCAAGCGCGAAGTCGAGCGCCGTAAGATCGTACACGGCTACGCCGTCTCCGCGGCAATACGCATCGAGATGTCCGCTGCCTTGGCCGAGTGGGTCAATGCGCCCACGCTGATGAAGTCCACGCCGGTCTCGGCGTAGGCGCGAATGTTTTCCAGCACAATGCCGCCCGAAGCCTCGATCGGAATGCCGTTCCCGGCCTCTCCTCTTGTTACCTTTCTGATCCGTTCCACAGACTTCTTCACTTCTTTCGGCGACATATTGTCCAGCAGAATCGCCTCAGCGCCGAATTGCAGCGCTTCTTCCAGCTCCTGCTCGCTGCGCGCCTCCACCTGCACGCGCTGGCCCTTCTCGCGCCGTTCGAGCGCCTGCTTGAGTACAACGGGCAGTCCCCCGCCCAGCGAGATGTGGTTGTTCTTGATGAGAATGCCGCTGGCCAGGTCAAGGCGGTGATTGGTTCCCCCTCCGCACAGCACAGCGTACTTCTCCAAGGTGCGAAGGCCCGGAACGGTCTTGCGCGTGTCGAGGACGCGAGCGCCGGTTCCGTCAATGGCGTCCACAAACTGCCGCGTCAGCGTGGCAATGCCGCTCAGGTGCTGCATCAGATTCAGAATCACGCGCTCGCAACTCAGCAGCGCGCGCGCGTTGTGGCGAATCACGGCCAATACCTGGCCATCCTGCACGCGCACGCCGTCGAAGATCTCTGGATGGCTGATCACTTCAAAGCGCGTCTGCGCCGGGGCGCGCTTGTCGAGATGGGCGAAAATCTCCAGAAAGCGGGGAACCGCGCCCAGGCCGCAAACCACCATCTCCTGCCGCGCAATAATCGAGCCGGTCGCGCGCAGGCCAGGGTCGATGGTGAGATTGGTCGTGGTGTCGCCGGCGGCCTGATCTTCAATCAGCGCCCGCTCCAGCAATGCGTCGATGCTGCTGCTCTTCCAGTCCATGGTTCCTTTTCACGCGGTCAGAGAAGCACTTGATCTTTTTTGCTCAGAAGAAAGTTATAAATGATTCGCTTGGCGCCCTCATCAACTTGGGGGCCAATGGAAATAAACTGCGTTCCGTTGCTTCGGTAGATTTGGAGCGAGCTCTCCGGCCTGCCGCCGGAATTTCCTTCAACGAGTTTTTGCCAGAAGCCGGGTTTGCCCTGCTTGCTCTTGTCAATCAGACTGATCTCTCCGAGGTCTTTATACCAGAGCACGGAGACAATGTTACGGCCATCCCGCGCCATGATTCCACTAGCAGCGAGGAGAAAAAATTGAGAGTAGCCGGCAGAATACGATCGTGCGCCGGAGAGATCAACAATCGCAAGGGCTGAGCCAAGCCTTCCCAGGTGGTCGGCGATCATCTCCTTGATCTCCTCGGTGAATTGCGAGGCGACAAGGCAGCCGGGCACGCCGTCAAAAGAGAGGGCCGGCGCCGCGGCGGGCTGAGCAGGCTGAGAGGATTGGGCAGATGCAGCATACTGAGCGGATGAAGCGGGTGAGGCATATTGAACAGCAGGAACTTCGACCGGTCCTCCCCCCGCCGCCGAATTGTGCTCCTTTAGCTCCCGAAAAGCAATCTGAATCTGCTTAAAGCGCTCTTCGGCCTCCGCCCGCAAACTGGCGTAGTTCTCATAGAGGTCGGGATGCCACTGCTTCACTGATTCGTGATAGGCTTCTTCAACCTCTGATTCCGAGGGAATTCCGTACGCGATTCCTAGCGTCCGATAATGTTGCCGGCATTGAGCACAGTCGCAAGACATACCTTATCTTCCTTTGTTCAGATTATCTAACGCCGCGCGCGCTTTTTCCAGCAGCAGCCGCATTTCGGCCTCTTGTTTCTTCAATCCTTCGACAATATGCGCCGGAGCTTTAGCCAAAAAGCTCTCGTTGCCCAACTGCCGCTCGGCGGAGATTAGACCCTTCTCGTACTTGGCAATGTCCTTTGTCAAACGCTCGCGCTCGGCGGTTACGTCTATGGCGCGCTCGTAGATCACGGCAACGTCAAAGCTGAACGCAGAGCGTTTTGACAAGCCAGTGGTGATCTCTTGCACGAAACGTAATTCACTGACTTTGGCTAGTCGCTCGACGATGGAACGATTTATTTCAACGACGCACTGAATTCCAGGATCAATGCGCACTTCAATTGGTGTCGCCGTCTTCTCTTCAACACCAATCTCCTTGCGCAATGTACGAACCTCAGAGATTAGGTCTTGAACAGTTCCCATCTCGAGAAGCGCATTCCCATCCAAGTCTCCTTCATCGACCTGCGGATAGCTCGTCAAAGCAATCGACTTAGCTGGGGGGCAACCGTCGTAGAAAGCGTGCCATAGCTCCTCTGTAAGAAATGGCATGAACGGCGACAACAATCGCAAGGAAGTCTCGAAGACACTGACCAAAGTTGTGAGCGCTGCCTTTGTTTGTGCTTTGTCAGCGTTTTCAGAAAAGTCGAGCCGCAGCTTGACGATTTCCAAGTACCAATCGCAAAAACTTCCCCAGAAAAACTGATAAATCGTATTGGCCGCATCGTCGAAACGGTAATTTTCGAGCGACTGATTGACCTTGGCCGCAGTCGCGTGGAGTTCCGCCACAATCCAGCGAGCTTCCAGCGGCGCATCGTCAGCAACAGTCGGCATTCCGCCCAGCGCGGCGGGATCGACGGTGATGCCTATCTCGGCGGCGCGGTCCACATTCATAAACAGGAAGCGGGCGGCATTCCATATCTTGTTGGCGAAGGCGCGGTAGCCCTCGGTGCGGGCCACGTTGAAGGCAATGTCGGTGCCCGGCGAAGCCATCGAGGCCAGCGTGAAGCGCACCGCATCCGTCCCGTACTGCTTCACGATCTCGATGGGATCAACGACGTTGCCCTTGGTCTTGGACATTTTTTCGCGATTGGCGTCGCGCACCAAGGCGTGAATATAAACCTCGCGGAAGGGAACAGAATCCGCAAGCGAGCGGGCGCTCCCGTCAGGCATCGGCACGTCGCCGGCGAACCAGCAGCCGAACATGATCATGCGCGCGACCCAGAAGAAGAGAATGTCGAAGCCGGTGACTAATAGGCTCGTGGGATAGAATGCATCGAAGTCCCCACGGTTTTCCGCTGTAATGTTAGGCCAGCCGAAGACGGAAACCGGCAGCAGGCCGGAGGAGAACCAGGTGTCGAGTACGTCGGTTTCCTGCGTAATCTTCTCTGACCCGCAATGGGCGCAGATGGTCGGATCGACGCGGGCGACGGTGATCTTGTGACAGGCGGAGCAATGCCATGCGGGGATGCGATGGCCCCACCAGAGCTGCCGCGAGATGCACCAGTCGTGGATGTTTTCCATCCATTCCAGATAGACCTTCTCATACTGATCGGGAACGATGCGAATCGCTTTGTTGCCCTGTGCATCGGGCTTGACTGCTGCAATGGCTTTGTTGGCTAACTTCTCGATCTTGATGAACCACTGCGTCGAAAGCCTTGGCTCGACAGTAGTCTTGCAGCGGTCGCAATGGCCCACGTTGTTCGTGTGGTCCTTGATGCCCGCTAACAGCCCTTGCTCTTCTAAGTCCGCGACGATCTTCTTGCGCGCCTGATAGCGGTCAAGTCCCGCGTAGGGGCCGCCTTCGGAGTTGATGCGGCCTTCGGCGTCCATCACATTGATCGACGGCAGATGATGACGCTCGCCAAGGGCAAAATCATTCGGGTCGTGTGCGGGAGTTACCTTGACCGCGCCGGTGCCGAAGTCGCGGCTGACCCAATCGTCAAGAATGATAGGAATTTCGCGGCCTACCAGAGGCAGGCGAAGTTTCTTTCCATGCAGACGGAGATAGCGATCATCTTCGGGATGAATGGCAACAGCTACATCACCGAGCATGGTCTCGGGGCGCGTCGTTGCAACCGTAAGCCACCCCAACGACGAAGACCTGTCGTTGGGGACCCCGGCGGGAAACTCACCAGTATCTTTTCCGTCGGCATCAATTACTGGGTAGCGTATCTCCCATAAGTGGCCTTTTTGTTCCTCGTGAAATACTTCCAGGTCACTTATCGCCGTTTGGCAGCGTGGGCACCAGTTGACAATGTAAGCGCCGCGATAGATTAGATTTTGCTCATGCAGGCGGACAAAAGCTTCTCGCACCGCAACCGATAACTTCTCGTCCATCGTGAAGTATTCGCGCTGCCAATCGACCGACGCTCCCAAGCGCTTCATCTGGCCGAGGATTGCGCCGCCGTAGTGCTTTCGCCATTGCCATACCCGCTCAACGAAGGCCTCGCGGCCCATCTGCTGCCGTGTTGCCCCTTCGCTCACAATCTGGCGTTCCACCAGCATCTGCGTCGCGATCCCGGCGTGGTCCGTCCCCGGAACCCATAGAACCTGGTCGCCGCACATACGCCGCCAGCGAATCAGAATGTCGCTCTCCGCATGCTCGAACATATGGCCCATGTGCAGATTGCCGGTGACGTTGGGCGGCGGCAGCAGGATGGTAAACGACTGGCCGTTCTGGCCTCGGTTCGTTTCGCGCGGGGCACCCGGGTCGGGCGTCGGCTGCGCGAAGAGCTTCTCGCGCACCCAGTATTCGGCCCAGTGATCTTCAATGGCGGCGGGGTCGTAAGCTTTGGGCAGGTCGTGGGGCATGAGGGTTGTCATCGAGTCCCCGATGGTTTGCGCAAAACCCTTTCGCAGAGAGGTTTCGAGCCCGGGGTCTACTCCTCATTTTAACAGACGAGGAACGAATTGTGGGTCAGAGGATGGTCAGCACCAAGGCAATTGCATGAACGGCGATCCTGCTCACGATCCGTTACAGGATGCGAAAGCAGCGCAGGATGGCGCGGCTATGTTCAAACATCCGGTTCTCGCTCAATTGGCCCGATGGCGCCGAACCTTACCCCGCGGCAATCCGTCACACTCTCTGAAGCTATGCTCTATATTGTCGATGGTGGCTTGTACAGCGAATAACTCCGCGCTTGGAGCGGCGATTTTGAAAATAAATAGTCTCTTATGGCTGAGCGCGGCCGCGACCCGGACGATGGTGCGGGCGCGCGGACCAGGACAATACATGGTGAAATAGGCGCCGGAGGCGCCGGCAACCATAGCCTTACCCTCTGCCCATACTTCCGCATCGGGGCGCATATGGCGCACCAGGGATTTGTTGACTTCGAGAAACTGGTCAACCTTGTCGCCGGCTTCGGTATCGTCAGCCGCCACGCTGACGCTGACCTCTCCGTTCAGGAACGTGACTTCATTTGAGCCTTCCTGCTTGCGAACCTCCCAGCCGGCGGGTGCTTCAACGGCAAAGAGGCCATCCGGACTTAGATAGACGCGACCAGAATCCTTCTGAGCGGCGAACATTGTTTGTCCGCCGGCCAGATTCCACGCAGCCGCGAAGGCCGGCAGCAGAATTGCAAGGTCGATCTGACTCGTCCCTATCCGCATTGCGCTTTCCTTCCGATAGAACCTTGTTCGTGTAGATAAAGAAGTTTCGATTCCTCCGCTCGATGGCGTCCCGATTCCAATATGCTTCTCATTCGAGAATGCGAGAAGCGAGAGGAAGATGCGTCGCGAGAATGAGAAAACCTGGACTCTGGCTCTTGAGCCTGGAAATCCGGATCTCCGGCACCTCAACGGCGAAAGAGCCATCCGGACTCAGAAAGGCGCGACCATTCTGAAAGAACCTTGTGCCGGCGGTCTGATTCCTAAATGCTTCTTAATATCGATAGTGAAGAAAGAGAGCAAAACGTATCAGGAAAATTTGAAAATCATTCTGGCAGACACTTGCGCCGGGAACGGCGGCTCGGCGGGCTCCCTCGCCTCCTCCGTTACAATGGAGTGAAGCGCCTGCTTCTCCGGGGATTGGAATCCCTGGTCCGCCAGGCGTTCGGAGCATGATGCTAACCAAAAACTTGACCGAAGCCCTTACGTTTGATGACGTGTTATTGGTGCCCGCTTACAGCGAAGTGGTGCCGGTACAGGTGAGCACACAGACTCAGCTGACCCGCGAGATTGTGCTGAATACGCCGCTGTTGTCGTCGGCAATGGACACGGTGACCGAGTCGCGGATGGCCATCGCCATGGCACAGCAAGGCGGCATTGGCATTGTGCACCGCAATCTGATCATCGTCGACCAGGCCGGCGAGATCGACAAGGTGAAACGGTCGGAGAGCGGAATGATCGTGGACCCGGTGACCATCGGGCCCGACCAGATGATCTCCGACGCCCTTGAAGTGATGCGCCGCTACAAGATNNTCCGGCGTGCCGGTCACGCAGGGAAAACGGCTGGTGGGCATCCTGACCAACCGCGATCTGCGCTTTGAGACGCGCACGGATTTGCCGGTGGGCGACGTGATGACCAAGGAGCATCTGATTACGGTTCCGGTGGGCACCACGCTCGAAGAGGCCGAGCAGATTCTGCACCAGCATCGCGTGGAAAAGCTGCTGGTGGTGGATGATCAGTACAACCTGAAAGGTCTTATCACGGTGAAAGACATTCAGAAGAAGTTGAAATACCCCAACGCCAGCAAGGACGAAAAAGGTCGGCTGCGGGTGGGCGGCGCAATCGGGGCGACGGGGGATTATCTGGAGCGGGCGGCGGAGCTGGTACGGGCGCGCGTGGATGTGCTGGCCATCGACTCGGCGCACGGGCACTCGTCGCGAGTGCTCGAAGCGGTGCGCGAGGTGAAGAAGGCCTTCCCCAGCGTGGGCCTGCTGGCCGGCAACGTGGCCACCTATGAGGGCGCGATGGCGCTGATCGACGCCGGAGCCGACGCGATCAAGGTTGGCATCGGTCCGGGCTCCATCTGTACTACGCGCATGGTCACCGGCGCGGGAATGCCGCAGATTACAGCAATCTCCGAGGCGGCGCGCGCCGCGCGCGAGCACGGGATTCCGGTGATAGCCGACGGCGGCATCAAGTATTCGGGCGAGATCACCAAGGCGATTGCGGCCGGCGCCAGCTCGGTGATGATCGGTTCGCTCTTTGCCGGCGTGGACGAAAGCCCCGGCGAGACGATTCTCTATCAGGGACGCAGCTTCAAGAGCTATCGCGGCATGGGTTCGCTGACCGCGATGAGCCAGGGCTCGGGTGAGCGCTACTTCCAGAGCACCGCCGACCTGGCCAGCGCGGAGTTGGGCAGCGAGGGAGTAGTGCAGCGCGAGCGCGCCAGCCAGAACCGGCTGGCCAAGTTTGTTCCCGAAGGCATCGAGGGGCGCGTGCCGTACCGCGGGCCGCTTGAGTCGATGGTCTTCCAGTTAGTCGGAGGGTTGCGCTCCGGCATGGGCTACTTAGGCTGCTGCACCATTCAGGAGTTACAAGAAAAGGCGCAGTTTGTGCGCATCAGCGGCGCCGGTCTGCGCGAGAGCCACGTGCATGACGTGATCATCACACGAGAGGCGCCCAACTATCATGTCGAATAGCAAGGGCGGCTTCAAGTTCTGGTTGAGCGCCTGGCTTCCGGTGGCAATCGGTGTCGGCGTCATCGTGCTTGAATCAACGGAGTGGTTTGGCTCCGACCACACCAGCCATCCGCTGCGCCGGCTCTGGGAAGTGCTCTTCGGGCCTGTCTCGAACGCCAGTTGGGCGGTGATTCATCACCTGATCCGCAAAAGCGGGCACTTTTTCGGCTACGGGTTTATCGGGGTGGCTTGGCTTCGCGCCTGGTGGATGACTCTACCCCACTCCCACTTTATCGAGGACGCCTTTCTTGCGCTGCTGGGAACGTCCTTGGTCGCCAGTTTGGATGAGCTGCATCAGAGTTATATCCCCAACCGCACCGGCTCGCCCTGGGATGTACTGCTGGACTGCACGGGGGCACTTACATTGCAGTTAATTGTTTATATCTATCTGCGCCTCTTGAGGCCCAAGCGGCTGGCGCGGGCGGAATAAGTAATTCACCTTAATTCCCAAACGAACACGGGCGCATCCCGCGAGGAGATGCGCCCATGCTTACCTTCTGAGCGAAGGATGAAATCGCCAGAGAAAAGCCCTTTTTACGCGGCTTCTTCTTTTTCCTTGAGTTCTTCGGTCTTGGACCCTTCCAACTGCTTTTCCAGATCAGCGCGCTTTTTGGCTTTGATCTCGTCGCGCTTCTGGCACTTGGCGTCAAGCTGCTTTTCGGCTCCGAAGAGTTCGATGAAGGCCTTTTCAGCGCCGTCGCCCTTTTGAAATCCAGTCCGGACGATGCGGAGGTAGCCGCCCTGGCGGTCGCCGTAGCGCGGCGCGACGGTATCGAAGAGCCGCTCGACGGACTTGCCGGTCATGAGAAAGCTGAGGGCCTGACGGCGCGAGTGCAGATCTCCCTTCTTGCCCAGGGTGATCATCTTTTCCACCAGCGGACGGCAGAGAGTGGAGGGGAGTTTTGAGAATCTGCTCGAACGAGCGCGTATTCGGGACTTTCGCTTCCATGATCTCCGCCACACCTTCGCATCCTGGTACATGATTCACGGCGGCGATCTTTATGAGCTGGCGAAGATCCTCGGCCACTCGAACATCCAGATGACCGAACGCTATGCCAAGCTGGGTCGGCAACACATCGCCAGAACCGGCAACACAGCGCGGAAAATCTGGAAGCTATTGGAGAAAAAAGAAGGCATCCAAGCGCACACCGGCTCACGATGTACGTTTTTGGTACGCGTGACCGAAACGAGACGTTGTTGGTTGCCGCTAAGTTATTTAGAATGTGGTGGCCAGAGACGGGATTGAACCGCCGACGCCGGCCTTTTCAGGGCCGCGCTCTACCACTGAGCTATCTGGCCTCAGTGCAAACTACATTGCAACTTCCTGCGCGGATTCCAGCCTTGCCGTAGGGTGTAGGCGCGTCCACAAACAGTCGTCTGCAACGACTGCACCAGTATACCAACTCCCCACTTCCAGCGCCAAACCCGGCCACAAACTTCCGGGCAATCACATTCGCCTTTTTGCCATTTATCCGGCAAGAAACCTTCCCCGCGCGGGGCATCCCTGCTCTACACTGGAAGGCATTATGCGCCTCACTGCTTGCCTTGCCGCCTGTTTCGCTCTTGCCGCCGCGACTGCCACCCTTCACGCCCAGACGTCCATTGCGGAAGCCCGCGCTGCTCACGCCTATCAGGTCGCCGTACAGGCCGGACCGCCGGCCCTGCGCGCCTTCCTGGACCAGTTTCCCAAGGGCGCCGACCTGCGCATCCACCTCTCCGGCGCGGTCTATGCTGAAACCTTCATCCGCGACGCCGGCGAGGACGGCCTGTGCGTGGACCCGGCGGCTCTCAGCTTCGCCAAGCCCCCTGCACACCGCCGCTGACGCCGGCCGCGCAGTGGGAGCTGGAGGGGAGGTTCCGGGCGTTTGAGGCGAAGTTCTGAGGAGAAAACAGCATGGACAACGAGCGCATCCGCCAAATTTGTCTTGCCCTGCCGCACGCGGCTGAGACTCTCAACTGGGGCCAGGTTCTTGTCTACTGGGTCGGTGAACGCGAGATCGGCGGCAAAATGTTCGCCCTGACCAACGCCGACGGCATGGAGAGCCCCGTCCTCAGCTTTCACTGCGGGGCCGAGCGCTACCACGAACTGCTGGAGAACGATGGAATCTCTCCCGCGCCTCATCTGGCCCGGGCCTTTTGGGTGGCCCTGGAGCGATGGGACGCGCTGCGTCCGCGCGAGATTGAGGAGGAATTGGCCCGCGCTCATGCGCTCATCTACCAAAAGCTGTCCAGGCGCACCAAGGCCGCTTTGGCGCTGCCCGAAAAGGAGCGCGCCAAGCTGATCCGCGAGCGCAAGAAGCTGCTGGCCGCGCGGAAAACCCGGGGCTAACGGCGGGAACTCCTCCGGCCCGTTTTCGTATCATTGAGTAGATCGCGCCGGAGGAGGCTCCGCGCGCAGAGAGGCCTGAAACCATGATCAAGTTTCTGCTGTGGTGCATTCTGCTGGTGCTCTGCTGGCCGCTGGCGCTGGTGGTGCTGATTCTGTTTCCGCTGGTGTGGCTGCTGCTGCTGCCCTTTCGCCTCGTCGGAATCGCTGTGGGTGGCGTGCTCGATTTGGTCGGCGCGATTCTGCGCCTTCCCGCGCGGCTCGTCCGGTCCATTTAATGCTCTCCCTCAGCGTGGAATTGATCCGCCGCGACGGTTTCAGCGCGAGCAGAATGGCCCGTGCTCGGGCAAGGGCGCTCGGTGCAACCCCTAAGTCCAAGCCGGCGGCTGGGGTCAGGCTGGCAACCCCTGTCAAGCCAACTCCTCCGCCAAAGCAGGAGTAATCCCTTGCGCCTTCCCGGCCGGCTGCGGTAGCGTGAGTCCAAGGGCGATGCGTTCGCCTCTGGAATCCGTCCAATCTGGCGAGGAGAGATTGATGCGCAAGTTTTTGCCGGTGGCGCTGGCCTTGATGCTGCTTGCCGCGGCCCACGCCACGCGGACACAGGCCACCGCCGACGCCGGCCAAAAGAACGCGCAGCAGGCGCGCGCGGCCCTGGACGCCATGGTGCAGGCCCTGGGCGGCCCGGCCTGGCTCAACATGAAGAACCAGATGCGGCTGGGGCAGGTGGCGGCCTTTGACCACGGCAAGCCCGAGCCCGGCACCACCAAGTACTGGGAGTTCCACGCCTGGCCGGACCATGACCGTTTCGAGTACACAGAACATCGGGACTGGCTCCTGTTTTACATCGGTCGCGCGGGCTGGGAGGTGACCTACAAAGGCAAGGCGCCGCTGCCCCAGGAGCAGGTGGACGACACCCTGCGCCGCCGCGACCACTCCATCGAGACCGCCGTCAAGGTTTGGCTCAACGACCCCCGCACCATCCTCATCTACGAGGGCCAGCGGCTGGCCGCGCGCCACCTGGCCGACCAGGTGACCCTCATCTCCGCCGAGAATGAAGCCGTCACCATCCTGATGGATGTGCAGACCCACCTGCCGCTGCGCCGCACCTTCCAGTGGCGCGACCCGGTCTACAAGGACAAGAACCTGGACGCCGAGGAGTACGACGACTACCACACCATCGACGGCTTCCCCACGCCGTTCACCATTACCCGCTTCAAGAACGACGAGATGACCCGGGAATACTTCCTGGTCCACGCGAGCTACAACCAGGAGTTGCCGGCGGATTTCTGGAGCATAGAGGCAGCCGAGCGGCGCATCAAGAAGTAGCGGCGGGGCTTTCGATATAATCCAGAGGAGCGCAAAGCAGCCACCTCACCGCGCTCACTGGAGCCATGAATGACCTTCGACATCCAGGAGATCCTGGGCTTGCTACCCCACCGCTATCCGTTTCTGTTGATTGACAGAGTCGTCGAGTTTGAGCGTGGCAAGCGCCTGGTCGCCATCAAGAACGTAACCTTCAACGAGCCCTTTTTCCAGGGCCACTTTCCCGGCTACCCGCTGATGCCGGGAGTGTTGATCGTCGAAGCGATGGCCCAAGCCGGCGCCATCATCATGCTTCATGAGATTCCCGACCGCGAGAAGAAGCTGGCGGTCTTTACCGGCATTGAGAAGGCCAAGTTCCGCCGTCCGGTCACGCCCGGAGACCAGTTGCGCATCGAGGTGGATGTGCTGTCGTTCAAGCCGCGCGTGGGGCGCATGGAGGCCAAGGCCTTCGTGGACGGTAAGGTTGCCTGCCAGGCGACGCTG
This sequence comes from Acidobacteriaceae bacterium, assembly GCA_003159355.1. Taxonomy (GTDB): domain Bacteria; phylum Acidobacteriota; class Terriglobia; order Terriglobales; family Acidobacteriaceae; genus Telmatobacter. The sequence continues at coordinate 7,707 of PLPA01000087.1, read as the reverse complement.
ACCTGCCAGATCGTTCCCAAGGCCCGTGAGGCAGCGCCAGAGGCGGTAGAGGCTCCGCAGGAGCCCCAGCCAGAGGCTGCCCAGTGAGCATCCATCCCAGCGCCGTCGTGGCTGCCGGAGCGGTGGTGCCGGCCTCCTGCGCGGTCGGTCCGTTTTGCACAATCGGCCCGGAGGTGGTGCTGGGAGAGGATTGCACGCTGATCTCGCACGTGGTGCTCGACGGGCGGACGCGCATCGGCGCGCGCAACGTCTTCCATCCCTTCTGCGCGGTGGGCGTTGCGCCGCAGGATTTGAAGTATGGCGGCGAGCCGACAGCGCTCGAGATCGGCGACGGCAACACGATTCGCGAGAATGTGACTGTCAGCCGCGGCACGGTGGGCGGCGGTGGCGTAACGCGCATCGGCAGCGATTGTTTATTGATGGCAGGCGCGCATATCGGCCACGACAGCCAGGTGGGCAGCCATTGCATCCTCGCTAACTGCGCCACGCTGGCCGGTCATGTCGTCATTGAAGACTTCGCCACCGTCGGCGCATTCTGCCCCGTCCATCAGTTCTGCACCGTGGGCAAGTACGCCTTCATCGGCGGCGGAACGATTGTGACGCAGGACGTACTGCCGTTTTCCAAGACCAGCTCGCGCCGCGAGAACAAGGCCTTTGGCGCGAACAGCATGGGTCTGGAGCGCCGCGGCTTCAGCCCGGAGCGAATCAGGCTGATCCAGAAGGCCTTCCGCCTGCTGTTCGTCTCCAAGCTCAACACGACGCAGGCACTGGAGAAGATGCGCGAACTGGAAGGCGAAGACGTGGCCCAGCTGGTTGGCTTCATCGAACGCAGCGAGCGCGGGGTGATCAAGTAGCCATGAAGCTCGGTCTCATCGCCGGCAACGGGCGGTTTCCCTTTCTGCTGCTGGATGCGGCGCGGGCGCAAGGCCTTGCCGTCGTCGTCGCGGCGATCCGCGAGGAGACCGACGCGGAGATCGACCTGCGCGCCGCCGAGGACGAGCACATCACCGTGCATTGGCTCTCGCTCGGCGAGCTCTCGCGGCTGATCGAACTCTTCCACAAAGAAGGCGTACAGAAGGCCGTGATGGCCGGACAGGTCAAGCACAAGCAGATCTTTTCCGCCATCCGGCCCGATTGGCGGCTGGCCAAGCTGCTGCTGAATCTGCGCGCGCGCAATACCGATATGCTGCTGGGCGCGGTGGCCAAGGTACTCACGGACGAGGGCATTGAACTGATCAGCTCGACCGCTTTCCTGGAGCCGCTGCTGGCCACCGAAGGCGTACTCACTCCGCGTGCTCCCGACGACGACGAACGCAAGAACATCGAGTACGGGCTGAGCGTGGCGCGCGCCGTGGCCGGCTTCGACATTGGCCAGACGGTGGTGGTGGCCGCGCAGGCCTGTGTCGCCGTCGAAGCGATGGAGGGCACCGATGCGGCCATCGAGCGCGCGGGAATGCTGATGCGCTCGCTCGAAGATGATGCCTCCACGCTCAATCGCCGCCTGACCATCGTGAAGGTGGCCAAGCCGAATCAGGATATGCGCTTTGACGTGCCCGTGATCGGCATTGCGACGGTCGAAGCGATGATCCACGCCGGCGCCAGTTGCCTCTCGGTCGAGGCGGGCCGCACGCTGCTCTTCGACCGCGAGGCGCTGCTCCAGAGAGCCGCCGAGGCCGGGATTGCGATTGTGGCCTCTCCGCGCTGAGCCTCGGCTGTAAAACTCTCTGCGTCCAGCCTCACCCATTCCCCATCCAATTGTGTGGAGGCTCCCCGTGAGAATACCCCTACTCTTTATCCTTGCCGTGGCCGTTGTGGCCGCAGCTGCGATTGCCACCGTCCATGCCGCGGATCAAACAATGCCCTCTGTCGGACAGATCGCGCCCACCTTCACCCTTCCCTCGCAGGACAGCTCCCAAATCTCGCTCGACAGTTTTCGCGGCAAGTGGGTGGTGCTGTACTTCTATCCCAAGGATATGACCCCCGGCTGCACCATCGAGGCGCACAACTTCCAGCGCGATCAGGCGAAATTTGACGCGGCCAACGCGGTGATTCTGGGCGTGAGCCTGGACACGCCCGACAGCCACAAGCAGTTCTGCACCAAGGAAGGGCTGACCTTCCGCCTGCTCGCCGACCCGGAGCATAAAGTCGTCGATACCTATGGCTCGCTGGGCAGCTTTGCTACCTTCAAGATCGCCAACCGCAACACCTTCCTCATCGATCCGCAGGGCAGGATCGTGAAGGTGTGGACCAAGGTGGAAGTGCCGCACCATTCCGAGGAAGTGCTGGCGGCGATTGCCGACTTGAAAAAGTAAGAGCGGCTTCTTTGTTTCTGTGTTGCGGGCTTGGTTGTATCCCACCCTTTCCGCAAAGAAGAGCAAGAAGCAGGTTCTTCGACTCCGCTGCGCTCCGCTCAGAATGACAGGATGGGGCACGGAGTATCAGCAAATACGGGCCGGATCAATCGTCTGAATTCAGGCGCAAAAAAGCCCGGCGTAAGCCGGGCTCTTTTGCTTGCCTTGTACTGCAGGTTGCCGCTGCTACTTGGTTGCCTTTTTCGCAGGGGCCTTCTTGGCGGCTGCCTTCTTCGCAGGAGCCTTCTTCGCAACTGCCTTCTTGGCAACTGCCTTCTTCGCCGGAGCCTTCTTGGCAACTGCTTTCTTCACTGCTGCCTTCTTGGCGGGCGCCTTCTTTGCTGCTTTCTTAACGGCCAACTTTTTACCTCGTTTGGTGGTTTTGCTGGCGCTCTTGCCGGCTGCGGCCTTCTTGGCTACAACCTTTCCGCCCTTCGCGCCAGATTTGCTCTTCTTTGCGGCGGATTTCTTCGTGGCCTTTTTGGCCACAATCTTTTTTGCAACGGTCTTCTTGGCAACAGCCTTCTTCGCCGGAGCCTTCTTCGCCACTGCCTTTTTAGCAACTGCCTTCTTGGCGACTGCCTTCTTGGCCACTGCCTTCTTGGCCACTGCCTTCTTAGCGACTGCTTTCTTGGCCGGAGCCTTCTTGGCTACTGCTTTCTTTACTGCGGCCTTCTTGGCGACTGCTTTCTTGGCCGGAGCCTTCGCCACGGGAACCGTCTCGGCAGGCGCCGTCACGACCGGGGCCACCTCGACAGCCTTCACTGCGGGCGCCTCTTTCTTCGCGGCCTTCTTTCTGGCCGGCTTCGCTGCGGGTTTCTTCGCGACCACGATCACCGTCTCTTCAGCCACTCCCTCGTCATCGTCCGATGAGGTGAGCACACTGGAGGTTTCAACCTCTTCATCCTCGTCAAAGCTATCGTGATCGGAATCATTCAATGCCGGCTTGGCATTCGCTTCGCCGTCGCTCATCGCGTACATCCTGAACACTTCTTCCATCCCATTGCCTCCAGCGGCTTGCCGCTGCACGTTGCGTTTTCCTTTTCACGCGGCGAAGTTTCACGCTCCGCACACGCAAATCATTGTAGCAATAGCTTGCACGCAAAGACCCACACATGACAAGTATGTAATGAGGTTCCCTGCATATTTATTTCGTTGCGGGAGTTTTGGAGTTCGCCGCGCGTCTGTGCGCGCGAGATTTTTTTGCGCCTGTTGCGCCGCTCTTCTTCGCGCCGGCAGCGGTTGCGGAGCGCTGCGCACGCGCCTTCTTCGCGGCCGATCTTCCACTCTTCATTTGCGCGCGCGGAGGCGCGGGCTTTTCCGCCGGGTCCTTTGCCGGCGCGGCTTGCGCATCATGCGCGCCCGCTGGCGAGCCGCCGCTGCGATGAGTGTGCGCCGCTGCGCGCTGCGCACTCACGGGCTCGGCCACATGCAGCCGCTGGCCTGGCTGCACCTTGATGCCGGGTATCCTGTTCCAGCGGCGCAGCTCATTCAGCGAGACGCCAAAGCGATCGGCGATGGTCACCAGCGTGTCGCCTTTGCGCACCGTGTAGAGTCTCGCATGCGCAGGCTCGGCGGCCGGCGGCGTGGGCACAAGCAGCGCCTCCAGGCCTTCGATGCTATCGCGCGCGTGCAACTGATTGGCCGCGGCCAGCTCCGTGTCGGTCACGTGATAAGCGTGCGCCACCGACGCCAGTGTATCTTCGGCCGCAACGCGATGATAGCGCCAGGCATTGCGCTTGCCTTCGGGAATTGCGGCAATGCGCTGTTCAAAGACCGCCGCCATGCCGCCCGGCAGATGCAGATCGAAGGACGCATCGGGCGGCGTGACCATGCGCAGCAGGCTGGGATTCAACGCCGTCAATTCATCCGTCGGCGCGCCCACAATATCCGACACCAGCCTCAGGTTCACCCCGTAGTTGATGGTCACTGTGTCGGTGAGCACAGGCGGGTCCAGCGTCACATCGTCGAAGCCATACTGCGTGGGATGGTTCGCGATGATGATCGCCGCCAGAATTTCCGGTACATAATTTTTGGTTTCCATGGGCAGGTTGTTGCGCTTGTACAATTCCCAGAAGTCGGCGTAGCCTGTCTTCTCAACAGCGCGCTGCACATTGCCCGCGCCCCAGTCGTAGCCGGCCATCGACAAATACCAGTCGCCCAACTGGTCGTAGATGAACTTCATGTAGCGGGCGTAAGCGCGCGTGGATTTTTCCGGATCGAAGCGCTCATCCACGTACGCATTGCGGGCCAGCCCGTAGTTGCCGTGCGGCATGAACTGCCACATCCCGCCGGCCTGGGATTTGCGATTGAGCGCGCGCGGATTGAAGCCCGATTCGGCCACCGCAAGATAGATCAAATCCTGCGGCACGCCTTCTTCGGCCATCACTCTCTGAATCATCGCCTTGTAACGGCCGGCACGCTGGAAGGAGTGGAGCAGCGTGTTGTGGCCTTTTTTTGTATTGGCAAAGAAGTTGATCACGCCAGCCACATAGTCGTTGACCACCAGAGGCAGATCGGATTTTGTCGTGGCCAGATCAGCCGTGGCCTTGGCGACAATCTTGGGGTCCACCTCGAAGGTCACGTCCTGGGCTACCTCGGCCGGCGTCTCCTCCTCGTTGGGGACAAAGCCATTGCCCAGCTTCAAGGCCTCCATCTCCAGCGCGTTGACCTCATCGACAATGTGGTCGAACTCCTCCTGCAACTCGGCATCGCTTTTGATGTCGATGCCGCTCACCAGCATCAGGTCCACGGCGCGATCAAACTCCTGCTTGGCTTCGGGCAATCTCCCCTTGTGATAGTCGGCCTCGCCGCGGGCGTAGGTCTCCTCGACCTGCCTGATCAGCAAGCGCACTCGCTGCTGCTCAACGGAGGTCGCAGGCGGCGCGGGGGCTGGCGTTGGCGGGGCTGGTGCGGGCGCCGCGGCCAGCAACAGCGCGGGAGCGGTGGCTTGTGGCCGCGCGCCCGCGGAAGCTCCCGTGGGCGCAGTGGGAACGCAGCCCGCCAGCGAAAATGCCAGCGCGGCACAGCCGAAGAGTCGAAACGGAATCCTGCCCATGCGCATAAGGAATACGGTTGTCCTTACCGATGATAAGCTATGGCCTGGAAGTGTGCGCGCCGCAAGGGCGAGAAATAGCCTCAATCCGGGCCAACCACCCACTAGTACGAAGGAGGAATAGCTCGTGAAAATCTTAGCGAAGATTCTCCTGTCCGGCGTTTTTGTCTTCTTGCCCGCCGTCGGCCATGCCCAGGATACTTCGGGGCTTCACGGCGATTGCGGGTTTGCGCCCGCCCTGAAGATCTACACGGTAGACCGGGACGGAAGGGTAAGCCCACAGATTGTCGAGTACCTGGAGGACGGACAAAACTGTCTTAACGACAACCTGAGTAAGCTTGAGGAGAGTGTTAAGTTCGAGAAGACATTTGCATGGCCCACCATCACCGACAATGCCAACGATATCCTCGACCTGCAGAAAAAACTTAAGCAAACCGAATCCGATCTCAGCACCGCCGAAATAAAGGTTGAAACCCTAGAAGACAGGCTGAGCAAAGCAGAATATGAAATCCAAGAGTTGCAGTTAGACTTCCCGATACCGCCTCATCGAGCGATTAAGAAGTCTGACGCTAGCAAGTCCTCAGGCTTTATCCCCGACACTCCAGCTACTACGCATCATCCGGCGATTAAGAAGTCTGACGCTAGCAAGCCCACGGCTCCGGTTATCAAGCCGAAGCCCGCTGTAAAAGAGGATACACACTGAATCGAGCGGAGGGGGCGCTGTGCCAATCAGCTTCCTAAATAACGTCATGATTACCAAAACAGAAGCCGCAGAACGGCAACTCAATACGGCAATTCGCCTATTTTTCGAGAACAGGGATCATCTGTCCTCGTATGCGCTTGCCGCCGCTTCTCGGGAAGTCACAGATCGTGTGATCCAGATTCGGCATAGCGAACTCTACCAGCGCGAGCTTGCGCGAGTAGGTGATCCGCTGAAAATCCGCCTTTCGTATTGGGAACAGATAAATAACCTCAATGACAAGAACAAGGACAGGTACGGTCCGGAATTTGTAAACCTCCACAACAAATGGAAAAACTTCTTCAAACACGCCAAAACTGACCCTGATGAAGAAATAGAGCCATTCACGACGAAGCATCTCGCGCTGGTAATCATAACGGCGATATGGAACTACGGTCTATTGACGGAGCACTGGACTACCGAGATGAATATCTTTTTTGCTTGGAGCGCCGTAGCTGAACCGCAGTGGCTAAAGTCCGCGCCCGGAGATGTGATGACCAAGGCAATCGCCGAGATTCGCAGCGGTATCTCGGGTGATCCTTATGATCGCAACAATCTGGAAAACATATATACCGCCATTAGATTGCAGTCTTAGCCTGAGGGGGGCGGGTCTCGCCGATGATAAGCTAAACCATGGGAGAGCCGCAAAGGCGGGTCGCCTGCGCGACCGCAACCCATTTGTTTTGAAAGCCTCCGATGGACGCACGATTCTTAAGAAACTTCGCCATCATCGCCCACATCGACCACGGAAAGTCGACGCTGAGCGACCGTTTGCTGGAGCTGACCGGCTCGGTGACAGGCCGCGAGATGCAGGCGCAGATCCTGGACGACATGGACCTGGAGCGCGAGCGCGGCATCACCATCAAGGCCCACGCCGTGCGCATGATGTACAAGGCGCACGACGGCAACACCTACCAGCTCAACCTGATCGACACTCCCGGCCACGTGGACTTCAGCTACGAGGTCTCTCGCTCGCTGGCTTCCTGCGAGGGCGCGCTGCTGGTGGTGGACGCCTCGCAGGGCGTCGAGGCGCAGACGCTGGCCAATGCTTATCTTGCCATCAACCACGGCCTGGAAATCATTCCCGTCATCAATAAGATCGATCTTCCCTCGGCAGATATATTACGCACACAAGAGGCCATCGAAAAAGCCGTCGGCCTGGACGCCACCGACGCCATTGCGGTGAGCGCCAAGACCGGCCAGGGCGTTGACGAAGTCCTCGAAGCCATCGTTAAACGGCTGCCGCCGCCTACCGGCGACCCCGACGCTCCACTGCAAGCGCTGATCTTCGACTCCTGGTTCGATGCTTATCGCGGCGTCATCGTGCTGGTGCGCGTGATGCAGGGCATGATGCGCAAGGGCCAGCGCATTCGCCTGATGTCCAATGGGAAGTCTTTTGAAGTCGAGTCGATGGGCGTGCTTTGCCCCAAGCCGGTGGAGATCGGCGAACTGCTGGCCGGCGAGGTGGGCTTCTTTGCCGCCACCATCAAGACCGTCAGCGACACCAAGATCGGCGACACCGTCACCGACGACACTCGGCCCGCCGCCGCCCAGTTGCCCGG
>PLPA01000060.1:4347-9479 GCA_003159355.1 Acidobacteriaceae bacterium | reverse complement strand
GGCTCTGCCGGGGGTATTGACTGAACATCTTCCGCCGCTATCAATTCGCGCGCGACCGCAGCGTCACGGTGGCCAATCTTGTCGATGAGCTGCTGCGGCGAAAAGGGGATTGCGAAGTCTCCGTTGGAGACGACGGAGCATTTCATCTTGCCGAGCTGCACACCTACATCTGCCGCATCGATGGCTTTCTCCGCCGATCAATTGCTCTGAATCCCGGCCAGCCCGTCGCCGTCTATTGCACAAACAACCGGCGCTGCTTTCATTGGTTCCTCGGGATCATTCGCGCGGGTGGAATCGCGGTGCCGCTGAACCCGCAGCTCTCGCTGAGCGAAGTGCGGCGCATCCTGGCCGAAAGCGGCACCGATATCCTGGTGACCGACAAAGCGGTTTTTGAACGCAACATCGGCGGCCGCTCCGCGCTCGATGTGCGCACCTGGATCCAAGCCGACGATGAGGCGGAGACGCTGGAGGGATTTGCACGCGTCCCCCGCGGTGATGCCGAGACCGGGGCAGCGTTTCCGCCGGCCGCAATCGATCCCGCCGCCACCATTGCGGTCTTCCATACCTCCGGCACCAGCGGCTTTCCCAAAGGGGCGGCGCTGTCGAGCAATGCGCTGCTGGGGGCGCGCTCGTCCACGGTGCTGGCGGGGGTGTTTCTGGGGCCGCGCGATCTGGCGCTGATCGCACTGCCCTGGTCTCACATCATGGCCGTCAGCATCGCGCTCTATGGTTTGATGGCGGGCATTCGCGGCTGCTTCCTGGATCGCTTCGACGTTGCGGGCGCGTTGGATCTGGTCGAGCGCCACGGCATTACCACCATCGTTGGCGTGCCCGCAATGTTCGCCCGGCTGGTTAATAGCAATCCGGAGCCCGCCCGTCTGAGGAGCGTGCGCGTGTGGCTCTCAGCCAGCGATCACCTACCCATTGAAGTGCGGCAGCAACTGCGCAAGTATGGCGCTTTGGCCCGGTTGCCGGGCGGCCGATGGCTTCCACCTGTGCTGCTGAACGGCTACGGCATGGTGGAACTGGGAGGCCTGGCGATGATGGGCATCGAGCTATCGTTCCTGCCGGGCAGCGGTGACCTGTGCTTTCCCCTGCCGCCGTTTCGCATTCGCGTGGCCGATGAGTACGGCCGTCCGGTGCGCGCCGGAGTGGTGTGCGAGTGCCAGATCCGCCGCTGCGGCCTTGCTCCTCATTATTGGAAAGACAAAGGCGACGGCCAGGGCCTGCTGACCAGCGACGGCTGGCTGCGCACAGGCCACCTGGCCACACGTAACCGCCTCGGCCTGATCCGACTGGCGGGGCGCATGAAGGATGTGATCAAATGCAGCGGCTACTCAGTGTATCTGCGCGAACTGGACGAGGCGCTCCAGGCTCATCCGGCCGTGGAACGCGCCGTCGCTTTCGGCCTGCCGCACAAGGAGAAGGGCGAGATTCCCGCCGCCGCAGTCGAGATGCGCGTCGGCTCCGAGGTGAGCGAAAGCGAGTTGCTGGATTGGTGCCGCAAAAATCTCGCGCCCTATAAAGCGCCGCGCCGCATCTGGATTCTCGATTCCGGCGGCCTGCCGCGGAATTACAACGGCAAGCTGCTGCGGCGCGTTCTGCGGGAGAGGTGTTCGCAAGAGATGGATTGACCCGTCACGCAACGCCTCAATCGGCAGCTGCCATCGCCTTTGCAGCGGCGGCCATCACCATCTCTCGGATGGAATCGATCACCAGGTCGGGTTGGTCGAGATGAATCCAATGCGCGCTGGCCGGCGCAATCACCTGTTGCACGCGATTGCCGATGCGGCCTATTTGTTCATCAGTGAGCGGCGTCGATTTTCCCGGTGTAAGAACCCGTACGGGGATCTTCTGGATCGGCTCCGCATTGTGCATCTCGCGGACGGTGTCGGGCACGGCCTCCACGTGGCTGCGCATTCCGGCGTAGTTGCCGGGGCGCGACCAATGGGCGGCAACGATGGGCCAGACCTCGCGCGGCATCTTACCCACCTCGTCCTTGATGCGGTTGAGGACGTGCTGGCCGCCATTGCCGGCGGCGCCGGCCAACTGCTGCGCCGCGCGGCCGGAGCGCAGGAAGAGCGAAGTGACAGCCAGCCGGGCAAGTCCGACGCGCGCCACCGGAATGGCGAAACGGAAGAGCTTCTTGCCGCGGTCGATCTCGGATTGCTTGCCGGGGTCCAGCGGCGGCCATTCTTCGCAGCGCATCGGGTCGACGAGGACAATGCTGCTCACTTCCTCTGGATAGTTGAGCGCAAAGCGGCGCATCACCAGCCCGCCAAAGGAATGTCCCACCAGGATGTAGGGCGGCTTGATGCCGGCTCCCTCCAGTAGTTGATGCAATTCGGCGGCGATGTTGGCGGGCGTGCGCGCCGTGCGGCAAGGGCTGCTCCAGCCCAGTCCGCCGCGATCATAAGAGGCCGTCGATGCAAAGCGCGAGACCGCCTCCTGAATGTAAAACCAGTTCAGATTGGTGGCGGCAATTCCCGCTTCAAAGAGAACAGTCGATTCTCCCGACCCTTTTTCAACCAGAAAGAGCCTGCGGCTCCCACCAATATCGATCCAGCGGCCATCGCTGGTGTAGCGCCGGCGGTCGCTGCGCGCACCGTGCCACTGATATACAACGCCCGCTGTGAGCAGAGCCGCAATCAAACCGAGAATGGAAAGAAACAGGAGCATCAAAAAACCTAGAAGTGCGTGAGCTGCGCGGGGCTGAAGTCCTTCAGGCCGAGGTTTGCGCGGGGCGCGCCGCGGTCGATGATCAGCAGCGTGGAACCGGCGTGGCCGCGAAGTTTCGCCTCCACCTGGCTGGCCGACCATACGCCGCCGTTCTGGCGCAGGCCGAAATAAGTAAACTCCTTCACCGCGCCGCCTTGCAGCGTCTTCTCCACATACACCGGAAAGCCGATGGTGTGATCGAGCCAGCTCTTTACTTCGGAGTAGTGGCTCTTGTCAGTTGTGCCCGGGGTGCTCTTCAACTGATCGCAATCGCGCGCGCCAAACTTTGCTTCACCGAGCGTCGTCTGGCCCTCCCAGAAGTACTGCGCTTCGAGAAAATCCTCGTAGCTGAATTCGTTGCCGAGCGGGCCATCGCTCCACTTGTCGAAGGGCAAAACCGCGGCCGCCTTGTCGCCTGGATGCGCTACCAGAATCGTACTCCGCCCGCCGGGCCGCATTTCCAGCAGGATGTGGGCGGGGATGTGGCCGCTCAACAATGAATCAGAGCCCGTCTTTGAGGCTGTGCCAAGCTCCACATCCACCCGCAGCACGCCGGGAAACCAATGCGCCTTGATGGTGATGGGAGAGCTGATGCGCGCGCCGTTCGCATCCACACGGACCAGGTGGCCGCTGGCGCGATAGTCCGCCGACTCGATGCGCGCGCGCGGAGCTGCCAGCGCTTTGGGCGCATCCGCACCCATAGCGGCCATTGGCAGCAGCATCGTCGCGGCCAGAGCGGCCCATGCAACTCTCATGNNATTTCCATGATGCGCGCCGAGTTGACGCTGTCCAGGTTGCCGGTCGGCTCATCGGCCAACAACAACTCCGGCTCGTTGGCCAGCGCGCGGGCAATCGCCACCCGCTGCCGCTCGCCCGCGGATAATTCATTGGGATACTGCCGCAGGCGATGCTCCAGGCCCATCTCGCGCAGCAGAGCCTCCGCCCGTTCGGCGCGATTGTGCGGGCAGGGGCTCAGGGCCAGCATCGGCACTTGAACATTTTCGAGGACGCGCAACGTGGGCAGCAGATGAAATGCCTGGAAGATAAAGCCGACGCTTCTCGACCGATAGATGTCCAGATCAATCGCCGAGCCAAGTTTTTCGTTTTTGAAAAGTACCTCGCCAGTGGTGGGCGTGTCGAGTCCGCCCAGCAGTTGCAGCAAGGTGGATTTGCCGCTGCCGCTGGGTCCGCTGATGGAGAGGAAATCCCCCGCTGCGATAGCGAGATCGACGCCGCGCAGGGCTTCGATGCGTCCCTCGTCGTAGCTCTTGCGCAGGTAGCACACTTGCAGAATCGGCGCAGTCAGTATCGGCTCAGTCATGGCGGAGGGCCTCCACTGGGGAAAGATGGGCGGCGCGCCATGCGGGGTAGGCTCCGGCGGCAAGCCCTGAGAGCACGGCTACGCCGAGCGCCTGGATAAGATAGAACGGAGAAAGCGAGGCGCTGACGATGCTGGCGGTTTGGGGCAAGGCAGCCAGCAGGCTCAGAACGCCCCATCCAAAGCCGATGCCGAGCAGCCCGCCGCCGATGCCGAGCGCCATCGCTTCGGTTTGGATGAGCAGCAGGATGAGCCAGCTCTTCCAGCCCAGCGCGCGCAAAATGCCGATCTCACGGGTGCGCTCGAAGACCGACATGGCCATGGTGTTGGCGATGCCCAGAATGCCCATCAGCAGCGCAATGGACGAGGTGCCCCAGGCGATGGCCTTTGCCAGCGTCACGAACTGGTTGTTGGCGGCGTACTCGGCGGCCGGCGCGGCGTTCAGGCCGGGCAGCGCGGCTTCAATCAGTGCTTGGGCGCGCTTCAGATAATGGTCGCGCGATTCGCCGGCTGGAGTGGGGCGCAGGCGCACATGAAAGCCGGAGACCTTCCCTTGCAGGCTGGAGATCTGCTGCAACTGATCGAGCGGCATGATCACCGCGGCAGCCTCCAGGCCGGAGCCGCCATGATAGATTCCCGTGACGAGAAAGCCGGAGCCTTGCATCTGGACGGTTTCGCCGGCTTTCTTGTTCAGGTTGCGGGCCAGCAGCTCGCCGAGAATGATCTCCGGCTTGCCATCATGAAAGCGGCCGCCGCTGGTGAATGTAAGCGAATCGAATTCGTAGGAATCCGCCTGCCAGCCGAAGACGATGGCGTTGATCTCCGGCGTGAGGTCCATGATGTTGTACATCATCGGCTCCGCCCGGTCGACGACGGGCACGGCGCGCAGCCGGGGAGCGAGAGCCTCATCGACCGAAGTGTTGAGGAAGGTCTTCTCGACGACGTCGATGTCGGTGCCGCTGCTGGTATAAAGGCGCAGCCACTCCTGCTCAAAGGCGCGCGAGAAGCCGACCAGCGCGACAAAAGCGCCGATGGCCATGCCAATTCCGCACAGGGTGAGCGAGGTTCTCAGACGCCTGCGCCAGAGATTCTTCCA
>PLPA01000060.1:0-4301 GCA_003159355.1 Acidobacteriaceae bacterium | reverse complement strand
TACTTTTGCGAAAATTTGGCCAGAAGTGGTGAATGGCGCGGGCGGTTTGTGGACGGTTTTGGGCGGTTATTGGGGCTTGAAGAGAAAAGCAGGTCCTTCGACTCCCTTCGCTGCGCTTCGGTCGCTCAGGATGACAGGTATAAGGAAGGAGAATGGGATGCGGAAGATGGGATGGGAAGAACGGCTGCGGGCGCTGGATGAGATGGCGATGGCGTTCCATGTGGCGCGAGGCGTGGCCACGAACTTTCAGGAAAACGGGGAAGGTTGGCTGCGGACGGTGCGGCGCGCGGTGGGGATTCCGGTGGCGGACGCGGCAGACCGGATGGGGGTAGCGGAGTGCGAGATCTACCGGATGGAGCGCGCCGAGGGGCAAGGGGTGATCGAGGTGCAGACGCTGCGGCGGGCGGCCGAGGCGCTGGGGTGCGTACTGGTGTACGGACTGGCGCCCAAGGAAGGGACGCTGAAAGCGATGGCCGTGACGATTGAAGCAGGACGCGCGCAGAAGCGGGCCGAGGCGTGGGCGCGCAAGCTAGAGAAGGCCAAGGAGCAGCGGCTGGCAGCGGCGAGAAAACGCTGGAATGCGCAGGAGCGGGAACGGCAGGCGGCGGAGTGGCGAGAGTATTGGCAACTGTGGTCGTCGGGTCTGCCCCTCAGCGTGCTCCGGCAGATGCCGAAGCCGAAGATGCCGCTGCCGTTCTGGCGGGAGCGGATGCGGAAGGCGCTGAAGACGGTGATGCGGAAGGAGGGGATTCGGAAGGCGTGACGGCAGGGGTCAGGGATCAGGGGTCAGGGGTCAGAGATTCGGGCGGGCTGGGCGCGGCGGGGCTTTTGCGGGAAGTCTGGGATGCGGGCCTCCGGGCTGGTTGGACGGGGGTTCAAACCCTTGATCAAAAGCTGCATTTTGTTTTTGGAAATCGATCAGCGCGGCGCAACCGCGCTGAAAGCCTCGCCCGGTTGCCCTCGAAGAACCAACCAAACCTGTCAAGAAAGGCCGATGGATCGCTCGCTGAGCTCATTGGGCTGTTACCGCCATTCGAGGGTAACTTCCGGATAGCCGGTCATTTAGGCGGAGCACGACACCGACATGGTAAAGCCAATGGTGATGGCTGCGGACTGTGCCGTAGCCGGATCCCTTCTTATGGACGTGCCGAAGCTCGCGCCTAAGACTCAGCGTCTTTTCCAAATGACACAGGCGCAAATGGGGAGAGTCCGCGAACATATTTATCGACTGGCAACCTTGCTCTGCTGGCAGAATAGACTAAAATAAGGTCGTTCCGGGAGGTTCGTCGTGCACTTGTCAAAGTTTGCCGCCCTTTTTATCCTCGCTTCGTCTCTCGTCTTTCTTTCCAAGCCTCTGACGGCGCAGACAGAGCCGGCCACCCCAAGCCTCATGGATACCGATGTGGACGAAAACACTCTCCACGGAGGCGAGTGGACGCGTCTGATCGAGACCGATCTGGTCGAAGAGAAATTCGAAGATCTGGACCGCATGGCCGCCCAGTTCCGAAGCGAAAAGACTCGCTTTCCGGGCGGCGGGTGGAAGCTCACTTCTTTTTATAGCGCGCTAGACAAGCCGATGCTCACCGACAAGGACACCCTCGATCACCTTGCGCACCTCAAGCACTGGATCGCCCAGCGTCCAGAGTCCATCACCGCACGGGTTGCCCTGGCCACCAGCCTTCATCGCTGGGCCTGGGTAGCACGCGGCAACGGCATGGGGGATTCGGTCACTCCCGAAGGTTGGCGTCTGTTTGGACAGCGCATCGGGGAGTCGCTACAGGTCCTGCAGGCTGCGGCCAACCTCCATGAGCGCTGCCCGCAGTGGTATTCCGAGATGATGATCGTCGGCCTTGCGCAGGACTGGAACGTGGCAAAGATGAAGGAAGTTTTCGAGCAGGGCGTCCAGTTTGAACCCGAATACTTCCATCTCTACAAGCAAATGGCGAATTACCTGTTGCCCAAGTGGGACGGAAAGCCGGGAGACGCCTCGTCCTTCGCCAAAACCGCTGCGGATAATGCAGGCGGCGAAAAGGGCGACGTCATCTATTTCCACATCGCCACCGCAGTGATTGGAAAGAGCGGCAAGGAAGTCAAGGCTCAGGAGATGGATTGGCCGCGCATTCAGAGGGGATACCGGGCACTTACGGCGCAGTATGGAACCACGGGCTACCTCAAGAATGAGGTTGCCTATTTCGCCTACGAGTTCCGCGACGCGGCCTTTGCTCGCCAGCAATTCGAACTGATCGGCGATCATTGGAACCGTAGTGTATGGCGGGATCGCGAGCGGTTCGACCGCGCCCGCGATTGGTCGCAAAAGCACTCGTAGAGCGGATGGCGCAGGGGGACGTTTTCTAGTTCGATCCCTCCCTATCTTGTGGTTCTGGTCGGATCGTCGCCTATCCGGAAGTTACCTTCTGGTCAACAGCTCCCGTGAAACGTGAAGCAGGAGCGTTTCTCGCTTCGTGCATAATCGCCGGTGAACTCACCGACGACCACCTGCCATCGAGGGATGCTCCCTGAGTCAACAGGGCTGTTGGCGCGCATGGTGTTCGAGCAATCTCTCCAATTCTCCCAACATGTTCACACGTAACTCTCCATTTCTGGTCTGCCGCACGCCTTATAAGCGCCAAAGTTTGCGTGTCCTGATTGAGACGATTGTGCAAGGATTGTATAACTTTGGTCTACCGTACCTGTGCCTTTCCGCTTACCTTGAGTTCAGCACCTTTGGAGGGTGTGACCTTTGGCGCAACGAACATGGTTCATCACAGGAGTCAATAGCGGCTTTGGCCTGGTCACGACCGAGCTACTTTTGAAGCGCGGCGATCGAGTCGCGGGTACAGCTCGCAAACTGCAGCAACTTGACGGCCTCAAGGCGCAGTATGGCGAACAGCTCTGGCTCGCATCGCTCGACGTAGAAGACACCCCGGCCATCCGTAACGTGGTCGATGCCGCGTTCCAACATTTCGGCCGCATCGATGTGATCTTGAACAATGCCGGTTACGCCCTCATCGGAGCTGCCGAGGAGCTAACGGATGAGCAAATCATCCACCAATTGAATACCAACCTGATGGGCTCCATTCAGGTGGTTCGTGCTGCATTGCCTCATCTGCGCACCCAGGGTGGCGGACGCATTCTTCAGGTTGCCAGTGTGGGAGCACAAATCGGCGTTCCGGGTATGTCGATTTATCACGCGAGCAAGTGGGGCATCGAAGGATTCTTCGAGGCGACGACACAAGAAATTGCGCCGTTTAACATTCAAACCACTATGGTTGAACCGGGTGGCGGACGTACAGCAATCTTCGATGCAGGGCGCTTAGTGCATGGCCCGGCACTGTCTGCTTATGCCGGTACTCCCGCCAGGCAGAGCGGAGAATTTCTTGCAAGCGGCACCTATGTCCCTCCGGGAGATCCGGTCAAAATGATGCAGGCCGTGATCGACAGCGTGGATTTGGCCGAGGCGCCCAAACGTCTTGTACTAGGCAGCGATGCCTATTCCACGATCCATGAGGTGCTCACAAAACGCCTGGCAGCCCTCGAAGCTCAAAAACAAATTGCTCTTTCCACGGACGCGGATGCGTAACACAGGTCGGAATCTGCCGCAGATCAGGCAACCATTGCAGAATCTGCTTCCGGAAGGCAACATCGCGTTTTCGTTTCGGTCCTACATCGAAGGGAATCGCGTCGTCTTGCGTCGGAGGGCAGACAAGGGGGATACTCTTGTCAACCCATTGAGTCCATAGCGCAGCAGGAGGTTGTGCAAGACGCCGCATGGATGGTGGCCTGTTACGCACGATGTCTAATCCACCGTGGAGATCAATGACCGATATCTGTTTTCCGCCGCCAACCGCCGAAGAAGCGCGAGCCATCTTCGGAGACGATTTCAATCCTGACAAGACGCTCAATGGGGCAATCGCGCTGGCAGCGGCAGGCGATCTCGCAGGCCCGGCGATTGCGTTGATGAGGGCGATCTTCACCTGCCCCGCCGCCGAGGCCAGGTTGCGGGAAGCAATGATTGTGCGGACCGCCGTGCGTTTGAACTGTACTTATGCCGTGCATGCTTCCATTCGTATAGCGCTCAATAGCGGGCTTTCACAAACTGAGGTGGAGGCGCTCACCGCCGACGGCCCAGTCACCGGAATCGATCCGGAGATCGTTTTGATTGCGCGGATGGCGGACGAGATCGCGGACTACGCCACCCTCGGAGAGGACTTGCTGGAAGCGGCCATCGAGCGCTGGGGTGTCTGTAACACGCGGAAACTGATTCTGATGCTGAGCTGGTTCAATCTCGTGAACCGCTATGA
>PLPA01000310.1 GCA_003159355.1 Acidobacteriaceae bacterium | reverse complement strand
CACCTGCGCAGGGGTTCCCTAGTGCGCGCATATTTGAAGTGACGGTGCTAACCGTTGCGCTACATGGTTTTTAACTCTTGTTTATACAAATACTTAAAGAGTCTATGGCCGGATTGGTCCTGAGATGTCTTCATGCATTTTGGCTTGTGGAACGGTTTCCCCTCAGTCCCGTATGTGTTCAGTGGGTGGGTAAACCGGAGACTGGGCACCAGCCGTGACCACTTGTCATTCCCTGAACAGACTCGGTACGCAACACAAAAAATGCACGCCCAACATATTTCCGAACGGGAATAATCATGGTGAACAGTTGAAATACACAGCGCAAGCAATTGGTCAGAAGATCCGCGAGAGCCGGAGGCGGTTGGGCGTCACGCAAAAGGATTTGGCGTTGACCTCGGGAACTGGTCTGCGCTTTATCATCGACCTTGAAAAGGGCATGGAAACCTGCCAGATAGGCAAAGTCCTGACCGTCCTACATACGCAGGGAATCGGGATCGCGCTGACGCCGCCTGCCGTCTCAGAGAGCGAGGAATAGCGCATGGCGAGAGTCCTGGATGTTTTCCTGCACCGCGAGATGGTCGGCCACCTGATTCAGGATGACGGCGGCCAGATGGTCTATGACTACGCGGAAAGCTGGTTGAAGCAGCCCGATGCCACGCCATTGTCCCACTCGCTGCCGCTGCGGCGGGAGCGCTTCTCGCGCAAGGAGAGGCTATTTCGCCAGATTGTATGACTGACCACGGACCAATTTGGTGGGCCTGCAGGGATTCGAACCCCGAACCAAGGGATTATGAGTCCCCTGCTCTAACCGTTGAGCTACAGGCCCGACCGCTCCGCATCGAAGCGAAGATTAACCGCTGTTGGGCAATCTAGAGCGGTTCTCCAATACATATGTCCTTACTGATTCTATCGAAGGTGGCTTTTTCTTGAGGAAAAAGCCACTCCGCGGCGTGGTTTCGGTGTACAGCAATTGGAGAACCGCTATACTGTTTGCCTTCTCAGTTTGACACAGCAGCTTGGACCTCGCCACTTGACGGTTACTTCAGGGCGGCCATCAGGGCCTCGAGGGCCGGCTTGGGCGGCCGGGTGAGCGATTCCGGCAGCGTGCCCAGCGGCTCATCCACCAGATTCAACTGGTCAATGAAGGTCGGCTTTTCCGTGTTGATATAGAAGACGCCGGTTAGGATTTCGTCGTTGTCTTGCGCCTCCATCAGCGTGCGCACGGCGTTGGCCTTGTCGGTGGGATCGTAATCTTCCAGCAGCTTGCGCAGGCGAAGATTCGAGCCGTCGTGCATCTCCACTTCGTAGATCTGGCCGGAGTCGTAATCGACCTCGATCTCATCGAAGCTGGCCACAAAGCCAATCTCATTGATGGGCTCGTCATTCTCCTGCATGAACTTGTAGCTCTTGGTCGAGCCTTCGTGGTCGTTGAAGGTGACGCAGGGGCTGATCACGTCCAGCAGCACCGTGCCTTTGTGGGCGATGGCCGCCTTGAGCATGGAGAGCAACTGCTTCTTGTCGCCGGAGAAGGAGCGGCCCACAAAGGTTGCGCCCAACTGGATGGCCAGGGCGCAGGTGTCGATGGGAGGAAGGTCGTTGACGACGCCGGTCTTGAGCCGTGAGCCGAGGTCGGCGGTGGCCGAAAACTGGCCCTTGGTGAGACCGTAAACGCCATTGTTCTCGATGATGTAAATCATCGGCAGATTGCGGCGCAGAAGGTGAACAAACTGGCCCATGCCGATGGAGGCCGTGTCGCCGTCGCCGGAGACGCCAATCGTCGTCATGGTGTGGTTGGCCATGATGGCGCCGGTGGAGATGGCCGGCATGCGCCCATGCACGCTGTTGAAGCTGAACGAACGGCCCATGAAGTAGGCCGGGCTCTTGGACGAGCAGCCGATGCCGCTCATCTTCATCACCCGCTCCGGCTCGACGCCCATCTCGAAGAAGGCGTCGATGATGCGCTCGGAGATAGCGTTGTGGCCGCAACCGGCGCAGAGCGTGCTCTTGCCGCCGCGATAATCGAGGATGGGAAGGCCGATGTGATTCACTTTGGGAGTTGCAGCAGCGGTTGCCATTTACAGGCCCTCCTGATGAATAAATTCTTTCGTGATGGATTCCGCGTCCACCGGCATTCCGTTGTAATGGAGAATGCTGCGCAGCTTGACCACCTGATCAGCGGGAAGATCGAGCTTGAGCAGGCTGGCTAACTGCGCGTCGCGGTTCTGCTCGACAACATAAATGCGCTCGTGCGCGGCCACAAAGTCGTGAATCGCTTGCGTGAAGGGCCAGGCGCGAATACGCATGTAATCCGCCTCCACGCCGTAGCGCTTGCGGATCTGGTCAAGGCTTTCGGTGAGCGCGCAATCGGTGGAACCGAAGGCCAGGAAGCCAATCTTCGAGCCGACGTCCCTTACCACGACCGGGGCGGGAACCAGCTTGCGCGCCTTTTCAAACTTCAGCGCCAGCCGCTCCATCAGCGCCTGATACTCGACGGGATTCTCGGTGTAGATGGCCGCGTCGTTGTGTCCCGAGCCGCGGGTGAAGTAAGCGGCCTTGGGGTGGCGCGTTCCGGGCAGCGTGCGCCAGCCGATGGCGTCGCCGTCCACGTCGCGATAGCGGGCAAAGCCGCCCAGCCTCTCCAGATCCTCAACGGTGAGCACCTTGCCGCGATCCAGCGGCTTGTCGGGATAATCGAAGGGTTCGCTCATCCAGTTGTTCATGCCCAAATCCAAATCCGAGAGCACAAAGACCGGAGTCTGCATCCGTTCAGCCAGGTCAAAGGCCGCCATGCTCAGCTCGTAGCAATCCTTCATCGAACCCGGCAGCAGAATGATGTGCTTGGTGTCACCGTGCGAGAGGAAGGCCACCGAGAGCAGGTCCGACTGCTGGGTGCGCGTCGGCATGCCGGTCGAAGGCCCGCTGCGCTGCACATCGAAGATCACGCCGGGAATCTCGGCGAAGTAACCCAGGCCGCTGAACTCGGCCATCAGCGAGATTCCGGGGCCGGAGGTTGCGGTCATGGAGCGCGCGCCCGCCCAGCCCGCGCCCAGCACCATGCCGATGGCGGCCAGCTCGTCCTCGGCCTGAATCACAGCAAAGGTCGCATTGCCCTCCGGCGTCACGCGCAGCTTCTTGAGCAGATCGGTCGTCGCCTCGACTACTGAAGTTGATGGCGTAATCGGATACCACGCCACCACCGTCACCCCGGCAAAGACCGCGCCCATGCCGCAGGCCGCATTGCCGTCGATGATGATCTTGCCCGTTGTTGCATTCATCCGCTCGATGAAGAACGGGTCCCGCTTGGTCAGATTCTCCTGGGCATAGTCGAAGCCCGCCTTGACGGCGCCGAAGTTCAGATCGAAGACCTTCTGCTTCTTGGCGAATTGGCGCAGCAGGCAGCTCTCCACCACGCTAAGATCGATGGCCAGCAACTGTGCGGCGACGCCCACGTAGACCATGTTCTTGACCAGCTTGCGCAGCTTGGCCTCGGGACAGATGGCGGCCGTGATCTTGTCGAAGGGCACGGGATAGAAGAAGAGGTCGCCGCGCGCCTGATCGAGCTTCAGGTTCTCCTCGTGGATGACCACGCCGCCGGCGGGCAGGGCGAGAACGTCAGCCTGGGCTGTCTCCGGATTCAGGGCGATCAGAATCTCGGAGTCGTGCTTGCGGGCGACGTAGCCTTCCGAGCTGGCGCGGATGATGTACCAGGTTGGCTGTCCGGCAATGTTGGAGGGAAACAGATTCTTTCCGCTGACCGGAACGCCCATGCCGAAGATGCTCTTCAGCAGCACGCTATTGGCGGATTGCGAGCCGGAGCCGTTCACCGTTGCCACGTTGATGCTGAAGTCGTTGATGACGCGCTGGTGCGTGCTCAATGCGCCCTCTGATTGACTGAGAGCCAGGTCTGCTGTCGCCATCTGGCGGGATTCCCTTCCTATTGCTTTCGAGCAAGTCTTCTCTCGCTCAGATGTGATTATAGTCACATTTGAGGGGCGTTGTCCCGGTTCAGGCGCGGAGTAACCGCTTTGATTCCCATGGAACGAAACGGCCCGATCCGGGCCGAAGCAATGATTAAGCCTGGAGCGCCATGCACGCCGAGTCGCGGCGCCAGCGCGCGAGCAGCGTCGAGGCGATGACGATCAAAGCCGCCAAAAGGCCGATCCACAGGCCGTAGATGCCCCAGTGAATTACGAAGCAGAGCGTCAGCCCCAGCGGCAATCCCAGCACCCAATAGCCCACCAGATTGGCCAGCATGGGAACTCGCGTCTCGCCCAGTCCGCGCAGCGCGCCGGTGGAGACGGTCTGGATGCCGTCGAAGATCTCAAACGCCGCCACCACCCACAGCAGCCTGCGCCCCAGCGCCATCACCTCCGAATCACGGGTGTAAAGTGCAATCAGCGGCCCTGGCACTGCCAGGTAGACCAGCGCGGCCAGCAGCATGAAGCCCGTGCCCAGCCCCAGCGCAAGCCAGCCAGCGCGGCGTGCCCGCTCCGGGTCACCGGCTCCCACGGCATGGCCCACGCTGACCGCCGCGGCCGATGCGATGCCCAGCGGGACCATGTAGGTGAGGCTGGCGTAGTTCAGGACAATCTGGTGCGTCGCCAGAGCCACCGGCGTCAGCCTTCCGGCGCAGAGTGTGATCAGATTCCACGCGCCCACTTCGAGGACCACTTGTCCCGCCGCCGGCGCGCCCAGGCGGGCCAGTTGCCGGAGCCGCGCGAGGCTGGGTCCGGCCCAGTGCTGGAATAACGGATGGCCGCGCTGGCGTTCATAGCGCCAGGCAAAGCCCATCATCGCCGCGGCAATGAAGATGCGCGAGAGCACCGTCGAAAGAGCCGAGCCGTTCACCCCCATCGCCGGGAAGCCGAGCCGGCCGTAGATCAGCACCCAGTTGGCAAACCAGTTCAGCAAGTTGCCCGCCACAACGGAGACCGTCACCACCCGCACCTGGCCTACCCCCTGAAGGTAGCGCCGCGTTCCTCCGTAGAGCACCAGCGGCAGGGTTCCCCAGGTGAGCATGCGCAGGTAGGAAGCGGCCGGAAGCGCCACCTCCGCGGGAATGCCAAAGGGCGTAAAGCCATAACTCGCCCCCCAGAGCACCAGCATCAGCGGCACGGTCAGGATGCACGCCAGATAGACGCCCTGCGCCAGCCAGCGATGACATTCGTCATGGTCCTTGCGCCCATAAGCCTGCGAGACCAGCGTGTCCAGCCCCAGCAGCAGGCCAAAGCAGAAGAGCGTCGGCGTGAAATAGACGGCATTGCCCAGAGCGACGGCCCCGATGGCCGCAGGTCCCAGCCTGCCCACCATGATGGTGTCCACAATGCCCTGGGCAATCCAGCCCAGTTCGCTCAACACCACCGGAACCGCCAGCGCCACCATCGCGGCGAGTTCCGGTCTCCACTTGGCTTGCGCTTGCCCCATCTCTTCAATCTAACCGGCCATGGCTGTATGAGACCAAATCTCTCCTCCGCCAACCGATTTCTCCAGAATTGCTTATCTTTTAACCAAACTCGGCGCCAATCTTCATCATTTTTCGTAGTCACTCTCCCTAAACTCAGACCAGACTCCAGAATCGCGTCCTGATTCGGAGCATAGGAGCTTCCCTGCTATGGCGACCGCAAACGGCCAGCCCCGTGAATTCAGCGTCAGACAGATGACCCCGGACGATGTCCTGGGGGTCATCGAACTGCAATTGCGCGCGTTTCCCGGCCTGCCGCCCTGGAGGCCCGACCAGTTGGAGCGTCACCTTCAGGTCTTTCCCGAGGGCCAACTGGTCGTCTCAGATCCGGCCGGACGTATTCTGGGTTCGGCCAGTTCGCTGATTATCGACTGGGACGATTACGCCGAGTCGGCCAACTGGTCTTCTATCACCGGGGATGGATCCTTCGATACCCACAATCCGCTCGGCAAGACCCTCTACGGCGCGGACATGGGCGTTGACCCGGAGGCGCGCAAACAAGGCATCGGAACGATGCTCTACGAGGCGCGCAAGGAGCTGATCCGCGAGCGCGGCCTCAAGCGGCTGCTCACCGGCGGGCGCATCGCCGGTTACGCCGCGGCCGCCAGCCAGAGGACGGCGAAGGAATACGTGGCCGAGGTGGTGGACGGCAAACGCCGCGACCCCGCGCTCAGCTTCCAGCTCGAGAACGGGCTGGTGGTTCTGGATGTGGTTCCCGGTTATATGCAAGACATCGAATCGCATGGCTTCGCCACGGTGCTGGAATGGCTGAACCCGGAGTACACCTCCTCGGTCAGCTTGCAAGCCAGTCTTCAGCACGCGGCTCTGGAACAGGCAGCCGCCGAATCCCTGCGCGGGACGCCGCGTCCGCGCCGCGTGCGCATCGCAGCCGTTCAGTACCTGCTTCGGCCCATCGCCTGCTTCGAGGACTTCGTGCGCCAGGTTGAGTTCTTCGTTCACAGCGCCAAGGACTACCATGCCCACTTCGTTCTTTTCCCGGAATTCTTCACCATGCAATTGCTCAGCTACATCAATGAGCCCGCTCCGGCTCTGGCCGTTCGGCGGCTGGCGCGCATGGCTCCCCAGTACGAGCAGCTTTTCATTCGCCTGGCCAAGGAAACGGGAATCTACATCATCGGCGGAACCCATCCCGTCTTCCAGAGGGGCAAGGTCTTCAACGCCGCGCACCTGTTCACCCCCAACGGGCAGGTCTTCCGCCAGAAGAAAGTCCACCTGACTCCCACCGAGAGCGGCCCCTATCAGTTGAGCCGCGGCCATGGCCTCTATCTCTACCACACCGACTTCGGCAATATCGCCATTCTCATCTGCTACGACGTGGAGTTTCCCGAAGTAGCGCGAGTGATGGCCGAGGCGGGCGCCGAGATTCTCTTCGTTCCCTCCTGCACCGATGGCCGCGAGGGCTTTTGCCGGGTCCGCTATTGCGCCCAGGCCCGGGCCATCGAGAACCAGGTCTACGTCGCCATGACCGGAACCGTGGGCAATCTCCCGCTGGTTCCTTATATGAATACCAATTACGGCCAGGCCGCCATCCTCACCCCCTCGGATTACTTCTTCGCGCGCGACGGAATCGCCGCCGAGGGCACCATCAACCAGGAGCAGTTGGTGGTGGCCGACGTGGACCTTGATCTGCTGGACGAACAGCGCGTCAACGGCAGCGTCATTCCCCTCCAGGACCTGATCAAGGACGCCTATGACAGCGTCGTCCACTTCTCCGATTACAAAAGCCAAAAGCCGACTGAAGCGGAGATGAATGAGCTTGTCTCAGTACATCGAGCAGAGGATATGGAGATCAAAAAAAATCCGGAGCATGAGGGAATCGACGCTTACGCGGAAGCGGAAATGCAGGGAGTTTCGGCGGATTGATGAGACCGCACGGAAGAGCGTCGGCGCGAAAAGGAACTTCTCCGGCAATCCGCCGAAGAGCAAGGCGGAGATCAAGATATTCGTATCGGCAACTACGCGCATCAGAGGGCCACGGATTGGACCCGCTCGCGCCGGAATTCATCCGACAGGCGCTCCACATCCGCCTCGGTGGCGATGCCCAGCGCCTTGCCGTTCGAGCGCGTCCGGCGCAGCAGCGCCTCCCACTCCGGATCGGCCGTGATATAGCGGCGCAGCGCCTCCCGGAAGAGTTCACTGATCGTCCGATCTTTCCGCTCGGCAGTCTTCTGCGCCTTCGCGAGCAGATCAGGGGGAAGAGTAATCGAGATGGTTTTCGCAGTACACATACTTGTCAATATAAAACATTGTCAGATATTGTCGAGCGCGACTGGGGGACACTTGAGGTTCATCGTCTCCCACATCTCAAGTTCGAGATGTGGGCCACCCGCCTAACCGCTGGTGTGATCCGCCCCACCCACCTCCTTGATGAAGGCGAGCAGGAGCGTGCTGAGCCGAACCGGCTGCTCCTGTTGGATCCAGTGACCGGCGCCGTCGATCAACTCGATGCCACCCATCCTCGTCGCAGCCTTCGTCTTCATAAGATCGAGCGCGCCGGGCGCCGAATAGGTGCCCCAATCGCTCTTCCCGCCGATGAAGAGCGACGGGACATCGATCGTCTTGCCCGAAAACAGGCGCAACTCAGCGTTTAGGTCAGGATCGGAATAGACGCGGTAAGCCTGCAGGGCGCCTTGAAACCCAGTGCGGGAATACTCCTCCGTGTACACCCCAAGTTCCGGCTCGGTGAGCCATTTGCTGGCCAGAACCTCGGCAGCGGAAGGTTGGAATGGAGCAACGGTCTCGGGCATCGTCTTGCCGAGATCCATGACGTAATAGGTGGGCATTTGCGCAAGTTCTATGGCGGTGCGCGCCTTCAACGGATGCGGCTGATTTCCCGGCCAGTCAGCGCTCTTGACGTAGAAAAATGCACGAAGAAACGCGTGTAAACCTTGAGGGGGGTTCCACATGTCATCGTTCGCCTGCCGTGTGCTCAAGTATTGTTGGTAAGACTCTCTCGGCGGATCGAGCGCCGCCAGCGCGGCCGCCAACTTTTGATTTTCAGTGTTCGGTTGAACCGACGATGCCTCGCTTTCCGCGGTGTTGAACGGAAACGCCGGCGGACCCGGGAACGGTGCGCTCATCAGCACCACCGAGGGAAAGACGTCAGGTCGGGCTAGCGCACAATAGGCTACCACGGGCGAGCCGAGATCGTGCCCAACGAACATCGCCGTACGCCGATACCCCAATGCCGAAACCAATCCGAGGGCGTCGCGCGTCATATTCAAGAGGCTGAAGGGCTCTAGCTGGGCGTCATAGCCGTTCACCCAACCGGTAGTGCGGCCAAAACCCCGCTGGTCGGGCGCCACGACATGGTACCCGGCGTCAGCCAGAATTGGGATCAGGTGTCGCCAACCATAAGCCAAATCCGGAAAGCCGTGCAGAAGCAGCGCGAGCGGCCGGCCGGGGCTTTCGTAACCGGCCTCGAGAATATGGACATCGAGGCCGTTGACCCCATGGATCATGCGCGAGCGGACCTCCTTGGGAAGCATTCCCTCGCCATATGTTGATGTGGTCAAATCAGTTCCTCCTATGGGGTTTGCGCGGGCCGGTCGAAGTGAAACCGGCGGGTGGGCGGGTGGCCTCGGTCCCGGTGAGATTTCCAACACTCGGCGGGTGGCCCTTATCTCATACCGAATTTTATCAAGTTGAGGGTGCCCCCGGTCCCTCGCTTTTGGAGACCGGGGATGTTGAATGGCCCGCCTGGAGATCGCGCATCCACTCGGGCAGTTGCGGGTGCCCCGGGTCCCTCGCATTTGGGGACCTGGGAGTCCACGAACCCCATGCGAGCGAATAGCGAGCCTCTGGCCCCACCGCAGGTGGTTGCGGGTGCCCCAGGTCCGGATTTTCGGACCTGGGAGACCATGCTGGGTTTTGCAGATAATTTCCCCTCTTTCCCGCACAATGAAGAAAAGCCGTAAAGTTATGCGAACGAAGAGTGAGCGGCTGCCACACCGCAGGTGTTGCAAGGGAAAGCAGTATGACTGAAGAATCGAACCCCATCCCGGAAAACTTCGCCATCGCTCGCTGTTACAGCGAATGGCAGCGTGTTTACAAGGCGGAAAAAGCCAAAGGACAACATAGGGTACTCGCCGCAAATAGTGCTGGCGAGGCGTATCGTAAGGTCATGCCTCCGCTCTCCGGACAGGAAAACATCCGCGATTTCGTCGCCTGCGTCGCTCATGGATTGTTGATCTGTGCTGTCGAGGGAAAGGATGGAACCAAGCTCCTCTATGCCGCCCAGGTTGCGCTCTCCACGATCCGTGGCAAACCCGCCCCGGCGCAAGCCAGTGCAGCGTGACCCCTCCCCCCCTTTTTATATTTTCAAATTCTTGCAGGTAATTATTCCGGCAATAGGTCGGGTTGGAACCGGGTGCCCCAGGTCCGGATTTTCGGACCTGGAAAACCTCGAACTTCAATCAACTCTCACCATGAACAGTATCGATGCTCTATAAAAAAGCTGAAAGCTGACGGCTGATAGCTGAAAGCTGTTCTCATTTCTCCGCCTCGCGCCAGTAATTCGCCCGGGCCACGATGCGCGCGCCGTAATCCTCGACCGTGCGCACGCGAATCGTGTGCAGCCCCGGCGTCGGATCGAAGGGGCTGAAGGTGATCAGATAGCGGTTGCGGGCGTGCTGCGCCGACTCGACCACTCGCTGCTCGAAGCCCTTGTCTCCGGTGAAGGCGTGGTACTCGCCGCCGCTCATCGCCGCCACCTCTTTGGTCACGTTTTTCTTGAAGGCCGGCACGATCATCGCCAGCGTCGAGAAGAGGTTCATCGCCCGGTTGTCGCCATTGTCTTTGATGTCGTGCGCCAGCTCGGCCTTCGCCGGAGAGAACGAGACGCTCAGCACCAGCACGTCGGAGCCGCCGATTTTTTCAATCAACTGCGCGGGCTTGGTGTGCTTGCTGCCGTGGTCGCGCTGCTCGCTGATCAGCAGCAGAACCCGCCGGTACTCCTTGGGCTGGGTTTCGAGCAGATCAACCGCGTAGCTGACGGTGTCGAGAATCGCCGCGCCGCCCGAGCCCGGCTGCAGATGCTTGAGCGCCTCGTTGACTTGCTCGCTGGAGTGCGTGAAGTCGCGGATCAGATGCGGCTTGGCGTCGAAGCCCACCAGCGCCGCCTCGCCCTTGCCGTCGCCCAGAAAGAGATCGAGCAGCGGCCCCAGCTTGGCCAGCTTGCCGAACTCCAGCACGCTCACCCCGCCCTGCTCGACCGCGACCACCAGCGCCACCGGCGCGGTATCCATCTCCTCCTGCACGCGAATCTTCTGCGCCACGCCGTTGTCTTCGAGAATGAAATCCCGCGGCTTGAGGCCGTAGATCACGCCCCCGCCGCGCTTCTCCACCAGCGTGGGCACCAGCACCTCGTTGGCCGTCACACGCAGCGTGGTTGTGGTGGTGTCGGCATGGACGCCGGGCAGCGGTTGCGGAGGCTCAATGGGGGGCAATTGCTGCGCGCCGACGGCTGCGGCGGCCACCAGCAACGCCGTACTCGCAAAGCAAAGTAAGTGGATCAAGTGGAATCTCATACAGTTAACAGCTTACAGCTATCAGCTATCAGCTTTCAGCTTTCGGTTGTCGGCTGGCGGCTGACGGCTGACGGCTGACGGCTGTCTACGCCCTTTTATGCACTTCGGCGTCCATGCGGCCAATCCAGCCCAAATAGCTGAGAAACTCCCAGCGCGAGTTCCACAGGAAGCCCAGCACGTCCCTGGAGGTCAGCGTCTCCGCCTTCATGCCGGAGTAGGTCTCGACCCGCCAGCGCATATATTCGCTGCGCCACGGAGCCAGCCGGTGGCCGCGCGTGGCATTCCACAAAAATCGAATCGGAGCGAGCACGGCGAATCTCATTGCATTGAGTATAGACGGATAAGCCCATCCGAGCGAGCAACGGCCTCCCCACGGCTCTCTCCAATCTCCCGCAACGCAATGGCTCCTTTCGCCTCTGCCGGGACGCTTAATAGCGCAGCATCGAATCCACAACACTGGAGGCCACGGCCCCGGCGGGTACGTTGTAGGTTCCCGCTGCCAGCGCCGCCTGAATGCTGGCCACCTTGTCCATGCGCACTTCCATATCGCCTGCCATCTGAGAGACCTCGCTCCCCGCGCTGCTGAATGCCGCCTGGCCACTGCCCAGCGCGCTTCCACCCGCCGTCACGCCGCTCTTCGGCTGTGGCGTTGTGGCTGGCGCGAGCGCGGGCGTCTCCAATTGCGACTTCAATTCTTCAACACTGCTGAGGATGTCGATATCATGGCTCCTGCCGATTTCATCGACATCGCTACCAATCACTTTAGTCATTCATAAGTTTTAATGAGGTATTACCGTGCAGATTTCCAGTTACTTGCATGGTTACTTGATTGTTACTCGCGGGCGTGATCTGCCGCACAATACTGCTGGCTATTCTCAGTTCTCAGTCCTCAGTTCTCAGTCCTCAGTCCTCAGTTCCCTGCTCTCATTGCCGCACCCGCACTACCGGTTTGCGCGAATGCAGCCGGTCAAAGGCTCCGTGCGCCGCCAAATCCCTGAGCGCGCCCCGGAGATGCACCACCGCCGAGGCATGCACCTGCGAGACTCGCGACTCCACCACCCCCAGCGCCAGGCCGATCTCGCGCATTGTCATCTCTTCGTAGTAGTAGAGGCTCATCACCAGCCGCTCCCGGTCGGGCAGATTCTGAATCGCCTCGGCCAGCCGCTCTTCCAGCTCGCCCCTAAGGCAGCGAAAGAGCGGGTCTTCCTCCGGACGGCCCGGCACATAGGCCAGCTCCTCATCGCCCGAGTCCTCATTGCGCTCCAGGTGCAGGGTGCCAATCTCCAGGCCCTTCAGATCGCCCAGCAACTGCTGGTATTTTTCCAGCTCCAGCTCCATCTCCACCGCCACCTCAGCCTCGTTCGGCGCGCGGCCCATCCTCGCCGTCAACACCCGGATTGCCTCCTCCACCGCCCGGCCCTTGCGGCGCAGCTCCCGCGGACTCCAGTCCAGCGTTCGCAAACTGTCCAGAATCGCGCCCCGGATGCGAAATTGCGCATAGCTGCGGAACTGCACCTTTTTGGCCGGGTCGAACTTGGAGAAGGCGTCCATCAGCCCCACCACCCCGGCCGAAACCATATCCTCGATATCCACATGCTGGGGCAGACGCTCGTGAATGCGGCGCGCCAGGAAGCGAACAATGGGCAGGTGTTCGAGCAACACCCGCTCCTGCTCGCCGGTCAGCACTGGAAACTGCACACCGCAGGTCGGATAACCGCCCGGCGGAGCACCGCGCCGCGGCGTCCCCTGGCTCCCCACCGTATTCGCCGCTTCCGTCCCCATTCACTTCCCCTTTTAGAGCGGTTCTCCCGTGTACCTGGCTCTTTCTGCGCTGTTGAAATTAGTTTTTCTTAAGGAAACAAAACACTCACGATCATGAATTTCCTCTTACGTACCTTACGAACCGCTAGCCCTGTCCCTAGTTCCCTAGTCCCCTCACCACATCGTCCCCACCGGCCACTAACGTATCTATGAAGGAATCTCCCCGGTGGCCACCATCGCCGGACGAAGCATCATTGGCTCCAGCCAGCGCTTGACGTGATTGCAAGCTGGACTAGGGAATTAATGCACGGGAAGCACCGTGGCGGAGGCGGCGGGAATAAGCTGTCTCAAAGAATCGTCCAGGCGGCAGACCACCGGAGTTCCCAGCGTCGCGCCCGAAGCCTGCATCTTCGGGCCGATTTCCGGAGATCGTGACTATAAATCTTCTCTTCGAGCGCCCCAGCCAGCAGCAGAACCGGCAACTGGTTTTCCCCATCGAGCAGCGGCTGGATCAGAAGCAGTGACAGCAAGTGCCTCCATCATGCCACGGGGAGGCTTTTGATCCCATTTTCTGGCATATATAGCCCAAGAATCTACTCATTGCCCGACGGTATGCGGACACAGTCCGCTTGCGGCATGACCAACGTGACCAATTGACCATATGGTGGTTATGGAACATTTAATCTGAAACAGACCGCCAGCGCAAACGGTCGGCGGTCTGTTTGCGCCGATGCTTGACGCCAGGAATTCATGAGTCGCGCTTGCTCAAACGGCGGCATTGGCTTATGCTAGTCGAAATTGAAGATTACGTTTGTAATCGGTACGCAGATGTCCCATTGAAACGTTGAGTCAATGGCGGTTTATTGCGAGGCTGTTTCTCGACGCGGGATGGTTTCTTTGCGGACTTTCATTTTTCTTTCATTGTTCCTGTAGGCAGTGTGTGTCGTATGGCGTGATGAGGTCAGGGGCTTAGTGTTTTGTTGTCTTGCTAAGTCAGCTTGGCGGAGCCATACGCATTTCGACGTCCTATCGAAGGGGCTAGCATTTCACGCTCTAAGGAGACGCAGCACAAGTCTCAACCCCACGCCCTGCTTGGATAAAACTAATGAGTAGGGGATAAACGCGATGCGGCAACTAACACTGGCGTCTTAAGAGGTCTTTGAAAAGCACAGCCGTAAGGGCAAGCGGGAACTGTTTTGGGCCGGATGGAGCAAAAGGTGGTGCAACGAAACCAGGGTACAATGATCCATCCGCTTCCTACTCAGCCGATTTGAGTAGTTTTCGCCTTAAGGCCACCGGCTCTGCTGAGGATGTTTTAACCAATCTGCACTTCGCTGCAAAAGGATCACGCATGAGTACGAGACCATCCTCCATTCATTTGGACAGTTTTCTTCAAAGCGTAGAAACAAGAAGCCTGACGGCGGGTATAGTGGGGCTTGGTTACGTCGGCTTGCCCCTCGCCCAGCTCTTTACGAGCCTGGGATTCAAAGTGCTCGGCTTCGACATTGATCAATCGAAGATCAAGAAGCTTATGGGAGGAGAAAGCTACATCGGCCATATCCCCTCATCCGTCATCCAAAACATGCGCAAGGATGACCGCTTAGTTGCCACGTCCGACTTTTCGTGGATTGCCAAAGCCGACGTGTTGAGCATATGCGTTCCCACACCTCTTGATAACGCCAGGCAACCCGACCTAACCGCCGTCCGGAAGACGGTCGAGTCTTTTGTACCTCACCTGCGTCCTGGTCAGCTTGTCATTTTGGAAAGCACAACCTATCCGGGCACTACTACCGAAGTTGTGCTTCCAATTCTGGAGATGTCCGGGCTGAAAATAGGTGAAGAACTATTTGTCGGTTACTCTCCCGAGCGTCAAGATCCGGCCAACCCAAACTTCACGGCGCAAACCATTCCCAAAGTCGTTGGTGCAAACGATCCCGCATCTCGCCGTGCCCTCGAAGCATTCTACGGAGCGGTCTTCGACCAGATTGTCCCTGTCTCTTCCTGCGAAGCGGCGGAAATGTCGAAGATACTCGAAAACATCTATCGCTGCGTAAATATCGCCCTGGTGAACGAATTGAAGCTTCTTTGCCAGCGCATGGGCCTTAACATTTGGGAAATTATCGATGCCGCGAAGACAAAGCCGTTTGGTTATCAGGCATTTTATCCAGGGCCCGGCCTGGGCGGTCACTGCATTCCCATAGATCCCTTCTATCTCTCCTGGAAAGCCCGTGAATACGACTTTTCTACGCGCCTTATTGAGCTAGCCGGTGAGGTCAACACGAATATGCCCTATGAGGTGGTGGCGCGCGTCGCGGATCACCTGAGCAGCCTGGGAATTCCATCAAGCGCAGCACGCTTGCTGGTACTCGGCTTGGCCTACAAGAAAAATGTGGACGACTGCCGCGAATCGCCAGCGATCAAAATCCTCAAACTTCTCGCAGACCGTGGCTTTACCCTTTTATACTTTGATCCGCACGTGAACGGCTATGTATCGCAACGTTACGGCCGTCTACCTGGGGTAGAGTTGCTGGAATTGACGGACGATGCGTTTTTGAATACTGACGCAACACTGATCCTGACAGATCACGATAGCTTCGATTACGACCGCATTGTGAGGCTGTCCAAGGCTGTGATTGACACACGAAACGCCACCCGCAACATTTCCACGGACCGGGATAAAATCATTCTCGCGTGAACCCGATAGTCAATGCCGTGTAACATTGCTGTTGTGGGAAACGGATAGGTTTGGCAATCCGGCGCGGCAAATCGGCTGGATGAGCCGCCACGGCCACCGGCTTATCGCTGACCCAGACGGCATCATGCGCTGTTCCGAAAGCGGATTCCGCTATAATGAGGTCAAACCCGGCATTGTCCGGCGCCTCGATCTCGATGAAGAGTGCCCGTTGCCGCCGGAACTGACTATTGGTTGCAAAACTTATGTCGAATTAAAGACCAAAAGCTGGTCATGGAGATGATCTCGTGAAAGTCCCACTTCTTGATTTGAAGCTACAGTATGCCACTATTAGGAACGATGTTCTCACTGCCATAGCAGAGGTACTCGATTCTCAAGTCTGCATTGGCGGGCCAAAGGTTGCCGAGCTTGAGCAGAAGGTAGCCGAGATTAGCGATTGCAAATTCTCCGTGGGCGTCACGAGCGGGACAGATGCGCTGCTCGCCAGTCTTATGGCTCTCAATATCGGCCCGGGCGATGAAGTCATTACTACCGCATTCACTTTCTTCGCCACAGCGGGGTCCATATCGCGCACCGGTGCTCTTCCTGTATTTGTCGATATCGATCCGCGCACCTACAACCTGGATCCTTCGAAAATAGAGGCCGCAATAACTGGCCGGACAAAAGCAATTATTCCAGTGCATCTATACGGGCAGATGTGCGACATGGACCCGATCATGGAAGTCGCCGCAAAGCATAACCTCTATGTGATCGAGGACGCGGCGCAATCCATTACGGCCACTTACAAGGGCCGCAAAGCGGGAAGTATTGGAACCGTTGGCTGCTTCAGTTTCTTTCCGAGCAAGAACCTTGGCGGCGCCGGGGATGGCGGAATGATTGTGACCAACGATCCCGCCCTGCATGAACGCCTCGTGGCCATGCGTTCCCATGGATCGCATCGGAAATACTACCATCAATTTGTCGGCGGCAATTTCCGGCTTGATCCCCTCCAGGCGGCAATCCTGCTTGTCAAGCTTCCTCACCTTGGAGATTGGTCGGAAGCGCGCCGCCGCAATGCGGCCTACTACAATCGGGCCTTCGCCTCCAGCAGCGTTCAGACGCCCTGGATCAACCCGGATTGCGTGAGTATTTTCAATCAATATACGATTCGTGTATCCAATAGAGATTCACTGGTACAAGCACTGAAGCAAGAGGGTATAGGCGCCGAAATCTACTACCCGCTCGCTATGCATGAGCAGGAGTGCTTCGCCGGCAAGTGCAGGGTAGCCGGGTCGCTTCATGAGTCCGAGACGGCGTCTCATAGTGTATTGTCTTTACCCGTTTACCCAGAACTTACTCAGGACCAACTTGACTGCGTAGCCGATTTTGTTTTGCGGTTCACGTCGTCGCCGGAGCGCCCATCACATTCCGAGGTTCTTAAGTGAGAGGACTGACTGTCATCGGGGTCCGTCCGCAGTTATGAAGGCCGGGCCTGTCAGCGCCGCATTGAAGGTACGCGTCCGAGCAATCATCACTTAGCTTGGTTTCGAGCCTCTGGGCGGCCCTATACTGCCACGGTAAAGCTGTCCTCGGTGCGCGTCACCGCCTTGTACAGCGTGTCGCGCTCCAC
>PLPA01000252.1 GCA_003159355.1 Acidobacteriaceae bacterium | reverse complement strand
TTCCTGCTGGAGTTGCCGGCGGCCCGGCAAGGCCAGGCTGGCGTTCCGCAGATGAACCTCCATCAGTGGTATGCAAACGGCTACGGGCAGGATGCATGGCGGCTCACATCGACCACCACGCTTACCTACGGCCTCCGCTACGAGTTCATGAGCCCGCTGATCGATGTTGATTACACCAACAGCAACCTCGACCTCTCCAGCGGCACGCCCCAGGTCTTCATCGGCGGGCAGAACGGCTATCCGCGCGGCCTGATGTACGCCAACAAAACCAACTTCGCGCCCCGGCTGGGCCTGGCGCAGAGCCTGCCTCGGCTGGGCTTGGTGGCGCATTTAGCCTACGGAATCTTCTACACCCCGGTCGACATGAACACCTGGTGCAATCAGCGCCACAACGTGCCTTATGTCTTTCCGGAAACCGCACAGAGCGATCCCTACATTCCATCGATCACCACGTTGAACTTCCCCACTCCGGTTCTCGGCACAACGGCGGTCAGCTTCACCGCGCTTCANNCACCTGATCAACAACGCGCAGCCGGGACCGGGCCTGATTCAGCCACGCCGCCCGCATCCCAAAATCAGCTTCGTTGCAAACACAATCTTCCCTGCCGCCGTGGCCAGCACCATGACCAGTTCCACTTTCCCCGTGACCACCGTCAATATGCTGGAGAACACATCGCAGAGCTGGTATGACGCGGGCTACGTGAACGTGCGCCGCCGCTACGCCAACGGCCTCAGCTTCCTGGCCAACTACACCTTCGCCAAGGCGCTGGAGAATGCGCCGGACTTCCGTTCGCCGATGTTCGAGGCCGCCACTCCGCAGAACAACGACGATCTGAACGCGGAGAAAGGCCCCGGCTGCGACATCCGCCAACGCGCCGCCGTGAGCGCGGTGTACAACTCGCCGACCTTCGGCGCCAACCACCTCATCCAGAGCCTTACCCGCGACTGGCGCGGCTCGGTGGAATACCAGGCCCAGACCGGCTTTCCGCTGACTATCTCCGTCTTCGGCGATACCGCCAACGCCGGAACCGTGGTGGGCGAGAATCCCATCCGCGCCAACTCCACAGGCCAGAATGTCTTCGCTTCGGGGACCAGGAACTCGACTACATGGTTCAACCCCGCCGCCTTTGCAGCGCCACCCGCTTATACGTATGGCGACGTTGGCCGGAACTCGGTCTATGGCCCCGGCTTGCAAACCATGGACCTGGCATTGGTCCGCAGTTTCAACCTGCCGCGGAAGTCCAGGTTCGAGGCCCGCGCCGAGTTCTTCAACGCCCTCAATCACACCAATCTGGGAACGCCCAACCGCTTCGTTAATACGTCAAGCTTCGGCAGCATCACCGAGGTCGCCACACCAGGGCGGGAGATTCAGTTGAGTGCGCGCGTGAGTTTTTAAGAGATTTTGAAAGCAATATACCAAAAGGGGACAAGTTTCAACTTGTCCCCTTTATTGCTGTGAAAACATCAGGGCTGCATGAAGCATCAGTCTCACGCCAGGGCTGATCGTGGGTAAGTGCGCTCTGCATCCCGCTGACTTCTTGACCCATGAATGCTGTGATAAGGTGCGGTTTCAGAGGCTGCGCCCTTTGAAAACGCGACTCATGCGGAGGTTCGCTACAGCATTTTCGATTCTGGTGTTTACAGAATCTATACAGCAAAGTGGCTTTTTCCTCAAGAAAAAGCCACCTTCGACGCACTCGTAATGTCAATAAGTGAAGCAAAAATGCTCTAGAACTTGTAGACCAAGCCCATCGAAGCGCGCGCATTGCGGGTCTCATGCGATGAGCATCCCCCGTTCGTGCAGACCGCCTGGTTGGTGTTCGCGGCGAACGACGAGAGAATGTCGTCGCCCCAGCCGCGCAGAGCGAAGCGCGAGTTCAGTTTGTATTCCAGGCCGGCGCCTAAACCTCCGGCTAAGGAGATGTTGGGCGTGGAAAAGGGGAGGCCGGGGGTGGAACTCGTGCCGTTGATGTGTTCGACGCCCAGCAGCGCATGAACAAAGCCGTCGAGATTTCCGTAGAGATGGCCGTGAAGGACCGGGCCAAACAAGAGCATATCCACGGTGGGGTTGCCAGGGTTGGTCGAGTCGTAGGGGAATTTATACCAGCCGCCGTCGGCCGTCAGGCCGAAGTATTTACCCCAGTCGCGGGTGACAGTGACGTTCACGCCTAGCAGACCGTTGCGCGACTGATTGACGTTGTTGAGGCTGGTGTAACCTGCTCCGGCGTAGACCTCGTACTTGGTGGAGGGTTCAGTCTTCGCGGCTCGGGGCGGACGATCGGGGGCAATCTGGCTGATGGCCGCCAGGGGCATGAACGCGGCCGCAACCACGGCCAAAATCGCAAGAAACGACTTCCTCTTCAATTTGGGACTCTCCTCAATGCTGTGTTGAAACGGCTCGGTCGCTCTGGGGGCCGCAGCCCTGTCAGCCGCCGCTGGAACCCTGACCGGCCACTCGCCAACCTTTACTAGACTATCCTCTCAGACCCGGTTCCATGAAGTCCGGGTTGCATTTGTGTTGTGGGATCGCGCTCAGCGGCTCTGCACCGGAACCGCTTCGGAGAGCTTCAGCAGCTTGCCGGAGCTCACTGTCACTGTGACGGCGACTCCGTGAGAAAGATAGCGGCCGATGACCTCCTGGCGCGCCCAATCCAGCTCCCAGCTCTCCTCGATGGCGACGACCGTGTACTGGCCGGGAGCGACATCGCGCAGCGAGAAGCTGCCGTCGGAGTCCGACTGATCGCGGCGGACGAGGGCGGGGAAGGCGGACGGCTCCTTGGGGACCAGCACGATCATCACGCCGGGCTGGCCTTTGCCTTTCTCATTCCGGGCAAAGCCCTCGACGCGCGTTTCGGACTGGCTCACCGTGGCGACCAACTGAATGGGCTGGTCGCGCACGTTGAGTTTGCTTCCCGAGTGCGTTCGATTGCCGATGCTGATCGCGGTGATGGGCAGCGATTTAGTGGGGCTGGCGAGGATGAGTTCCCAAGCGCCTGGCGGGACTGCGGCAAAGTTGAAGGAGCCATTGTTGCATTGCGTTTGCAGCGGGATATGTGGTTTGTCCTCAAGAGAGCTGAGAATGATGCTCAGATTCGCCGGCAAAGCAGCGCCATTACTGGATTGAAGTCTACCCGAGACGGCAATGGCCGGCGTGCCCAGGTTGGGGTCGATCTGCTGGCTGCTGGTCGCATCCAGTTCCGCGACCCGCGGCGGATCGCCCTGCGTCAGCTCATAGTGGCCGGGGGCGACGCCGTAGAATTCCGCAACGTCCGTCTCCGCTGGACCGGTCCCTGATGGATTGGGCGTGCGGCTACGCTCGACGGAGATAGCAGCGCCGCAGACGATTTGCAGCAACGCGGGACTGGCAATTCCCCCGTTCGTCTTGTTGGCCATCTCCGCCGTCAGATGCAGCGCCGGAAGCGCGTGCAGATTGAAGTCTGCCTCTTCGCGGCTGCCTCCGGCGAGCACAATGCGGGTTGCTGAGGCCTCATCGGTCGTCGAATCGAAGTACGTCATCGGGTATGCCACGTCGAGTACCGCGCCGGCATCCCCTTCCGTCCGCTGCTTCCCTCCTGCGGCAGAGCGACTCATCGCGTACCACGGCTCGGCCTTGACCGCCAGCAAATACTCGCCCGCAGCCAGGCCGTCGAACTCATACGCGCCGGTGTCGTCGGTGACGGCTTCGCCCGCCTGGGTGATTCTTGCGCCCGGATTGTGGCCGTGGGGCTTGAGGAAGAGCATCACTTTGGCCCCATCAACCGGATCGCCGCTGTCGGCGGTCACCACGCCGCGCAGCGCCGCTCCGGGGGTGAGCCGGAAGACCAGGCCGCTGGTATCCTGATCCGCTCCGGTGACAATCGCCGTATTGTAGCCCTCGTGCTGGTCGTAGAAGGCGGTCAGGAAGCCGCGCTTCGAGGCGGTTAATGGGAACTTGGCCGCTGGAAGGCTCTCCAGCGCAAAGCGCCCGTCGTTGTCGGTCTCGACCGACTCGACGATATGGCCGTCGGCCTCTTCGGAAAGTACCGAGACCGTCGCTCGGCGCACCGGCTCGCCGCTGGCCGCGTTAACCACCGTGCCGGCGATACGGTAGCCGGTAGTGGTCCTGGGCATTGGAACGGACTGCGCGTGCGCGCCTATCGCCGTTACTGCAAGGAGCAGCGCGGTGCGGCAGAGGATGCGAGTTGCGGAAGCGCAATACAATTGGGTGCCCATCCTATAACATCCGTGCCTTGAAAGGACGCGGTTCGAGAGTAAAACCATGATTTCCATGCCCAGGAAGCCGTTTAACTCACTGCTTCACGAACTCCACCACCTTGGGTCCGGCCTCGGGGGTGCATTGCATTTGAGCCAGGTGGCCGCAGGCGGGGAATACCGCTAATTCAGATTGCGGCACAAGCTGGTGGATGCGCGCGCCCTGGGTGAGCGGCGCGATGCGGTCCTGGGCGCCCCACACCAGCAGCATCGGCATTTTGAGTTGCGGCAGCAGATTGTCAGTGGCGTCCTGACCAGTGAGCATGGCATCGACGGCGCGATGAATGACCCAGGCGTTCCGGTTCGCATTGCGCACAATGTCGCGCGCGATGAAGCCTGGAATTTTTTGCGGATGGGGCATCAGCAGCGCCATCAGTTGGTCGACCTCGGCGGGCGTCGCTGGCGTAAAGAGCCGCGTATCCCAGGCCGGTTTCTCGTAGAGGCCGACCGCGTCGAAGAGCATCAGCCGGCGCACCCGCTCCGGATGGCGCGCGGCCACCAATTGCACGATCCATCCGCCCATCGACGAGCCGCCCAGATCCACCTGCTTCAACCCCAGCGCATCCAGAAAGCCAACCACCACTACGGCCTGGTCATGGACCGAGTAGGAAAAATCGGCCGGTTGCTCGCTGCGTCCAAACCCGGGCAGATCGGGCAGATAAACGCGATAGCCTGCTTTGACCAGCCAGGATGCCAGGTTGCGCCACTCCTCGGCGTTCCCTCCCAGCCCGTGCACCAGCACCACCACCGGCCCGCCAGCCGGACCCTCGGCAAGATAATGCACGCGATAGCCGCCAACCTCGACCGAGCGGCTCTCCACGCCGGAAAGGAACTCGCGCAGATAATTCGCTTCGTTGTAGTAGCTGACCGGCCGCGCCCAGAAACCAATCCCGGCAGCCACAATCAGCAGCCCCGCAACACCCCAGAGCTTCTTCATCACTTTCATCGTTCCTTTCGTGCTTCCAGTTCGCGCGCTCTATGCCAGCCGGCCTCAATCACCCGCACCGTGACCGGGTCGAGACAAAGGGCAGAGTGGCTGTTCCACTCCACGCGCTCCACCCATCGCACCGCATCGGCGTCAGATGCCGCCAGCAACTGGCCGCCCGTCACGCGGCAGAGGTAATCAGCTATCACATAATGGTAGCGGACGCGGTTGTCTTCGCGATGAATTCTGTCGATAAGCTCAATCAGTTCAATCGGCTCGATCACGAGGCCGCTCTCTTCCCGCACCTCGCGCTTCACGCCTTCGGTCAGCGACTCGCCCACTTCCAGCAAGCCTCCGGGCAGCGACCAATGACCCTTGAGCGGCTCGGTTCCACGGCGGACGAGCAGTACCCGCTCCGCTTCGACGATCACCGCGCCGACGGCCAGCAGCGGCGCTGATGGATACTCTCTTTGCATGATCCTCCCGTGATCTTGTGAAATCATCCGGGCCATCTCGCCACGACAAGGGGCTGGTAGAAGCCACTCTCGGCAGGCATGAGCCATTGTATTTCCCGGAAGCCGGTCAATTGCAACGCCGTCGAGAGTTCTTGGCGCAGCAAACAGCGATATTCCGAAATGAAGTGATGCGTCGTCCACGCCTGGCCGGATTGCACCGTGATAAAAAGGTGCAATGTGTAGCTCTCGCCATTAATCCAGTCCCAAATCTGATGAACGATACGCCGTTCTCCATCACCGCCATAGAATGCCGGCTCTTGCATGGCCGGTCTTTGCAGAATCAGCGAATCATAATCGCGAATGCTGGCAATGAACAAGCCATTTGCCTTAAGCTTTGAACTCATTGCAACCACTGCACGATTCAGTTGATTGACGGTGAGATGCGGAAGAGCATTATCGAGCGCGGCGACAACGTCGAAGTCACCTTCTGGAACCTCCGAAAGGGTGCTCATATCGGAAACGTGAAAAGAAATGTCCAGGCCGCGCATTTCGGCCTCGCGCTTTGCACGGCTCACAGCCTCTGGACTTAGGTCGGAAGCAACGACATAATGACCTAGCCCAGCAAACCCCAGCGCCTGTGTCCCGATTCCGCATGCACAGTCCAGAATCTTCAACGAAGAACTATGCAAATGTGCGACGAGAAGAGGATTCAGAATTCCGGCCTGCCGCTGGATCGACTTGTTCCAATCTTCGAAGATCAAGTGATAGAAATCTGCAAGTGGTTCGTAAAAACTCAAAATTCTTTCTGCCATGTATCTTGTCTCCAGCATTGTTGATGATGACAGCCTATCAAGCTGAGCCGGCTAGACGAAACCCGCGCCCTTTCCCCCGGCGTATCATCAAACAAACAGGAGAGACCTATGGCGGAATTCACACTGAAAATCGATGGAATGCACTGCGGTTCCTGCGTCCGGCGCGTAACGCAGGCGCTCAGCTCGGTCGAAGGAGTCGCCGTCAACGAAGTGAGCGTGGGCTCGGCTCAATTCACTTCCAGCCTGGAGCCTCCGCCGGTTGATCTCGCCGTTGCCGCGCTGGCCAAGGCCGGCTTTGCGGCGCAGTTGGAACCATAACGCCCGCCATGGCCACGCACGCGACGGAATCCATCACATTGCCGGTTCTCGGCATGACCTGCGCCTCCTGCCAGCATCACGTGGAAGAAGCTCTGCGCGCGACGGCCGGAGTTGAATCGGCGCGCGTCGATCTGATGGCCCATCGCGCCAGCGTAGACTTCGATCCGGCAATCGCCACACCCGCGCAACTGGTCGAATCCATTCGCGCTGCGGGCTACGATGCGGTGCTGCCCCGTGCCGATGGTTCTTCTGAAAAATCTCCGGAGTCGCTCAATGATGGAGCCGAGCGGAAGGCTCTGGCGACGCTGATTGCCGGCGCAGCGGTGATGCTGCTGGCGATGCCGCTTAGCGATAAAATGGGCGCGCTGGACCATGCGCTGATGCGCCTCCTGCCTTGGCTTTTTGCGCTGCCGCCGGAGCCGCTACGCTGGTTTCTGCTCGCGCTGACGGCTGCGATGATGGCTTGGGCGGGACGCGGAATTTATTTGAGCGCCGCGCGCGGCCTGCGCCACGGAAGCACCAANNTACGCCACGATCTGGCCCGCGCCCGGCCGCCAGGTTTACTTTGACGCGGTCCTCTTGATTATTGGTTTTCTGCTTTTGGGTAAAGCGCTGGAAGGCCGCGCCAAACGCCGCGCGCTGGCCGCGCTGGACGCGCTTTCGCGGCTGAAGCCGGCGACTGCGCGGCGCATCCGCGATGGCGTTCAGACGATGGTTCCGCTTGATGAGATTCTGGTGGGTGAGAGCGTGCTGGTGCTGCCGGGGGAGCGCTTTCCGGTGGACGCGACGATCCTCGAAGGCCGCACTACTGTGGACGAATCGATGCTGACCGGCGAGTCAACGCCGCTCGACCGCACAGTGGGCGGGCGCGTACTGGCCGGGGCGCTCAACTACGAAGGCGCGGTAACCTGCCGCGCCGAGTCGCTGGGCGAGGCCACGATGCTGGCGCAGATCACGCGCATGGTCACGCAGGCGCAGAGTTCTCGCGCGCCGATGGAACGGCTGGCCGACCGCGCCAGCTCGATCTTCGTTCCCGTGGTGCTGGCGCTGGCCGCGCTTACTTTTATTGTTTGGATGATCGCAACGCACTCGCTGGAACGGTCGCTGGCCTCGACGGTCGCGGTGCTGGTCGTCGCCTGCCCCTGCGCGATGGGCTTGGCCGTGCCCGCCGCGCTCACCGTGGCCGTGGGGCGCGGCGCGCAGCTGGGCGTGCTCTTCAAAGGCGGCGAGGCGCTGGAACGGCTGGCGCATCTGGATGCGATTGTGCTGGACAAGACCGGGACGCTGACCGTGGGAAGGCCGGTGCTGAGCGCCGTTCATTTGCTTGATGGATTCCCACCCTTTCGCCAGAAAGAAGGCGAAAGGATGGGGCACGGAGGGTTTGATTCGCACGCAAACAACACTGAAGACAATTTACTGCGCCTGGCCGCGGCCGCCGAGGAGCGATCGAATCATCCGCTGGCTCACGCAGTGGTGGATGCTGCTCGGGCGCGCGGACTCGTCTGGCAGCCCGCGGAAGACGCGCAGGTTCTGCCCGGCCGCGGTCTGAGCGCCAAGGTCGAAGGCCGCGACTGCCTGCTGGGCAACGAGGCTCTTTTCAAGGAGTTTTCCATTGCGCTGCCGCCCGGCGAAACGCCGCCGGAGCCGGGCGTGACGCGGTTGTGGATGGCTCTGGACTCTGCGCCTGTCGGCTACTTCGACGCCCGCGATGCGCTGCGCCCGGATGCAGCCGAAGCCGTGGCCACATTGCAACGCAACGGTCTGCGCGTGCTGATGCTGACCGGCGACTCGGCCGAGGCTGCCGCGCCCATCGCCCAGCAAGCGGGAATCACCGAGATTGAAGCCGGACTCGACCCCGCCGGCAAGTTGGCCCGCATTCGCGCGCTGCAAGCGAGCGGCCTACGCGTGGCCATGGTGGGCGACGGCATCAATGACGCAGCCGCGCTGGCCCAGGCCGACGCGGGCATCGCGATGGGCACGGGCGCCGACTTGGCCCAGGAGGCCGGCGATGTGCTGCTCTTGCGCGCGCAGCCCTCGGCGATTCCCGCTGCGCTGGATCTGGCTCGCGCGACGCTCGGCGTGATGCGCCAGAATTTGATTTGGGCCGTGGGCTACAATCTGCTCGGCATTCCGCTGGCCGCTGGCGCGCTTTACCCCGGCTTTCACATCCTGCTCAGCCCCTGGCTCGCCGCCGCCGCCATGGCGCTCAGTTCGGTCAGCGTGCTGGGGAACAGCCTACGCCTGCGCGGCTGGCAGGCTTCC
Source organism: Acidobacteriaceae bacterium (assembly GCA_003159355.1). Lineage (GTDB taxonomy): Bacteria > Acidobacteriota > Terriglobia > Terriglobales > Acidobacteriaceae > Telmatobacter. Next base: position 625 of record PLPA01000252.1, on the reverse strand, counting down.
TGATCAGCAGATGAGGTTTGTGGTATCCCACCCTTGGGCACAGAACGCGCAAGGATGGGCACCGAGCACTGTTGGAATCCCAGGTCTCAAAATCGAGACTTGGGCCACCCCCTATTTTACGCAGCCGCGCGAAGCGCCCCGGCGCGATAAACTAACCCCAGAGCCATCTCGTGCGCATCCTGACCCGTTACATTCTCGGCGAAATTCTCTCTCACGCGCTCATCGGATGCGTGATCTTCACCTTCATTCTCTTCATGAAGGAGCTGCCCCGCATTCTGGAGATGGTGGTCCACAACAGCTCCACCTTCGTCAGCGTTGTGCAGATCATTCTCTTCACGCTGCCCAACTTTTTCATGGTCACCATTCCCATGGCGGTGCTGGTGGGTGTGCTGCTGGGCTACAGCCGCCTGGCCGCGGACAGCGAAGTCATCGCCATGCGCGCCTCCGGTCTGGGCATCGGCTACTTCGTGCGTGTGGCCTCGATTGTGGCCATCGGCGGCACGCTGCTGGGGCTGGCCAACTCCCTGCTTCTTGCCCCGCGCGCCAACCGGGCCATCCTGGCGATGAACAAGGAGCTGGCCTCGCAAGCCTCTTATGAGATTGAGCCGCGCGTCTTCGACGAGGA
>PLPA01000149.1:76939-79024 GCA_003159355.1 Acidobacteriaceae bacterium | reverse complement strand
GCCGCGCCCAGATGTCGATGAGCAGAAAGTCGCCTTCTTTGATGGGCGCGGAACGCTGGGCGGTGGGTTCATAGTGGGAGTCGGAGCAATTGGCGTTGACGCTGACGTTGGGGCCGTCGTCCCAAATGAGCCCCTCGCGGCGCATGGCCTCGCTGAGCCACTGCATGTGCTCGAATTCGGAGTACGCGCCCGCTTTTCCGGAACCGGGCCGCAAGCGGTTGCTGATCTGCTTCCAGCCCTCGGCCAGAATGACATCGATGGCCCGCTGCGCCGTAACGTGGCTGGCGACTTGCTCGTCGCTCAGAGTGGCTTCAAACTGGCTGACAAGATCGGCGGAGCTGACGATCTGCTTGCCCAGCCCGCGCAGAAACTCGACTGTGCCCGCATCGACCATGGAGACATACATGATGGCGTTGTTGGGCGAGTACTGCATGGCCAGCGTGCGCGCTCCGGCCAGCATCGCTTCCAAGCCGCTGGCGAGCTCTTGCCAGCTTGAATACATCGCTTTGGTTCCGGGCAGCGCGTCCAGCCGCGCCTGTTCGATGCGGTGCACCAGCTTGCGCGGCTCCCCCGCGGCAGGCACAAAGTAGTACCAGCGCCGCGTGACGTGCGCCTTTTGGTCCAGACCCAGGATGCGCCCGGCGATGGGGTCGCGGTGATGGTAGTCGTAAAACAGCCAGCCGTCATGGCCAGCCTCGCGTATGGCTGCCTGAATCGCTTGAATGTTCATACCCGCCATGATACGCGCACAGGGCTGGCCTCTTGAAGGGGGGTATCGGCCAGCCAGATTAAACCAGACTTGACGATGGAAGGTTGGCCGGCGGGGAGGCGTCTGAGTTTGCTTCGGAACGTGACAAATTACCCGGCAAAGACTCAGTTTGATATGCGCGCGATTTTGGTCCTCAAACAGGTTCGGAGAGGATAGCGAGCGGAGGCGGCAGATGGTATAGTGCCCGTATACCGGAAAGTAAAATGAAAATTCCAGGCGGGATGCCGAGGAGTAAAAGGTGCGGGACCTTATCTCTGGCGAAGACGCAATCGACTTCAAGGTCCTTGTGGATAACAGCGTCGATGTCATCTGCTGCTCCGGCCTGGATCGGGTGGCCCGGTATATCTCTCCCTCCTGCTTCAAGCTCTTTGGCTGGACGCCGGAGGAGTTGATAGGCAAAGGGCCCGAGGTCTATATCCTGGCAGAAGATTTGCGTGTTCTTGATGATGCCGGTGTCAGAATTGTCGCCGCGGAAGATCAAATCGACGTCTCGACCTTCCGAATACAAAGGAAGGATGGGTCTATAGCGTGGGTAGAGGCGACCGTCCGCCTGGTGCATGATTCCGTCACCGGGGATCCCAAAGAACACGTCATCATCATGCGCGACATTACGGAGCGCAAAGGGCTGGAAGAAAAACTCTCGGCATTGGCGCACACCGACGGCCTGACAGGACTTTTGAATCGCCGCTCCTTTGACCAAGCGCTGGCGCGGGAGTGGAAGCGCGCCGTACGCCATGGTTCACAAATTTCCTTGTTGTTTCTCGATCTTGATCATTTCAAGCGGTTCAATGACCGGTACGGACACCAGGCGGGAGATGACTGCCTGCGCGCGGTCGCCGAGGCCGTGAGCGACGCCGTGCGTGCCACGGATCGCGTTGCCCGCTATGGCGGAGAGGAAATCAGCGTCATTCTTCCTTCTACCTCTGCCGCCGGCGCAGTTGAAGTAGCCGAAAAAGTGCGGTCTGTCGTCGAGGCTTTGCGGCTGAGCCATGAGGGCAATCCGGAAGGCCGAGGGTGGGTTACGGTGAGTGTGGGTGTAGCTACCGCTGTTGCGCGACGAGGCGAGACTGTGGAAGGAATGCCGGAGTCGTTGCTTGAGGCGGCCGACAGCGCGATGTACAGAGCAAAGAATGAAGGACGAAATCGCGTGGTGACGGCTGCGGCGATTGTTCCGGCAACGGGCTGATTGGCGGCAATTTTTGCGGCACACAGCGGCGACCCGATAGCTCCCTTGGGTGGTGATACGATTACCTTCCTGTCCCCCCCACGGTCATCTTGTCCAGCTTGATCGTCGGCATGCCGACGCCGACGGGGAC
>PLPA01000149.1:33551-76890 GCA_003159355.1 Acidobacteriaceae bacterium | reverse complement strand
GCTTCAGAGGCCGAAAAGACGAACTTGCCGTTGGTAATATCCACCTGGCCGCCGCCGAAGTTGACCGCGTATAGGCCGCGCTTGACGCTGCGCAGAATGTCTTCGGGCGCGTCGTCGCCGGCCAGCATATAGGTGTTGGTCATGCGCGGCATGGGGATGTGCTGATAGCTCTCGCGGCGGCCGGAGCCGGTGTTGGCGGAGTTCATCAGGCGCGCGGAGAGCTTGTCGGTCAGATAGCCGCGCAGGATGCCGCCTTCGATCAGGACTGTCTCCTGCGTGGCCGTGCCCTCGTCGTCCACGTTCAACGAGCCGCGGCGGCCGGCGATGGTGCCATTATCCACCACGGTCACCTTGGAACTGGCGACTTGCTTCCCGATCAGCCCGGCAAAGGCCGAGGTCTTCTTGCGGTTGAAGTCTGCTTCGAGTCCGTGGCCAACCGCCTCATGTAACAAAATTCCGGGCCAGCCCGGACCGAGCACTACCTCCATCTCGCCGGCCGGAGCGGGCACGGCGTGGAGTTGCAGAATCGCCCCGCGCGCGGCCTCGCGAGCCAGGGACTCCGGGCTTTTGGAGCCTGTGAATTGATCGAGTCCGGCGCGCCCGCCGCCGCCCGCCGTGCCCTTGGTGACGGTTGCGTCCTCCTTGGCGATGACAAAGACGTTGAGCCGGCAGAGGGGCTGCGTGTCGCTGGCGAAGGCGCCGTCGGAGGCGGCGATGAGGATGCGGCGCAGTTCTTCGGAGTAGCCTGCCTTGACCTGCACGATGCGCGGGTCATAGGCGCGGGCTGCACGATCCGCTCGCAGAATCAGTTCGAGCCGCGCGGCCAGATCCAGGTTGTAGCCGCCCAGCGGCACGGGATAAAGGTCGGCGGCGGGCGCTTCCGTGAAGCCCTGTACCGTTTGCGTGGCTGGGCCGCTGGCGATGAGCGCCGCAGTGCGGGCGGCATGGAGCAGGCGCTCAGTGCTGAGGTTGTCGGTGTAGGCGTAGCCGGTGCGCTCGCCGCTGAGCACGCGGATGCCGCAGCCGGCGCTGACGCCCTGCGAGGCGGACTTGACAATCTGCTCGTCAACGCCGAGCGAGGTAGCCGTCACCGACTCGAAGTAGAGGTCGGCATAATCGCCGCCGGCGGAAAGGGCCTCGCCCAAGCAGCGCTCCAGCAGCCGCTCGGTGAGGCCGAATTTCTCAAAAAAGTAGCGCTTGTGATTGGGAAGCGGGGAAGGGGCCGGTATGTTCATCATATTTACAAGTTTACCCCCGATTGCGTCTCTGCTGAGACCCGTTCCTCTTTTGATGCTGGGCGCGCGGGACTCTTCCGTCAGCGCCTGACTCATGGTACATTTTTTCCATGAAGAAGATTTTTGCAGCCGTCCTGCTGTTGCTGGTTTTTGCCAGCCCGGCCTTCGCCTCCAAGCATAACCACCAGTACCCGCACCGCAGCCATCATCACCATCAACACCCTCACGCCTAGAACAAGTTTGGTCCCAAAACGGCGCTGCCGCCGGGCCGGGCGCCTCAATGCGGATTCTATTCCGCAAGTGAAGATGGTAGGGTTTGAGCTATGAAAGACTTGGACGCACTTCGCTATCCTATTGGCCGCTTCAGCCCGTCGGCCAGCAGTCTGCCCGGCATCCGCGCCGGGCACATTCAAGTGCTTCGGCAACTGCCCGAGCGCCTGCGAGCGGCTGTTGCCGGATTGAGCGATGCGCAACTGGACACGCCTTACCGCGAAGACGGCTGGACGGTGCGGCAGGTGGTGCATCATCTGGCCGACAGCCACGCGATGGCCTACACTCGCTGCAAGCTGGCGCTCACCGAGGATTGGCCGACGATCCAGCCCTATGACGAGGCCGCCTGGGCCAATCTGGCCGACAGCCGGCTGCCCGTCGATGTTTCCTTGGCGCTGATCGAGGCGCTGCACGCGCGTTGGGTGGCGCTGCTGGAATCGCTCTCCGACGCCGACTTGCGCAAGGGCTATAACCATCCCGAGCGGGGCCGGGAGATGCTGGTCAAGATGCTGGCGATGTACGACTGGCACTCGCGCCACCACACCGCGCACATCACCAGCCTGCGCGCGCGTCAGGGCTGGTAGAGGCAGATGGCCGCCGACGCCGAGGCTGCCTCTCCCGAGCGGCTGGCTCAAGCAATTGAAACGTACCTCACCGACCACCCGGCGGCCGCGCTGCTGGAGGATGGCCGCGTGCTCTTCGATATGCGCTCCGCCCGCTATGCGGTGAGCGAACAGCATGGCCGCTGCCTGCTGCAACTGTGGAGCGAGGAGCGCAACCTGATCCGCACCGTGACCGGCGTGCAGGAGCGCGCGCAATGCCTGCGCCTGGCCACACGCCGCATGGGCGCTGCCAAGCCGCAGACCCTGGAGCTGGTCCCCACCAGCGACCGCCGCACCCCCACCGCCCGCGATGCCGCCCGGCGCAACTATCAGCGGCTGCTGGAGCGCGTGCTGACCCGGCATTTCATCGGCGCGAAGGTAGATGGCCTGCGCTCGGCGATGGACCTGGAGCACAGCTTTGGTCCGGCCTACGCGCGCGGACGGCTGCTGCGCGGAACAGCTGCGGACGCGGTGATCGGCGTCGGTAAGGCGGAGTCGGCGTCGATGGTGGACGGCGTGCTGACGCTGGGAATTCTCTGGCTGGACCACTGCCGCCAGCACGGCGACGTGCGGCGGCACTTTGGCGGGCTGAAGGTGATTGTGCCAGCCGGAGCGTGGCGAACGACCGCCGAGCGCATGGCCTGGCTGAATCACGCAGCCGCCGACTTNNACCGGCAACCTGGACTCGCGGCTGGTGCATGCCTTTTCAGCCGCCGCGGCTATTGAGCGCAATCAGGCTGGAATTGATCGGTTGCTTTCTTTGGTCCCGCCGTCCGCGAAGGAACGGGTCGAGGTGCGGCCCAGCTCGGCCACCGAAGTGGGGCTGCTGCTGCATGGCCTGGAATTTGCGCGGGTGCGCCAGGGCTTTGCCGCCAACACCTTCGCCCGCGAGGACGCGATCAGCTTTGGCGCGGGAGCCAATGAGACGCCGCTCACGGCGGAGACCGAGCCGCTCTGCCGCGATCTCTTTTCGCGGTTGTTTTTGAGCCGCCACGGCGACGGCGCGCATACTGACCCGCTCTTCCGCCTGCAACCGGAGCGCTGGCTGGAAGCGCGGTTGCGCGCGGAGATTACTGAGTTGCTGCCGGGGCTGCGCGGCGACCTGCTCTACTCGCAGGTGCCCGCGCTCTCCACCGGCGACCGGGGATTGCTGGACCTGTTGACGCTGGACCGCAACGGACGGCTGACGGTGATCGAGCTGAAGGCCGAAGAGGATCTGCATCTGCCGTTGCAGGCGCTGGATTACTGGATTCGCGTGCGCGCGCTGAACGACGACCGGCAGCCGGTTGCGGGCAACGAGGGCGGACGGCCGCTCTCGGCCTTCGAGCGGCAGGGGTATTTTTCTGGCGCGGAGGTTTCGCCGCTCCAGCCACGGCTGCTGCTCGCCGCTCCGGCGCTGCGCATTCATCCCGCCAACGAGCCGGTGCTGCGCTACTTTTCCCCGCAGGTCGAGTGGGAGCTGATCGCGCTCACCGAGCATTGGCGGCGCGAGCTGAAGGTGGTCTTCCGCAAGCGCAGCGGCGGCGCGCACATCTAATTCGATTTCTTGTCGATCATGACAGCGCGTCAGTCGCCGAATTCTGAAGCTCTGCCATAGACACTTCAGTGCGTATTATCTAGTTGACCAAGAGAAGATCAAAATTACTCCAGGTACGAAGCCGCCACCGCCAGCGCGGCGATAGCCGCTGTTTCGGCTCTCAGAATGCGCGGCCCCAGCGATGCGGCTCTCCAGCCATTGGCGTCGAAGAGCGCCTCTTCCTCCGGCGCCCATCCGCCTTCGGGGCCGATGGCAATCTCCAGTGCGGGCATTTCTGTTCCCGCCGCGGCCACAGCTTCTTCCAGCGCGTTGCGCAGCGTAGTGGTGCGCTCCTGCTCGGCTAGAACAATGCGCGCTGCTTCCGAGGCGGCTCGCACCCGCGCGGCCAAAGGCTCAGGATCGTAGACCAGCGGCACGTCGCAGCGCCGCGACTGCTGCGCCGCTTCATGCGCGATGCGCCGCCAGCGCTCCGCGCGCTTCTGCGCAGCCGCCGCCAGATGCTTTTCCGTTCTTCTGGAAATCACCGGCGCAATCGCGGCAACTCCTAACTCGGTAGCCTTCTCAATAGCCCACTCCATGTGATCGAATTTATACACGGCCATGACCAGCGTGATTGGCAGCGCCGGATCAGCATCCAATTCAGCGATCAGGTTGAAGCGAACTTCACCGCCGGAGACCGCGACTACCTGCGCATGGAAGACGTGGCCGCCTGCCACCACATCGGCTTCCATGCCCGGCTGCGCGCGCAATACGCGCGTCATGTGCTCGGCCTGCGCGCCCGTGAGCGTCGCGGTAGCTTCATCCCAATGCTCGGCAATCCAGCGGCGGCGTGTCATCGATTCCTCCCGTGCTCTGCGTGTACCAGTGTAATCCTTTCTCCAAAAACAGATCAGGGGAACGCTGAATGCGCTCCCCTGATCTGTTGCCTTTGGGTTGGAGGTACCGCTACTTCTTCTTCGCGGCCTTCTTTGCCGCCTTCTTCGCGGGTGCCTTCTTGGCTGGTGCTTTTTTGGTTGCCATTTGCCTATTCTCCCTTTTGACGATTTGTGTTTCACCACTGCAAAAGTTATGCAGTTGAAGAATGTATAGATTCATCCAACGCAAGTGTCAAGAGAAAAACGAAGCAGTGGTGGAAAAAGAGTCAACAATTTTTTCCAATGCCGAACTGAGCCGCGCCCGCATCGACTCAGATCACGTGCTTCGAGCTGAGCAGAGCGATCACCAGGCCGGCAATCAGATCATGCCATGCGTGCGCGAAGATGCCCGCGCGCAGGCTGCGGCGATAAAGCGCCAGCAGACTGAAGAGCACGCCGAAGACAGTAATCAAGACCATGCCGCGCGCGCCTTCATACGCGTGCGCGCTGCCGAAGACCACGGCGGAGGCCAGCACGCCCAACCCTACGCTGCCGCGCGCCCAGCCTATGAACTGGCGCTGCAGGTAGCCGCGAAAGACAATTTCCTCGGTGAAGCCAACCAGCATGCAGAGCAGCATCCATGCGGCTATTTCTCTTCCGTTCGCGGGCGCCAGTTGCTTGAGCGCGCGCAGCGATTCGAGTTTCGAAGGATCGTACGCAAGTGATTGTCCGGCTTTTCCAGCCTCTCCGGCGGCATGAGTCGTTGCTGGCCGGTGCGCCAACGCGAACTCGGTGCGCGACCAGGCAATGCTCAATGTGCCCAGCACCATCAACGAAAAAATCCAGAAGACAGCAGCGAAGCACAGGTCTTCTGCAACGGAGTGAAGGCTCAAGGCGCGTGCGCCGAGCAGTGAGCGCAGCGGAATTTTTTTCAGGCGCAATCCAAATAGGACCCATGCGAGCAAGAGCGCTTCCATCGCCGCCGTGAAGCTATAGGTGGCGAGCCGGTTGATTTCCGCGTGCGCAGACGAGAAGCGCGAGGCGCCATGAATCGAGAACGCAACAACGACCACGACCAGCACGGCAGTGTGCCATAGAGGCGCAATCACAGCCAACGCGGCAGGCGCAACCGGCGGCGTTGGCGGCGGCAATTCGATCTCAGTGGTTTCCACGAAGCCTCTTGAGGGGATGGTAGACGAGCGCAGGCCAAACGGCAAAGGTTGCTTGACGATTGCCACAACGAGAAACCGAAACTGACCAGCCAATCGTTAATTGCAGAATGTCGCTGCGCGCTCACTCACCCATTGCACAAGCGTCCCAGCATCGCGCCGCTGGATCAAGTCGTCAAGAAAAGGCTGCTGGTCCCTGGGGTTGGACTTCAGCAAAACCTGATAGATTTTCAGCACACCTTCGACACCAGCTTGAAATTGCGCATGATAATCATCCTGCTTGCCGGGATTTTGAAGCGCGAAGGAAATCTCGGCAAAGAGCATCGCGGTGAATAGGGTCAAACCGTCTTTCTTGTCACCTTTTGGAAAAGCAATCAGAGTAGGACAGAAGCCAATATGTATATCAGGCACATTGTCAATCAACGATACAACCCACTGAATCTCCGGCTTCAATGCTGGATTGAGCGGGTCGGCCTCGAAGTGATGAATATATTCGAGGGCCTGCTTCCGCTCTTCGGGCGTCGATGGCCCGCGGTCGGCAGCGATGGAGGCAACGGGCGCGGCGAGAAGCGCGCCGCCGACAAGAACGGCAAACAGAGAACGCAAGGACATGGCTGGAATCCTCGCAAGCAAGGCTACAGCATTTCGAGCAGCGTACGCAATCGCGCATTTCAGAAGCAGCTCCGATCTTATATTCCCTGTTCCCTGGTCCCTGCTTCCTGTCCCCGCGTATAATGAGAAGTCAAGTTCTTTATCTCTCGCGGATGGAGCAAACCCCGCTCGCCGCCACGGACCCTGAATGCCCGAGCACATCAAAAAGCAGTTACTCGCCGAGATCGAAATTCTTGAGCACGAGCTCCAGCACGAGCTTCCCGCTGAGATCAAGAAGGCCGTGGCCATGGGAGACCTCTCGGAGAATGCCGAGTACCACATGGCCAAGCAGCGCCAAACCTTTGTCGATGCCCGCCTGGGCCAACTCAAGCGGCGCATGGCCGAGCTCTCGCTGGTCAATCTGACCAACATTCCCAAGGATAAGACCGGCTTTGGCTCGACGGTGGTGGTGTTCGACTCAACCAAGGATGAGGAGATCGTCTACCGTTTGGTGACCAGCGAAGAATCTGATGTTTCGAAGGGGCTGATTTCGACCACCTCGCCGATCGGCCGCGGCCTGGTGGGCAAGCGCGTGGGCGACATCGCCACCATCGTCACACCCAACGGCAAGCGCGAGCTGGAGATTCTGAAACTGACCACCATCCACGATGAAGCTGCCGCGGCTAAAGCCGGCGCTGCACAGAACCCGGAGCAAAAGTAGCACAATGGCAATCACCTGGACCAGCGCTTTCGGCCGCGCCTGTGGATGGCTTCTCGACAAGATCGTGCATGGCCTTGCGCTGACGCGCATCTCGCCCAATGCACTGACCGTCATCGGCGTGGTCATCAACATAGTCGCAGCCTTCCTCTTCGGCCACGCCAACGCCATCAACGCCGATTGGATGTTCTTCTACGCCGGCATGGTCATCTTTGCCGCCGGCGCCTTCGATATGCTGGACGGCCGCGTGGCCCGGCGCAACAACCAGGTCACCGTCTTCGGCTCCTTCTTCGATTCCGTGATGGATCGCTACTCGGACGTCATCCTGTTCTTCGGCTTGCTGGTTTACTACGGCCGCATCAACCGGTTCAGGTATGTGGTGCTGGTGGCCTTTGTGATGGTCACGTCCTTGATGGTCAGCTACACGCGCGCCCGCGCCGAAGCTCTCATTGGCCAATGCAAGGTCGGCTTCATGGAGCGGCCGGAACGCATCGTGCTGGTGATTCTGGGCGCGCTGTTCAACCACTGGGGCGTGATGGCCCCGGCGCTGTGGGTGCTGGCCGTGCTCTCTACCATCACCGTCGCTCACCGCATCATCTACACCTACCAGAACACCAAGCATTTGGCGCCGATAGGTTGAGGGAAGGCCTGAACGCTGGCCTTTGAGCTGCCGTCCTCAGCAGCACCATTACCGCCTAGCAGCCGGGCTTGACGGCTTCCATTGCAGCAGGAACTTGGTCACTGCGCCGGACTCCATGTTACGCATATCTTCAAACTCGCCGGTCTTCTGGCTGTAAAGCAGCGCGCCCTTCTCGTCGAGGACGGCCAGCGCGGGCACGCCTTTATGCAGCGGAACACCGTACTTCTCGGCGATTTCCTGATTGGCGTCCATGTGCCCAATGTTCACGTGGACCAGCACGAAATTAGCCTCCAGAATCGGCCGGTTGGCTGCGTCGTGGAAGTAGAGGTCGAGCACCTGGCAGTCGCCACACCAGTCGCCGCCAAAGTCCAGCAGAATGCGCTTATGGCTTGCGGAGGCGGTTTTGAGAGCTGCGGCCAGGTCGGCCTTGGCCTGCAATGGGTCGGGGTAAATCTGGCGGTTGGCGGCGAGAGTGCTGCCAACGCTGAGCGCCAAGACGCCGGCAAGGACGAAAAACTTGATGGTCTTCAACGGAGAACCCTCCACAACTGCTCTCAGTCTGCCACAAACCCACTGCGCGACGCCACAAATCCAGGAGACCGCGACCTTTTCCTGCCTCGGTTCCGCTGAGAATGCTTCATCCGGCGGCGCGTGGCTTATACTCTGAGGACAAGATGAGAAACTCAACCGATCTGCGCATGCGGCTGGAGTCGTCGCAATTCCATGACCTGGGAGCGATGATGGAGGGCTATGCGCGAGCGGCGGCGGAGCTGGGGCGTAGCGAGTTCAAGCAGAAGCTGGACTTTACCTCGGAATCGATTGACGCGCTGGACGAGATTCTGGTGGTGGTGGGCGAGAGCCCGGAGCTGGAACTGGACTTCGAGGTGCGCCTCTGGGGCAGCTACCTGGGCGAGGTGCTGCGCCGCCGCTATGCCGGCGTATGGGAGATGACCCAGTATCCCGGCGGCGTGATGGCGGTTCCGGCCATCGAGGTGCGCGGCTCGCGGTTGTTTCCGCTGATGAAGGTCTACCGGCGGCTGACCGTGGGCGATGAGGAAGACCTGCGCGCCTTCTATGCGATGGTGACGGAACGGCTGGGCAAGCCGGCGCAGGTGAATTGACTGTGAACAGTGAACAGTCGCCAGTCGTAGGGTTTTTACTGTCCACTGACCACTGTTCACTGACCGCTGTCTTTGTGCGACAATATCCATTGAGAATGCGCGGCGGCGAAAGCGACACGCGGAGGATAAGACAATGGGCGATCTATTGCAGCCATGGCACCTGATCGTGCTGGCCGTCTTGGCATTTCTGCTCTTTGGGGCCAGGCGGCTGCCTGAGTTGGGCAAGGGATTGGGCGAAGGACTGAAGGGTTTCAAGGAAGGCCTCAAGGGCATCAACGATCCCACGCCCGCCGCGCCAACCGTGCAGCCAACGGTGCAACAGACCGTGGCTCCCGCGCCGCCTCTGGCCTCGACGCCAGCCGCGCCTCCGTCGGCGGAGATGGACTATATTGTTTGCAGCCGCTGCGGTAATCGATTCGAAAATCCGCTGGGATTCAAAGTGACGGAATATGTTTGCCGCGCATGTCAGTCGCGTGGATAGCAAACGGTAAGAGCTGGTCATCCATGGCTCACGGCACATTCTCCGGTTCATTCAAGCGGAAAGGCCTGTGCGGGCGCACAGGCCTTTCGTGTTTTTGCCGGATGAGCGGAAACCATACCAGCCCAGATTAGCGGTAATCCTGCCCCGATGGGTAATAGCCGTTCTTGTTGATGACTTCCATGCCGGGCCGGTCGACGCGCACCTCGATCTTGCGGAACTTGCCGTCAATGAACGGCTGGTGGCTGTAGTAGCCCAGCGTGTACTGGTTGCGCGCCTCCTCGGCGATCTTGGCATAGCTCTTTTCGATGCCGTCCGTGCCGCCCTCGAAGTCCGGTGTGCCGCCGGTGGCCAGGATGTACTTGGCCAGGAGGTTGTCGTACATCATGCCGGGTATGTGGAGGCGGCTCACGTAGCTCTCGCCCCAGCGTGCCGAATCGCCCACCAGCGTGCCGTAGACCGCGGTCTTGTTGGTCTGGAGATAACGCAGCACCTCGGCGTATTTGGCCTTGCTGCCGTACTCCTTGCCGTCGCTGATGACGTAGATGATGCGGCGGCGGCCCTTGGGGCGCGTGGAAAGTTCCTTGGCCGCGGCCAAGATGGCGTCGTTGAGGGTGTGAATCTCCTTGGGAATGGTCATGAACGTGTTGCCGCCGGCCGAGCGCCCGGGCTGCAGGTTGGGGTCGACGCAGTTGCCGTTCTGGCGAACGTTGCAGCCGGCCATGGGGCCGTCATTGATCGGCACCAGCATCTCGCTGCCGGTCTCCTTGGTGAGGGCGAGCACGGCGGGCAAACGGCCGCTCTGCGCGCCGGTAAAGCCGGTCCGCTCCTGCGCGCCATTGTTATAGGAGAAGACGGCCACTTCGTCATAAGGCGTGAGCGCGCCCTGGATGGCGCCCAGCGAGTTGTTCACCTTGGCCATCACGTCCGAGGTCAGGCTCTGATCGAGCACGAAAGCAATCGAAAGCGGGAAGGAATCCGTGGTGAAAAAAGCAATGGGTTCACGGGTGTCGTTCTCGAAGACCTTGAAGTCGCGGTAGGTGAGGCCAGACACCAGCTTGCCCTTCGTGTCCTTCACGGTGACCGGAACTTCGACGAAGTTCACGTGCATGATCAGGGTGGTCACTTTGTCAACGCCCTCGCCGGCAGTGGGTATCTCAGGCGGCGCGGTCTGGACCTCGTCCTTGCCCTGATTGCCGGGCTCCTGGCTGCTCGGCGCGCGCTGCTGCTGAACCGAGGGGTTCGAGGACGAAGCGGTTCCGGACTGCTCGTCTCCAGCGCCTATGCCGGGAGTAATCGGTCCGTCCACGTCCGACAGCGGCTTGGGCGCCTGGGGCGTAGGGGCATCGGGCACGGAGGGTTGCTGCTGTTGGGCCAGAACCGTCAAACTCAGGCTCGAACTCAGGAGCGCGGCCAGCGCTATTGCCGTAAAACCTAGCTTCACAGGTATTCTCCAGTGGATAGTGAACAGTGGTCTGTTTTCAGCTGTCAGTGAAAACCAACTACGGCCTTCCGTCAACTGACCCCTGATCCCTGACACAGTGCTGCAATCGTCAGAGTATCAGACGCGCCAGAGCAGCGCTGGTTGCTTTTGGCCGGAAATCCTGCTGTATGCTTTCCTCGTGAGTCTAAAATCCGTCTAAAGGACCAGAATGCGTAATCGTTGGGGAGTTGCCGTTTTACTGATCGGCCTGCCGGCGCTCATTCCGGCCGGATGGACCCAGCTTGCTCCGTCGCCGGATGCGCCCCCGGTCAGCACCGCCCCGGCTGCGCCCGAGGAAGAGCCGGTGGCGACACTCAAGCTGAGCGTCAGCTTGGTGGATGTCGTTTTCACCGTCAAGGACAAATCCGGCAGCCTGGTTCCTCACCTCGGCAAGAACGATTGCACGATCTCGGAAGACAAGGTTCCGCAGACGCTCAAGAACTTCGCGGCCGAGTCGCATCTGCCGCTGACGCTGGGGATACTGCTGGACACCTCGGGCAGCCAGCAGCGCGTGCTCTCCCTGGAGCAGGATGTAGGCAGCCAGTTCCTGGAGCGCGTCCTCGAAAAAAAGGACGAGGCATTTCTGCTCTCCTTTGACGTGGATGTGGACCTCTTGCAGGACTACACCAACAACGCGCGGCAGTTGTCGCGGGCGATGAGCCATGCCGAAATCAACACCGCCGGCGGCAATGGCGCGGGAGGCATTCCCGGCGCCGGCGGCGGGACCATTCCGACCATCGGAGCGCCCAAGGGAACCGTGCTCTACGACGCGGTCTACCTGGCCGCCAACCAGAAGATGAGTCAGGAGACGGGTCGCAAGGCGATGATTCTGCTCACCGACGGCGAGGACGAGGGCAGCCGCGTCAAGATCAACGAGGCGATTACCGCGGCGCAGAAGTCCAACGTCATCGTCTACGCGATTCTGATCGCCGACCGGGGCTTTTATGGGGGTTTTGGCTACAGCGGCTACTCGGCGATGAAGAAGTTGACCGAGGAGACCGGCGGACGGCTGATCGACGTGGGCAACAACGGCAAGAAGCTCGAAGCCGCCTTCCAGCAGATCGAGGACGAGCTGCGCACAGAATACGTCGCCACCTATATGTCCACGAACACCAAGCTGGACGGCGGCTTCCGCAAGCTCAGCGTCGAGTGCCGCGGCGACGGCATGAAGGTACAGGTCCGCAAAGGCTATTTCGCGATCCCGCCGCAGGAGTAAAGAACCTTCAATAAGATTGCCGTACGCGGCAGCCAGGCTGCTTTGAAAGGGCACGGCTGAACAGGCTGCGGGAAAACCCTGCTTCCCAGTTCGTATTGTTCTCGGGGCGGGATACCACAATGCGCGTAGAATGAAGATGAACCGGGGCCGCGCGGATAGCGCCTCCGAGTACGATGATCCTTCTGGACCCAGACCTGGAACCTGACCCCGCGCCGAGCATCGCTTCGACGAAGCGGACGGCTGCTCTGGGCGCCGCTATTACTCCCCGCTCCCGCCGTCTTCCCTCAGCCCGCACACTGGCCCGCTTTCTATCTCAGGCGCAGACCGCAGTTCGTTTGCGCGGCGAGGTGACCGTGCTGCTGACCACCGACGCCGCGATTCGCAAACTCAATCGCCGGTTCCGCGGCAAGAACAAGGCCACCGATGTGCTTTCGTTTCCGGCGGAAGGGATTGGCGCTGAAGCTATCGCCGGCGATCTGGCCATCAGTGTGCCCACCGCGCTCAAACAGGCCGTCGAGCGAAATCACTCGCTCTCGACCGAGATTAAGGTGCTGCTCCTGCACGGATTGCTCCACCTGGCCGGCTACGACCACGAGGCCGATGAGGGCAAGATGGCCCGCCGCGAACGGCTGCTCCGCACACGGCTGGGCCTGCCGCAAGGGCTGATCGAGCGCGCCGCAACCAAGGCGGTCCGGCCATGACCCCGCTCTTTATTCTCCTCATTCTCTTCCTCGCCGCGGTCGAGACGCTGGCCTCTTACATCAGCCGCGTCTACAGCGAGTTCGGCAAGATTCTGACCCGCGAAATCGAAGAAAACCTCGACGCCTGGGAGGAGCTGGTTGAACCGCAACTGGGCCTCACTCGCGGGCACGCGGAGATCTGCGCGGCGGTCTTGCAGCAGCTCACTCTGGGCATCATCGCCCTCGAGTTCGGCTCGCTGCTCTTTGATCGCGCCCCGTATCTGGCCCGCCCCACACCCGGCGAGATCGCCCAGGCCGTTCTCGCCGTGGTGCTGGTGATGGTCTTCTGCAACCAGCTTCTGCCCACGCTGCTCTTCAATCGCACCGAAGGCCGCTGGGCGAGGCGTCTGGTCTGGCCGATCCGTTTGCTGCTCTGGCTGATGACACCCATCACCGTCTTCGTGCGCTTCTTCTACTCCGTGGCCTCGCTGGCCGAGGAGCCGGTCACTGCCGAAGAGGAGACTGAAGCCGATGTGGAGGCGCTGCTCGAAGCCGGCGAGGAAGAGGGCATCCTGGAGGAGAGTGACCGCGAGCTGGTCCGCTCCGCCGTCGAGTTCGGTGACAAGCTGGTCCGCGAGGTGATGACCCCGCGCCCGGAAGTCTTCGCCGTGCCCGCGACCCTCACGCTGGAAGCCTTTCTCGAAGAGCTGCGCGAGCACAACTTCTCCCGCGTGCCGGTCTACTCGGGCTCCATCGACAACGTCACCGGTATCGCCTTCTCCCACGACCTGCTGCAAATCGCCGATACCGAGGCCGGCGCACGCACCGTCGCCAGCATGGCGCGCGAGGCGGAGTTCGTCCCTGAAACCAAGCGCGTCTACGAGCTGCTGCGCGAGATGCAGCGCGAGAAGCAGCACATGCGCATCGTCATCGACGAGTATGGCGGCGTCAGTGGCCTGGTCACCATCGAGGACCTGCTCGAAGAGATCGTCGGCGAAATTCGCGATGAGCACGAAGAGGAGACTCCCATCGAAGAGCCGCAGCGCGAGCCCGGCGGCGTCTGGCTGGTTCCCGGCAGTTTTCCCGTCGATCAGTTGCCCGGCCTCTTCGGCGAGCAGCCCAGCTTGACCGATCTGGACGGAGCCTACGAAGCCACCACGCTGGGCGGCCTGGTCAGCGAGATCGAAGGCCGCATCCCGCTCCCCGGTGAGGTGGTGATGCTGGAATCCGCCGGCCTGCGCATGGAGGTCGTCGCCTCCACCGACCGCCGCGTCGAGCGTCTGCGCGTCTTCCCGCCGGCGGGTGAAGCGGGATCAACGCCTGCTTCTTAATTCCCGAACAGAGGCTGGGTGCCCCATCCTCTCGCGTACTTTGCGAAAGGGTAGGAGGCCACAAACCCGCAATCCTAAAATGCCGTAAACTCAATCAGGAGCATTCTCCCTTTGAAATCTGGATTTGTCGCCATTCTCGGCCGGCCGAACGCCGGTAAAAGCACGCTGCTGAACGCCTTGACCGGCGAAAAGGTCGCCATCGTCTCTGCCAAGCCGCAGACCACCCGCAACCGCATCGCCGGGGTGGTCGAGGTTCCGGCGCGCAAGGGCGTGCATCCGGCGGCGCAGATCGTCTTTGTCGATACGCCCGGCGTCCACAAGCCCGGATCGCACCTGGACCGGCGGATGCTGCAGGAGGTCTACGAGGCTCTGGAGACCCGCGATGTGGTGCTGGTGCTGATGGACGCAACGCGACGGGTGCAGTTGGAAGCGGCCGCGGAGCCGGATTCCGGAGCTGTGGATGGGATTGCCGAAGAGCCTACCTCAGGGGCTAAAGCCCCCGGTGATTCCGTAGGCCTTAATGTCGAGGTTAAAACCCCGACCTACCAGTCTGGGGCTCCCGTCCCGCCCCCCAAGCGCGAGCGCACCAACTGGGCCAGCGAGGACGAGTTTCTCTTCGGCCTGATCCGCAAGCTGGATTGCCCGGTCTTTCTGCTGCTCACCAAGATCGATCTGGTCGCCAAGGACCAGCTTCTGCCGCTGATCGACACGCTGACCCGGCACTTCGGCTTCGCGCAGGTCATTCCGGTGAGCGCCCGCAAGCGCGACGGCCTGGACATTCTCGTCCGCAAGATCGTCGAGGCGCTGCCGGTGGGCGAGCGCTACTACCCCAAGGACCAGTACACCGACCAGCCGCAGCGCTTCATGGTCGCCGAGCTGATTCGCGAGAGCATTCTGGTCGAGACCGGCGAAGAGGTTCCCTACGCCTCGGCCGTGGTGATCGAGCGCTACGAAGAGGCCGAGCCGCCGGCTCCGCCACGCAAGAAGGGCCAAGCTCCGGCCCGTCTACCGCTCACCCGCATCGCGGCGGCGATTTATTGTGAGCGCGACGGGCAGAAGGCGATTCTGATCGGCAAAGGCGGCTCCAAGCTCAAAGAAATTGGCACAGGGGCGCGGCTTAAGATCGAGTCGCTGATCGGCACACGGGTTTATCTGGAGCTGCACGTCATTGTCGAGCCCGGCTGGCGGGAGTCGAAGAGCTTTGTCGAGTCGCTCGACTGGCGGAATCAGTTGGAGCGGCTGGTCGGAGATCAGATTACCGCAAAGCCGCGTGACGAAGATGGTTCGGTTTAGCCAAGACACATTTAGCTGGAAGCGGAAGGCCGGTCTGCCGAAGGCGGCGGCGGCGTGGCCACGGGCAGAATCTGCACCAGAGAGGGTGCGGCAGGCGCAGCTGGCCCCATTGCGGCCTCATGCTGGCGGCGCCCCGCAGCGTCCATATCCACCGGTATGCCGGCCGCCACAATCACCTGCGCGTTATATTTGTAGTCCAGATCGCGCGTCAGGCGGTAGACCACCGGCAGCGCGATGAGCAGCGCGACGAAGGACACCCAACTGCCGTCCAGCCCAAAGCCTCCGCCGGTCAGCCAGAACGGCCCCATCGGATTACCCTGCACCACCGGCGAATGATTGCTGACGCCGCTGATGGCCAGCCCGAAGACCAGCGCGCGGCTGGCTTTCCAGCCGAAGTTGATCCCCCAGCTCACCCACAATGCGCGGCTGCGCAGATAAGCCGTGGAGAGCACCAGGCTCAGCATCACCGAGACGGCAATGCTGGCGTGGTTCGATCCGGGCAGAAGCGCCTGCACAATGGCATAGAAGGCCGCAAAGCCCAGCGCCGCTCCCAGCGGGCCAACCGCGCGCTCAAATCTTTGGAATCCATAACCGCGGAAGGCAATCTCCTCGACCAGCGCGGCCAGCGCGAAGAAGGCCGCGTCCGCCGCGAGCCATCCCCAGGCCGAAGGCCCAAGAACCAGCACAATGGCGATGCCTCCGCCCACCACCATCGGCAGAACGCACGCCACGGCCAGCGCCCAACCCACGGCCAGACCCATCCCCGCTTCAGTCGGCCAGCCGCTCCGCCAGGGCAGCCCCTGCGCGTTGACCGGATGGGCCTCGCGGTCGAGCCAGAAGCCCATTGCCGCATAGCCTATCAGCAAAAGAAGAGCCAGCAATGCCTGCTCGACCAGCGGCACAAACTGCTCGGTCGCTTCTGCCAGCGCCAGGCGGTGAGCCAGCCCCCGCGCCATAAAGAACCACAGCACCGCGACAATGAACCGCAAGTAAGCGCGCAAGCGGCCAGCGGTTGGCGAAATTGTGCTCATGGTCATCAACCTTCCGTGTAGAACTGCGCGATGGTGCGAAATTTGGCCTGGCGCGCGGCCACCAGCTCGTCGATGGGCTGCGCCTTCAATTCGTCCAGGTGCTTCCTGAGCGCCGCGCCCACCAGGCCGCAGCCTGCCTCGCGGTCGGTGTGAATCCCCTCCGGCGGTTCCTGAATAATCTCATCTACGCAGCCCAGCGCGGCCACCTCCGGCGCCGAGATGCGCATCGCTTCCGCGGCGAGTTGCTTGTGCGCCGCGTCGCGCCACATGATCGCCGCGCACGACTCCGGCGTAATCACAAAGTACAGCGCATTCTCCAGAATCAGCACGCGATCCGCTACAGCCAGCGCCAGCGCGCCCCCCGATCCGCCTTCGCCGCTGATCACCGAGATCGTCGGCACCCGCAGCCGCGACATTTCCAGCAGATTGCGCGCAATCGCCTCGGCCTGGCCCCGCTCCTCCGCTCCCAGACCCGGAAACGCTCCAGGCAAATCGATGAAGCTGATCACTGGCCGCCCAAACTTCTCGGCAATCTTCATCGCCCGGAGCGCCTTGCGATAGCCTTCGGGATGCGGCATTCCGAAGTTACGCCGCACGCGATCCTTCGTCGATCCGCCCTTGCGGTTGCCGATCACCAGCACTTCTTCGCCCTGCAGGCGCGCCATTCCGCAAGCCACGGCCTCGTCGTCGCCATAGGCGCGATCCCCGTGAATCTCGCTGAAATCAGTAAAGATGCGCTCGATGAAATCCATTGGATAAGGCCGTTGGGGATGCCGCGCCCGCTCGATTCGGATCCATGCCGGTGACGCCGTCGGTGCCTGTGGGGAAGTTGCGTGTTCGCTCATCAGCTCCTGTGCGGCTCCCGGCGCGAAATCCAGCGCGATCCGCCGCTATTGCTGATTCTACGGGCCGCGGGCCGCTGAAACAAATCGTCAACATTTACAATCAGCCTGACTCTTTCGATTTAGTCCTGTCCGACACTGGAGACTGAAATGAAAAACTCTATCCTGCTTCTGCTGTTCGTGGCTCTCTGTGCGACACCTGCTTTTGCGCCTGCCCAGTCGAGCAATTCTTCTGTTCCGGCATCCCAACCCGCCGCCGGCGTCACCGATCCATGGGCTCCCACGCACGGGGTCAAGTCGGCCGAGCAGATCGACAAGGAGTGGCAGGACTCCGTCTCCAAATTTGATGCGCGCCGCAATGCACTGCTGCGGCAAGCCGATCAGCAGGCGCACGACGGCCCATACCGGCCCGACTGGGAGACCCTGCGCAACCACGATATCCCCCAGTGGTTCAAGGAAGCCAAATTCGGCATCTTCATTGGCTGGGGCGTCTATGCGGTCCCCGGCGCGGTCAACGAGTGGTATCCGCATAATATGTACAAGCCCGTCGATGCGGCGCACGAGGACTTCGTCAAGCGCTTCGGCTCCATCGACCAGGGAGCCGGCTACAAGGACTTCATCCCAAAATTCCACGCCGAACACTTCGATCCCCAGGGTTGGGTGCGGCTCTTCAAGCAGGCGGGCGCAAGGTATGTCATTCCCATCGCCGAGCATCACGACGGCTTTGCGATGTACGACTCCGATCTCTCCGATTGGACCGCAGTCAAGATGGGGCCACGCCGCGATGTTCTCGCCGAGTTGTCGCAAGCTACCCGCGCGGCCGGCCTTCACTTCGGCTTCTCCTTCCACCGCGCCGAGCATAACTACTATTACGGCGAAGGCCGCTCCATCCGCTCCGATGTCAACGATCCGAAGTACGCCTCGTTCTACGGCCCGGCCCATGAATGGCTCGTTGATCCGAATTACAACCCGGTCAATGAATGGACCTATGTCAGCGATGCCTGGACTCGCGACTGGCTGGCGCGTTCGGTCGAGTTGGTTGAAAAATACAAGCCGGAATTAGTTTATTTTGACGGCGGCAACGGCCAGCCTGCTTTTCGCTCCAGGATGACCGAGTTTACGGCCTTTTATGATAACTTCGCCGTGCGGAATCACATTGATGGAGTGATTACCCTCAAGGGCTATGCGATGGAGTGGACCGCGGGCGCACGCGACTTTGAGCGCAGCCTGCGCACCGATATCGATCCCCGGCACTGGCAGACCGATACCTCCATCAGCAACCTCTCCTGGGGATACATGGAGCACGATGAGTTCAAGACACCGGAGTTTCTCATCCACCAGCTTGTCGATATCGTCAGCAAGAACGGCAATTTGCTGCTCAGTATCGGTCCCAGGGCAGATGGAACCATCCCTGATCCGGTGCGCGCCACACTGCTGGAGATGGGTGCATGGCTTGACCGTAACGGCGAGGCCATCTACGCCACGGAGCCGTGGACGATCTCCGGCGAGGGTCCGACGGAAGTCAAGACCGGCTTCGCCAGCGACCAGGAGATGAAGCCCTACACTGCCGCCGATTTTCGCTTTACCCGCAAAGGTGGCAACCTCTATGTCATCAGCCTCGCCTGCCCTGAGGATGGAACCGCCTCCGTGCATGCGCTTGGCCTGACCGGAGAAGCCAAGGGCCAACTGGTCCAGCAGGTAGACTTGCTGGGTTCAAGCCAGAGAGTCGAGTGGCTGCAAACCACCGGCGCGCTCAACATAAGGCTGCCCCAGGATGCTGCGTGCAAATATGGCTTTGCATTGCGGGTCAAGCTGGCGCCACTCCACAAATAACCTGATCGTGTGGTAGATTCTGTTCACGGCAGTACTCCCACCATGGTTTGGCTGCTCGGTCCGACGGAATCAGGCTGAGCCGCCGTTCAACTTTCAACGATGGAACGGAATATGAGAACTCGACCCTTCGTCAACTTCTTCCAAGTGGGTTCGCTGGTGATGCTGCTGGTGGTTGCGGCGCTACTGGCGGCGATCGCCACCATGCACTTCGCCATTCACGGCGCGGAGGTGCAGGTGCCCGCGCTGAAGGGGATGACCGTGGCCGAGGCACGCAGCCAGACTTCGGGACTGGGCCTTGATCTGGACGTGGACAATCGCTACTACTCGGGAGACGTAGCTCAGGGACATATTCTTACGCAGTCGCCCGCGCCGGGAACGGTGGTGCGGCGGGAGTGGCGCGTGCGCGTCTCTGAGAGCCTCGGGCCACAAAAGGTGGAAGTGCCGGAGACCGTGGGTAGAGATGAGCGCGTGGCGGCGCTGGAGCTGCGGCGCGTGGGCCTGGAGGTAGGCGTGACGGCGCGGCTGCCCTCCGGCGCGGCCGAGGGAACGGTGCTGGCCCAGGATCCGCCGGCGCACGCTCAGGGCATTGCGCGGCCCAGCATCAATCTGCTGGTGGCCGCTTCAAGCGACGATGCGCCCGACGGCTTTGTCATGCCCGATCTGGCTGGCCTGCCGGTGGTCAGCGCGCAGGCGGAACTGACCAGAGTGGGCATCCAGTCCGCGGCAAAATTCATGGATGCGCCAGTCGCGCCGATCGGCAACGGAGACGCGCTCTCCAAGCCGCCAGTGAAGCCAGGCGCGGTAATGGCGCAATGGCCACCTGCCGGCGCGCGCGTGCAGCAGAGCGATCTGGTGAAGCTGACGGTGGCGAAGTGAGAAAGACTGGGAATAGGGAGTAGGGAACAGTGAATAGGGCCGCTGTTGAGGCATTCGGACTTCCTATCGGCGCTCGTGGAGTAAGCGGTAACTACGCTTGCTTTCAGGCGAATCTTTCAATCAGCGCGATGAAAAAGCCATCCGTACGAAATGCTCCAGGCAGCAGGCGCAGGCAGCCTTCGGGCGTGAGGCTGCTGCATAGGCGTTCCGCGCCTTTGGGCGTGAGAATGCCCTCGCCTCGCAACTCATTCAAGCGGGCTTCGAGCGAGAGCAGGCGGGCTTGCGGGCTTGCGGCCAACACTGCGGCGACCACATGCTTGTTCTCTTCCGGCTCCAGCGAACAGGTGGAGTAGACGACGCAGCCGCCGGGGCGGACGGCGCGCAGTACGGCCGTGAGAATTGCCCGCTGTTGTTCGGCCTGGCGAGCGAGGTCGTCCGGGCGCAGGCGGTGGCGAATCTCAGGGTTGCGGCCGAGCGTTCCGGTGCCGCTACAGGGCACGTCGGCCAGCACAAGATCGAAGGCTGCCTCTTCCGTCAACGCGGTTGCATCGGCTTGGCGGCATTCGACCCGGCCGCCGAGGAAGGCCAGCCGCTTCTGCATCTGTTCCAGCCTGGGCGCGCTGGATTCCATCGCGATGAGGTTAGATTGCGGGTTGCGCTCGGCCAGGATCAGCGTCTTGCCGCCGGGCGCGGCGCAACAGTCGAGGATTCTTTTCACCTTTTGGTCGAGATTCTTGCTCTTCGAACTGGCCAGCTCGGCCACCAGTTGCGAGCCCTCATCCTGAATGCGCACGCGGCCCTCGCGGAAGGCTTCGGTCGCGATTACGTCGCCGGAGACGACAGTGCGTGCGGCGGTGAGCACTTCGCCGGATTCGAGCACAATGCCGGCTGCGCTGAGTTCGGCTTCGACGGCTGGGCTGGCTAGGCGCACCGTCAGAACAGGCTGGCTCTGGTCGTGGCAGCAGATGGCCCTCACCGCTTCCATGCCGTAGAAATTAATCCAGCGCTCGACCATCCAGGCGGGATGGGCTTCCAGGTCTTCCGAAAGATTTCCCTCAGGGGCTGAAGCCCCTGTTCTTTCTGTTGCTTTCATGTACGGGCTAAAGCCCATACCCTTCGCCGGGCGGGATTCTCCAGACTCCGATGGAGGGAGATCCGCAGCCTGTTCAGCCTTCGCCAGTTTGCGCAGCACGGCGTTGACCATGGCGGAGGCGAAGCGATGGCCGGCCTGCTTGGCCAGCTCCACGCTCTCGTCGATCGCGGCGCGGGCGGGGATGCGGTCCATGCGCAGCAACTGAAATGCGCCCATGCGCAGGGCGATCAGAATCTCCGCGTCAAGCTTGGCGTTGGGCCGGGCGAGCAGCTTGTAAAACTGATGGTCGAGGAGAATCTGCCAGCGCAGCACACCCAGCACCAGCGCCGTAGCCAGGTTGCGGTCGGGAGCCGAGAGCACATTAACCGCTTTGCCGCGCAGTAGGTCGTCGCTGTGGGAGTGACCGCGCTCGACGGCGAGAAGAACGTTGAAGGCGGCTTTGCGGGCTGGCGAGATTTCTGCTGGACGATTCTTCGGCGCAGTCTTCGCCGCGCCTGCCTTCTTCTTGGCGGTCATGGGGTCGCGGCCCCGAGTCGCGCACCGTCAGCCAACGCAGCCCCGCGCAGAAACTCGCTGGCCGTGAGCCGCTTTTTGCCTTCGAGTTGAACTTCAACGAGTTCCAGCCAGGTTTTTTGAGCGCAGGCAACAAAAAGACGATGGCCTTCCACGTGAATCCGGCCGGGTTCAGCGGTACTCGGCGTTGCAAAGGTAGAAGCGTCCACGACGCTCATGCGATGAACGATCAGTTTCTTGCCGTCGAGCGCGGTGAATGCGCCCGGCCAGGGCTGAAAGCCGCGCCAGCGATTCTTCAGTTCCGTCGCCCTGTGCGCGGCAAAGTCCATGCGCCCGTCTTCGCGATTCAGAATCGGAGCAAGTGTCGCTGTCGCGTGGTTCTGCGGCCGTGGCTGGATGCTTCCATCGGCCAGGCCTGCCAGCGTCTTCACCATCAGCGCCGCGCCGCCCCAAGCCAACTCATCGAGCAACTCCACCGCGGTCAGCTCCGGAGCGATGCCGAAGGCCCGTTGCAGCAGGATTGGGCCGGTGTCGAGGCCTTCTTCCAGCAGCATGGTGGTGTTGCCGGTGAAGACATCGCCGTTGGCCACGGCCCACTGAATCGGCGCGGCGCCACGGTAGCGGGGCAGCAGGGAGGCGTGCAGGTTGATGCAGCCCAGCCGCGGCAACGCCAGCATCCATGGCGGAATCAGACGTCCGTAGGCCACGACAACGATGGCGTCAGGGGCAAGGTCTTCCAGTTGCGCGCGAAACTCTTGGTTGTCTCGAATCTTTTCCGGCTGCACGACCGCAAGGCCTGCTTCCAGCGCGGCCAGCTTAACGGGAGGAGCGGTGAGTTGGCGATCTCGACCCACGGGCCGGTCGGGCTGTGTGACCACGAGCGCGATCTCATGTTCCGCCGCGCACAGCGCTTCCAGCGTTTGTACTGCAAAGCGCGGAGTCCCGCAGAAAACCAGCTTCATCTCTCTACCACTTGCCTTCACGCTGCATCTTGCGAATCTTGCGCAGGTTCAAGTCGCGCTTGAGGGCGCTCATGCGGAAGATGAACAACATTCCGTCCACGTGGTCGATCTCATGCTGGAAGCAGCGCGAGAGCACGTCTACGCCGTCCATCTCGAACCACTTGCCCTTCTCATCCTGGGCGCGGATGCGCACCTTGGCGTGGCGCGCCACCTTCTCGCGAATCTCGGGAAAGCTCAGGCAGCCTTCTTCTTCGTAGAGCTTGCCGTCGGTGAAGATGATCTCGGGGTTGATGAGCACCAGCTTGTCTTTTGGCGCTTTGCCCACGCTCAGGTCGATCACCATCAAACGTATAGAAGCGCCCACCTGCGGCGCGGCCAGACCGATGCCCTGTTCGGCGTACATGGTCTCGAACATATCGGCGATCAGCTTGCGCAGTTCATCGTTGAACTCAGTGATAGGTTCGCCGGGCCGCGAGAGGATTGGGTCGGGATATTTGACAATTTTAAGAATCATCCGTCAGCTAGAATCTCCGTATCTGTTCGATGTATCCGTCAAAATTTCGTCGCAATTCCAGCGCAGAATCGCCGCCGAATTTTTCCTGGGCCAGCCGCGCAATGGTCAGCGCCACCATCGCCTCGCCGACCACGCCTGCCGCCGGGACCACGCAAATATCGCTGCGCTCGTAGCTGGCGCTGGTGGTTTCGCGGGTGTCAAAGCGCACCGATTCGAGCGGCTTGCGCAGCGTCGAAATCGGCTTCAGGTAGCCGCGCACCACAATGTCTTCGCCGTTCGAGATGCCGCCCTCGATGCCGCCGGCATTGTTCTGCGGACGGGTGAAGCGCGTGGGCCTGCCGGTCTCTTCAGCAGCGTAGTGAATCGGGTCATGCACAACGGAGCCGAAGCTCTCGGCCGCAACTACGCCACGGCCGATCTCGACCGCCTTGACCGCCTGAATGCTCATCACCGCCCCGGAGAGCAGGCCGTCCAGCTTTTCGTCCCAGTTGGCGTAGCTTCCCAGGCCGGCGGGCGCGCCATGGACGACCACCTCGAAGACGCCGCCCACCGTGTCGCCGGTGCGCGCCGCCTCCTCGACCTCTTCCTTCATCCGAGCCTCGGCCGTCTCATCCACGCAGCCTAGGACCACCTCGTCGCGAGCGGCCAGAGCCACAATCTCTTCCCACGCAGCGGCGCGCTCCAGTTCGACGCGCCCCACGCGGATCACGTGGCTCAGCACCTCAATCCCCAGCGTCCGCAGCATCAGCTTAGCAAAGGCGCCGGCGGCCACGCGCGCGGTGGTCTCGCGCGCCGAGGCCCGCTCCAGCACGTAACGGGCGTCAGGAAAGTTGTACTTGAGAGCGCCGGCCAAGTCCGCGTGGCCGGGGCGGGGCGAGGCAACCGCCTGATGCAGCGCGGGATCGCCGGCGTCAACAGGCAGTTTGGATTCCCAGTTCTTCCAGTCGCGGTTGACAATCTCAATCGCAATCGGCGAGCCGATGGTCTTGCCGTGGCGCACGCCGCTGAGGACGTGGGCCTTGTCGGTTTCAATCTTCATGCGCCCGCCGCGCCCGTAGCCCTGCTGCCGCCGCCACAGCTCGCGGTTGACGAACTCCAGATCGACCGGCACGCCGGCCGGCAGCCCCGAGACCAGCGCAATCAGCGCCTCCCCATGCGACTCCCCGGCAGTTGAAAAACGAATCATAGCTTCTTCATTGTAACGGACTCGCTATTTCTTACTTGCCGGTCCTCGCATACCATGAACCGCACGAGCTGCTTCCTCTTCAAGACCGAGCCCGATGTCTACTCCTTCGACGACTTCCTGCGTGACCGGGAGACCGTTTAGGAGGCGTGACCAACCCCACCGTCGTGATGCAACTGTGCGAGCTTGGCGGTCACGATGGCCTCGGCGGCGGCGACAACCTCATCCAGCGTCAGGTGAGTCGAATCCAGCAGAACGGCGTCCGAGGCCGGTTTGAGCGGCGAATCGGCGCGGTTGCGGTCGCGTTCATCACGGGCGCGCAGGTCGCGGATCACCTCTTCGGGCTGGATGGCCGGGGCGGGGCCGAGCTGGGCAACCTGGTCGTAACGGCGCAGGCCGCGCACTTCGGGGGCGGCATCGAGGAAGATTTTGACCTCGGCGTGAGGAAAGACCACGGTGCCGATGTCGCGACCCTCCATGACCACACCGCCCTCAGCGCCCATCCGCTGTTGCAGGCTGACGAGCCAGGCGCGAATGGCGGGCCATACGCTGACCTGGGAGGCGGCATCGGTGACCATTTGATTGCGGATCAGGCCGGTCACGTCCTCGCCGTCGAGAAGAACGCGATTGTCCTCTTCGCCGGGTTCCAGGCGGATCACGGTTTCGGCGGCAAGAGCTTCGAGGCGCTGACTATCCTGCAACGGAATATCCGCGCGGAGAGCCTTGAGAGCAAAGGCGCGGTACATGGCTCCGGTTTCGAGGTTCAACAGATTAAAATGCCGGGCCAGGTGGCGGGCGATGGTGCTCTTTCCCGCTCCGGCAGGGCCGTCGATGGCGACGATGATCTTGCGGGCCAGCGGGAAAGAGCTAAAGGAGGAGGCACTCATCCGCGCTTCTTCGTCCCCTGCTTGGGCCGGGCTGTAAAGCCAAACCGCTTGCTGTTTCCCGCCTTGGAGCCGGCGGCAAGAGCGGGCTTATGGCTGCTGCCGCGCGGGGCGCTGGCGCCACGAGCCGAGCTACTGGCGCTGCGGGAGCTAATGGCGGGCTTTCCCGCGGGCTTGGAGCCGTTGGAGTGGACCTTGCGTTGTCCCCAGGCGGGCGCGGGAGATTTGGCGGAACGGGTGCTGCTGGAGGCACCGTTCGCCGGGCGAGCCGCCGGGCGGCCATTTCCGTTGGAGGGTTTGCCGTTGTCCGAAGCTGTGCCGGCATGGGCGCCGTTGCGCTTGCCGTTGGCGCCGGCGGCTGCCTTGGGACTCCAGCGGGTGGCAGAGGCTGGACGCGCACTGGCGGGCCGGGAGTCGGCGGCTGTGCGGCGCGCCGGACGGCTAGAGGAGGATAGCGCCGGCTTGCGATCGCGGGAGAGGGTGGCTGGGCGGCTGAAGTGGGGCCGGGCAGCAGCGGATTTCCCACTGGCGGCCGGCTTGCGCGCGGCAGCAGCGCGGGGCGCGTGAGCCTCGGCAGGCTTATGCGGGACCGCAGCCTCCGGCACATTCTGCTTGGCTGCCGCAGGCTCGGGCAACTCCTCTTCTTCATGGTCGTTGAAGCGCAGGAAGTACGCGGAGGCCGGCATCGACGAGCTGGCGTAAATGGTGGGTACGACCGCGAACTCCGGCAATGTGCCGGCAACATAGAACAGCGGCGCGTGTCCCAGCGAGACGGTGTGGACCTGGCGCGTGGCGACCAGGCCGCGCAACACTTCACGCACCTTGCTGCGGGCGGTGAGCGGCGCCAGGAACAGCTCGACCTCTTCCATGCCGGCGGCAATCACCGCTTGCAGGTAAATCGAAGCAAGCACCGAGATGGCGGTCACCTGAGAGGTGGAGGCGCCTTCGGCAATGGCTTTCTGGAAGCGCAGGCGAAGCAGTTGCCATTGAGAAGCCTGGCCGGGAGCGGAGACAACCGGAATGATGCGCAACTGTTGCCAGAGCTCGGTGATGGCGCGCAGAACGGCGGCTTCGGTGACTTCCCTACCCAGGGTATGCGTGAGCTTGGCAAGGGTGGTGTCGCCCGCCTCCAGCAGCTTGTAAGCCTCGATGGCCAGTTGCGAAACCTGGCGCGAACCGGTCAGTTGCGGGGTGCGGCGCCAGTCGCGGTCGCCGCGCAGTGCATAGACGTAGGGCAGAACCCAACTTGCCACCACGAAATCAGGAGCCTCGCCGGGCAGACCCAGCAGGTTCAGGCGCACGGCCACGCCGTCTGTCTCCAGGCGTACCAGCAACTCTTCGGCTAAGGCAACGATTTCGCGATCAGGGGTGGCGTCGCGCTTCCCGGCGACAGCCTCAACAAACGACGGCGCGATGGAGGAGGAATACTGCCTTCTGGGCAGGAAGAGACACAATCCAGTCTCCTCAATCCACGTCCGGGCATCCTCGAGTGTGAGTGCCCCATGTCCGTCCAAGCGCATCCTTTCGGCGCGCGATGCTTCCAATTGTTCCGATGTCAAAGAAAAACCTCACTTCCAGGCAGGCGTTGGCGCCGGGCAACCCCGTCCCCTAAGAGGAGGGNNTGGAAGGCCCGCTGGATCTCCTTCCAAGAATACAGCAAAGCTATTGGACGTCCATGGGGGCAATTGGTTGGGTGGCTCGTTTTAGCCAGTTCCAATAGTAACCACTCCATACGGACCGAGTCAAGAGGCGTGTTCAGCTTGATCGCTGAATGACAGGCGATGGAAGCGGCTATGCGTGTTCTTAGAGCTGTAAGATCATGATTCTGCTTAGGTTCGTCTGAATCAGCGCTTGATTGCTCGATAACTTCGGCCAACATCCGCTCCAGAGCCGCTCCTTCCAGGCCAATCGGGGCGGCTTTGACTGCAAGTGTTTGCGGGCCAAAGGGTTCTACATCGAATCCGTTCCTTTCCAGCTCCTCGGCGATGTACGCGAAGGTTACCATCTGTGATGCCTTTAGTTCCACAAGCATAGGCATTAGTAACCTTTGGCGCTGTACCTTTTCGACGGTGCGGTCCCTTAAAATTTTTTCAAAAAGAATTCGTTCGTGTGCCACATGCTGGTCGATAATCCACAATCCGTCCTCGCCTGTGGCCAGAATGAATGAGTCGCGCAACTGTCCCAGCGGGCGCAGCGAGCCGAGGTGGTTCAGATTGGCGGCGGCCTGCTCGGCCTCGACCAGAGCCGTCTCCGCCGCCGGATTCGTTCGGGCTGCATCGCCGGGGCCTAGGGAGCAATCGCCGGCGGGCGGCAGGCTGGCCGGCTGAAAGAGCGCTGCCGCGGCCTCGCCCCACGCTTGCCGGTCATTCCCGTCCCAGCCGCCGGGATTCACGCTCTGGGCGGCAAAGGGCAGCTTGCCGGGAACGGGCGAGGGCAGCCGCGGTGTCAGTTCAAAGGCTGCTGCGTCTGCCCGGGCGGACTGGAAGGCGGCCGGATCGGAGTCAAGCTCGGGCAATCGTGAATCGCTCTCCGGCGCGCCAGGCAAGGGCGAGGCGGACGGGGGCATCAGCGAGGAACTGGCGGCGGGCGCGGAGTCCAGCGCAGCCAGAAAGCCGGCGGCGGGCCGGGCTTTAATCAGTGCGGTGCGTAGGCTGTCGCGGACGAAGTCGTGCAGCAGGCTCTGCTGGCGAAAGCGGACTTCAGTTTTGGCCGGATGGACATTCACGTCCACCTCTTCGGGCGGCATCTCCAAAAAGAGCAGCACTACCGGAAAGCTGGTGGGCGGAATCACATTGCGATAGGCCTCGGAGATGGCGTGCAGCAGCAGCCGGTCGCGAATCAGGCGCTTGTTGACGAAGACGTAGATGGAGTTGCGGTTAAGCTTTTGCAGCTCCGGCTTGGAGTAGAAGCCGGTCAGCCGCAGGACGCCGGGCGTGCGTGCGGGTTCGTCCGGGTTCTTCTTCCACGGCGGCGGCTCCGGCAGCCCGGCGCGCTCCAGCGGGAGTTCCGCGGCCACCGGAAGCAGCAGGGCCAGCGTCTCCGGGCCGAAAATTTGATAAATCCGCTCGGCGGTGCGCGCCACCGGCGGCGCGGAGACGATGGTGTGTGTGGCAGAGAGCAGTTCGAAGTGCTTCTCCGGGTGAGCCAAGGCGTAGTGAGTCACCAGCGCCGTCACGTGGGCCAACTCGGTGGATTCGGCGCGGAGAAATTTGCGGCGGGCCGGGGTGTTGAAGAAGAGATCGGCGACAGCGAGCGTAGTGCCGCGCGGCAGGGCCGCATCGTCAACGTGAAGGATTTTGCCCCCGGCGATTTCGACGCGGGTTCCGGCGGTTTCCTCTCCTGTGGAAGTATCCAGCGTGACGCGAGCCACCGAAGCGATGGAGGGCAGCGCCTCGCCGCGAAAGCCGAGCGTGGCAATAGACAGCAGGTCGTCAGCGGTTCTCAGCTTGGAGGTGGCGTGGCGCTCGAAGGCCAGCAGCGCGTCGTCGCGGTTCATGCCCTGGCCGTCGTCGGTGATGCGAATGAGCCTGCGCCCGCCCGCCTCGACCTCGATGCGGATGCGGCTGGCACCGGCGTCCAGTGCGTTCTCCAGCAGCTCTTTGACGACCGAGGCAGGGCGGTCCACCACTTCGCCGGCGGCGATCTGGTTGGCAACCTGGTCGGGAAGTATGCGGATGCGGCCCATCTTGTCTTAAGGGTAACGCAGGGAAGCACGTATCCGGTCTCCGTTATAATCTGGTGCTATGGCAGGCGGCCTGACTTTCGGTGGAAAACGCGAGTTGCTGGCGCGCGGATTGCTCTGGAGCGGCGCTTCGTTCCTGCTTTCGCAGCTTCCGGCGCGTGATTCGCTGCTGGTCTTGAACTACCACCGCATCGGCAATGCCGAGGACGATCTCTTTGATCCCGGAGTTTTTTCAGCGACCGCGGAGCAGTTCGACAATCAAATCGCCTGCATGAAACGCCGTCTTTCGCTGGTAACTCTCGATGAGGCGTTGGCCTTTATCAATGGCACGATCAAGGAGAAGACTCGCCGCTGCCGTGTCTTGCTTACCTTCGACGACGGCTATCTGGATAATTACGAGATAGCCTATCCGATCCTCCGCTCGCACGGCGTGCAAGGCGTTTTCTTTCTTGCCACCGGCATGGTCGGCTCCTGCGAGCTTCCGTGGTGGGATCGCATCGCCTATCTGGTCAAGACCGCGCGAAGGCGCCGGTTTTCACTCCGTTATCCGGCCGAGTTATCCATTAATATCGACAAGAACGGCTTGACAAAGAGCTTGAATACTATCTTGAAGGCCTATAAGCAGCCGTATAACTACGACCCCGCTCGTTTCGTTGGCGAACTGGCTGAGGAATCAAAAGGAGATGATCCACCCGCAACAGCGAGGCGCTTCTTAAATTGGGACGAAGCACGGGAGATGAGCAAGAGCGGCATGGAGATCGGCTCGCACACTCATTCGCATACTGTGCTCAGCCGATTGGAGCCCGAGCGGCAGCGCGAGGAGTTAGCTAAGTCAAGAGCCATCCTTCTGGAACAGCTTGGCACTGAGGCAAGGGCGCTTGCCTATCCGGTCGGCCACAAGGATAGTTTTTCCAGTCAGACACAGAGAATTGCGCAAGAGACAGGTTATCGGTGCGCATTCTCGCACTATGGAGGCATGAATATACAAGGGAAAACCTCCGTTTATGATGTGAAACGGACTAAAATTGCCAGCCAAAGCCGTAACCGCTTCCAGATTCGAGCGTCTATCTGCCGTTCCATAGGCATATTCTGGCCTTGATGGCTTCTCGTCGAGCAGTTCCTAATGTAGCTGCTGGAACACCATTGCCGCCGCCTCGCAGGTATGCATGAACAGGGATATGCGCCCGCTTCAGTTTTAACGCCGGGCCTTTACTGCATTCCCTGACGTGCAACATATACTCACGGACGGAGGCAGAAAGCGTCTTGCGATATGTATTGACGGCCAATGAGGAAATCGCACCCCTTTCTTCTGGCGGGGGATATCTTCTTCCTTACTGACCGCTGCCTGACCGCGGGTGCATGAGCAGCAGAAGAATCGTCCTTGCGGGCGCAATGATAGGCCTGGGCAGCATCCCGGCCAAAACCCCGAAGCGGTCGTTGTCTTCCGGTTCCAGCACGCGCATCAGGTAGAAGAGTCCGAAGAGAACAATCAGCGCCGCGCAACCACCGCAGAGGATGGCAGACACAGGCGGCAGCCGCACCGCAATTAAATGCGCGGTCAGCGCCGCCAGCGCGCTGATAAAAACAATNNCCGTTGCCGATGCAAGCGCCGACCGCGCCGTGCGCTGGAATGAGATACCACGCCACGCTAATATCGATGATCCCCGCAAAGACGGTAGCGGCAATCACATAACGCTGCTGTTCCGAGCTTTCCAAAAGGTTTTGCGCGGGCGCAAGAAAGGCTTTGAACATACAGAGAAGCGGAGCCAGCGCCACCACCATCGCGGCGCCCTGGAATTTGTGGCCGTAGAAAAGCAGCAGCGCGGGCACGGCGAGCGACGCCGCGATAAAGTGCAGCGGAATCGACATCAATGCGATGTAGCGGAAGGCGGAGGCGGCCAGTTCGGGCAGCCTGGATTTGTCTCGACCGTATTGGGCAAAGATCGTGGCGCCGGCCGCTGACCCGAAGATCATCGCGACAATCAGCAACTGCTCGGCCATGGTAAAGGCTACCGAATAGAACGAAACCTGGCGGATATCCGAGTAGAGATGCTTCAGTAGAATGACCTCAGAGCGGCCCCAGACGATCTGCGCCACAAACATACTGGCAACGCCCTGCATGGCGAACGGCATCATGCGCCGGCGCAAGCCCGGGGGATGCGCATGGGTTGTCTCCCATGCCAGCACGCGCTTCATGGTGGGAAAGAAGCGCACCAGAAAATCTACGGATCGCATGCCGAGCAGCGACGCGCCGACGCCGACAACGCCCCAATGAAGCACCACAGTTGCTGTGATTGCGATGAAATAAATAAGGATGGAAATGACAGATGCCGGCATATTTTTCGACAAATCTTCCGCGGCGGTGTTGGCCTGCGCAGAGATGAAGTTGACCATGGATGGCCAGATGCTCAGCACTAACAGAGCCGAGGCTAATTTGTACTCCCCCTGGGCATCCCTCAGTACCCAGAAGAGAAAACCGCCGGTTGCCAGCGTCGCCAAACCAATCTGCAAAAGCAAAGTACGAATGTAGATGTATCGCGCCGTGCCGCGGTCGCCCATGCCGATAAATTCGGCCATATACTTACGCGTGGTGGCAGGAATACCACCGCTGCCCAGGCTGCTGACCAATGTGGCGATATATGAGATATAAACGAGATAGCCGTTCTTCTCCGGTCCCAGATAGCGGTTAATTGCAATCGAAGTAAATAGCCCGACAACTGCGTTAAAAATAAATTCGATGCCGTACCAGCCGGTGTTGCGTGCGATGGTCTGGGTATTTGTCATGTCGGAATAAACTCGGATCCAAAGAATATGCGCGGCAGCGCGCCACTCAGGCAGCTGTGCAAACTGGCGGCCGGCAGCTCGCGCCGCCGGCCATCATGAAAAGCAAACTGCCGTCTAGCTTATTCCTTGCAGCGCCGCCTTAGCGTCCTTGGCCGCAGGCGAATCGGGCGCCAGGGAGATGGCTTTCTTAAGATGAATCGCCGCATTGCTTTTATCCATCATTTTGACGTACACCATTCCCAGGTGATATTGCATCGTCGCGCTGCCGGGATCGTTTTTGACGGCGTCTTCGAGAAGATCGCGAGCGAATCCATAAGTTCCCTTGTGATAGTAGGCCCAGGCGAGGGTGTCGGCGGAGCCCGGCGAATTCGGCATGCTCTGGCGCGCCGTTTGCGCCAGGGTCAAGGCCACATCCACATTTTCTCCATTTTCAAGCATCATGTAGGCAAGATTGTTGGCCGCGATCGGCTGCGCGGGCTGGATTTGCAGAGACTTCTTGTAATAATCCTCCGCCTTCTGCTTATTCCCGCGCGATTCCTCCAGCGTTCCCAGGATGGCATAGGCGCCGGCGTTGTTGGGATGACTCTTCGACCATTGCTCCCAGGCGCCGATCGCATTGGCCGCCTGTCCTCGTTGAACCTGCACTTGCGAGTAAATCGCAACCGCCTCGCCGTCGCCGGGATTCACATCCATGGCTTTCTGGGCCGTAGCGGCAGCCTGATCTAAATTCTTGCTTTGGAACTGAAGCTGAGCCAGCATATCGTAGAATCCGCTGTTCTTCGGACTCTTGGCGATTTGCGCGTTGAGGCGGGCGATGGCCTGTGCGGGCTGCTTCTTCATGAGATCGTAACCAATCAGCCCGCGCATGGCGCCAATCGAATTGGGGTCGTACTGCAGAGCCTGCTCCATCAGCGCCGCGCCTTCCGGGTATTTCTTTTGCACGTAGCGAAGCTCGCCGAGCATAAGATAAGCTGGGGCACTTTGCGGAGCAATGTCCATTGCAGTCTTCAAGTCGGCCTCGGCCTTGTCCTGTGTTTTACGGGAGACTTCCACGGTGGCTCGCCACAGATAGCCATTGGGGACGCGCGGGTCGGCGGCAATGGTCTTCTCCGCCACATCGGAGAGCATGTTCATGTCGCCGCGCAGAGTAGCGATGCGCGCCAGCTCCTCCTGCGCTTCCATGCCGCGGGGGTTTAGTTGCGCGGCCTGACGAAAGCTCTTTTCGGCCAGGCTGCTATCGCCTTTGGCCAGCGCGGCCTTGCCCAGCCAGAGCTGAATGAAGGCGTCTTTGGGCGCGTCATTGGCAGCCCCTTGAAGAGCATTGACCGCGTCATTTGCCTTGCCGCTATTGAGCAGGACAATTCCGTTCAGCACCGCGACCTGGGGATCTTTGCTGTTCTTTTTCATCAACTCGGTAATCACGGTTTGGGCGGTGGCAAAGTCCCTGACCTGAAGCAGAATGCGGACGTATCCCTCCTGCACCGAGACATTCTTGGGGTACTTCTTGGCCAGGCTTGCGAACTCCGCCCTGGCCTTGTCAATCTGTCCTGAGCCGGTGTAGTAGTCAGCCAGCAATCTGACTCCCTGGGGATTCTCCGCAAGGTCATTTGAAGTCTGGCGAAGCACTTGCTCGGCCCTCGACTGATTGCCCTGTCTAAGAATCATCTGAACCAGGGATTCCCGCGCATTCAGACTCTTCGGATCGGTAGCGACGGCGCTCCAGCAAACCTGCTCGGCGTCCTGCCAGCGATTGTTCCTGGCATAGAAAGCGGCGAGCAGCAGCTTGGCGTTCACGGATTTAGGATCGAGCGCGACCGCCTTCTTCAGTTCGTCTTCCACGGCAGCGCCCTGGGTGGAATCACCCACTTCCATCAAGGCGAGGGTTTCGTGAAGCAACGCTTCATTGGGGGCCAATTCCAGCGCGCGATGAATCTCCGTCAGGGCAATCTCTTTTTGTCCGCGCCGGGCCGCGATGCGGGCAAGCAAAGCGTGAACATCGGCATTGTCCGGCTGCGACGCCATGGCCGCCGCGGCTTGCGCCTGGGCGTCGTCAATCTTATTTCCGGCCAGCAGCACATTTCCCAGATCGATCCGCGCCTTCACGTTCGCCGGCTGCAGGCTTACCGTCTTCAGGAGTTCGCTGTAGGCGGCGCTGAATGATCCCAAATGGAGGTACGTCTGCGCCAGGGCATAATGAGCTTCGGCGAAGTTCTTGTCGATCTTCAGCGCGTTGGAAAACTGAATGGCGGCTTCCCTGTCTTTTCCCTGGGCGCTATACTTCTGCCCGCTTTCCAGATACTTATGCTTGCGCACATTGGGATCGCGGAAGCACCCGGACAATAGAGTGAGCGATAGAAAGAGCGCGACGATCGCAAAAGCCGCGCGATGATTCCGCGGTTTCCTCGCGCCATCGATGGTAAACTGAGATGCCTTGAATCCGCTTTCCACTTTATTCCATCCTTTCGAGCTGTCGAACGAACGGCTGCAGCCGGCAGCCATCGGTCGAGATCCATTGCCTTTCCCTGCACCCGCACCTGCGCTTAGTCAGGGATAAAACGCGGCAGCAAAGGCGCAAGCTGCGTGGTGAATGCCTCGGCGCGCTTTCTGGCCGCCATCGTGTCTTCGCTGGAAGCGATCGGTGTGATGACCCGGACCAGCGCTCCATCCGTGCGATTCAGCCGTATTGCATCGGCAACCATGTAAATCTTCGCCATATATTCATTGGCCACGCTGCGCCCGTGCGCCTGGTACCAGTAGATAACGAACTGCCTGGCATCGCCGTTGGCGATGATGTATTCACCCACCCGGTGGGGCTTGCCGCCGGCATCGATCAAATCAACGTAATCGGAAGAGACAAAGACCCAGCCGGAGCCGGGCAGGCAATGCTTGGGCGAATGAATGGTTTGGCCGGTTCTCTGGGTGGGAAAATAGCCGATGAAGAGGCTGATGGGAGGCGACTGCGTGCCTTGGGAATAGAAGCGCGAAAGGAAGTCACCGGCGCCAAGAACGTCGCGCGTCTCCTGGTCGATATCCAGATCTCTACTCGTCCATCCCGCCTGAATGGCCGGCAACTGCGACAAGGGCTCACTGGGGGGATTGTGATCGACATTGGCGCGCAGATGGAGCAGCAGCGCGGTAGCGGCAAGCAGCAGGGCCACAGTCCAGAAACGAGGGTTCTTCATGTCTGCCGCCTCTTGGCCGGGAACAGGTTCATCGCGCGATGGACGAGATACAGGCACACCAGCGAAACCAAAAAGATGACCCAGCCGGAAAATTCGTGAAAAAAGCCCAGGGCCTTGTCTGGATCCCAATACTGGACGCATAGCCCGGTGCCGAGAATGCGCACCGCGTTGGCCGCAATCGCGATGGGGATGCTGGCCAGAACGAGCGCGACTCGCCTCCAAACGGATTTCTCCATGAAGTAACCATAAAAGACGGCCAGCGTGAAGAGGCTCATCAGGGAGCGGATGCCGCTGCAGGCCTCAGCCACCTCCAGCTTCATCAAGGGAAGCTCGATGACGTTGCCCTCGCGCAGCACTGGCACGCCGAAGTAAGGAAGCAGGTTGCTGGCCAGCTTGGAGGCCAGAATCTGGAGGGGAAAGGTAATCTGGCTGTAGAAGATTTCCGGAAGCGGGATGGCCAGCAACAGGACCAGCAGGGCAAAGCGCAGCTCCTTCAAGAGCTGCGCTCCGCCAAAGCAAAGCACCAGTCCGGCCATCAGGATGATCAGCGAAACCCGGGAGAGAAAGAGCTCGGAGCCGAAGATCCCCAACAGCAGAACGACCAGGCCCAGCACCATCACGGCAATGCCGCTCCAGGCAGGAGTGATTTTCGTGGCGAGGAGGGTTTTTCTCTTCTCCCACACCAGGAACGCCGCGAACAGAGGCACCAAAAAGCCGTGAGAATAATCGGGAATCTGCCACCAGTCGATGACCAATTTTCCCAGCACATGATAGTAAATCGCCAGCACCAGCAAACAAATGGTGAGCGAAGCCAACGCAAGTGGAGCGTTGCGGGAGAGCCAGGAACCCAGGGGCGCAGGAATGTGTCCTTCTTGAACCATATTCTCCGTGATGGAATCCTCGCTCATACCGATCTGTACCACTCTACACTAGCAATTGGAGCGCCGAAAAGGAAAAGGTTTATTTCATCGAAATTTCCCATGAATTCCATTTTGATCGGGAAGTAATCTTCCTGTGAATGTGGTAATTACTTTCCACTTTATCTGGAATTGAGCGGAACAATACTTCCCACTAAAAGAGAATATATTTGCTTTTTCTTCGACCCATACTCGGAGAAGAGCGCGCGAAGGAAACTCGGAAAACGTTCTTGTGTGTTGGTTCCATCTCTTTGCGGGATCCATAGATCGGTTGAATTCCATCCCTATCAGTCCGCGCTGATGATGCGGCATTTACGGCGCGGAACAAGCCGCGCTCTTGCCAAGCGCCGCTGGCTAAACGCTTTCTTGTTAGGCGATTCCTCATCGAGCCGGCCTCGCATGAAATGTTCATTTCTTCTCCTCCCCCTGGTTTGGAAGATGCATTGCAACAGAGAGGGATGAAAGAACCCTGGTTCCGTTATGGCAAGTACCGCAACGATTCAAAATGGGAAACGGCAGACTCAATGGCTGCCTCCGGTTGAGGCGAGGATGCAGCGTGCGCTGGGCCGGATTGCCGAAAGCGATTGCCCGGTGTTGATTCTGGGCGAGCACGGCGTGGGCAAGCGCTCCATGGCGACGCAGATTCACGCGCAGTCTAGTCGCTTCCGCGGCGCGTTCCGGGAGATGGACTGCAAGGAAGCCAGCGCAGCGGACCTGGAGGCCGCTCTCGCGACCAATGGAACAATCTATCTGTATGATATAAATGATCTTAGTATTCCACTTCAGGAATGCATCGTTGACGCCTATTCTCGCTCCGAGCCGGCCCCAGCCTGCCGTCTGCTGTGCGGTTCGAGCCGCGAACTTGCCGAAGAAGTCAAGTTGCGGCGCATGAGAGAGGATTTTTACTACCTTGTCTCCGCCGTTACGCTGCGGATTCCACCGCTGCGCTGCCGGAAGGCGGAGATTCTCTTGATCGCCGAGGAGCTATTAACGCAGTACTCCAAGCAGTTTGACCGGCCCAAACCAGTGCTTTGCAAGGAAAGCATCGCACATCTGGTGGAGCACCACTGGCCCGGCAATCTCACAGAACTTCAAACCGCCCTCAAGACTTTCGTCGCTATCGGAGACCAGGCAATCTCGCTGGCGGCCATCAAAGCGGCGACGGCGTCGGGCCGAACGAATGGGAATTCCAGGCACCTGCTGCTCAAGGAAGCCACGCGGGCCTCATCAATCCAGATCGAGCGGCAGTTGATCACCGAAGTCCTGGATTCGACAGGCGGCAACCGCAAGCGCGCCGCCGCCGAGCTGGGAATCAGCTATAAGGCCCTGCTCTACAAACTCAAGCAGATGGAAACGGAAAACCAAACTTTGTCCAGGAAAAATGGAGTCGCATGATGAAACCGGGAAGCATTCTCGTTATGGCAATTCTTGCTCCGTCGCTCTTCGGCTTTGCGCAAGACAAGGCGCCGGCCGCGCAGGACGCCGCCAAACCGGCCGTGCAGGATACGGCCAAGCCCGCAGCTCCAGACGCGGCCAAGGTAGCGGCGGCCGACAGCTATGTGATCGGCGCGTCCGATGTGCTTGCCGTGAGCGTATTCAAAGAGCCGACGCTGTCGAGCAGCATACTTGTCCGGCCTGACGGGATGATCTCGATGCCGCTCCTGGGAGATGTCCAGGCCTCCGGCAAGACGCCGCTGCAGTTGGCGGATGAAATTACGGCTAAACTCAAGAAGTACGTGCAGGATCCGAACGTCACCGTCATTCTGAACCAGATGAATAGCAAGAAAGTGTACCTGATGGGCGAAATCGGCCATACCGGGCCGATTGAAATGACACCCGGCATGACACTGCTGCAGGCCATAGCCACCGGCGGTGGATTGAATCCGTACGCCAACGCGAAGAAGATTTACATTTTGCGCTTCGAAGGCGGCAAGCAGCAGAAGATTCCGGTGCAATACAAGCAAGCGCTGAAGGGCGACCTTTCGCTCAATCTCATTCTGAATCCGGGTGATACGATTGTTGTTCCATAAGGCTTCCCCCATGAAACCGAGTTTTGCAGTTATGGCGATTCTCCTCCTCGCCGCCAGTGCCGCGAGCCGAGCGCAAGTTGTTCCCGCAGCCATCGTCCCCGCCTCGACCGGCGAATGGTCCGGGCTGCCGGTCAGCGGCGCGCTGCACTACGATGTGCGCTACTCGCAGACCGCGCAGTTCGGCGGCAGCCAGGACGGCCAGCAGATGAGCTACATATCCGGAGACGCGAGCTACGCGAATACCGGCAAGCGCCTGCCGTTCTCCATGCAGTATGGCGCCGGATATGGCTTGGTCTGGGCCGGTCCGCCCTCGGCGGGCAATGTCTTTCAGCATCTGACGCTCTCGCAAGGTATTGTTGGGCGCACGTGGAATCTGTCGGTCAACGACGATGCAAGCTATTCTTTTCAGACCCCAACCACAGGCTTTTCGGGAGTTCCAGGAATCGGGGAGCCGATCGGCGGGCCGGTCACGCCAACCCTGCCGGACCAGACGATCCTGACGGTGAATACCCGCTCGATCGACAACTTTACGACGCTAGGGTTCGGACATAAGCTGGACTCCGCAACCACCCTCAACCTGAGCGGCGCTTCTGGGCAAATGCTGTATCTCGACAATGATGGCCAGAATATGGACACTTATATGGCTAGCGCGGGCGTCACCCGCCGCCTGAACGCACGCAACTCGTTTTCAAGTCAGTATTCTTTTTCCCGCTTCAACTACGTAGGCTCTGTCCAGGTGGCCAACGCCGCGCAAATCGGCTATAGCCAAGCCAACACTGTGCAATTCAGCTTGAGCCGCCAGTGGAATCCGCATCTGGCGACAAGCGCCTCGGCGGGACCGCAGTGGATCTCGAGTTCGAACAGCGCCATCTTGCCCTCTTCCACAGGCATCTCGGCGAACGCTTCGGCCAGCGAGACCTTCCGGTACGGGACTGCCAGCCTGATGTACAGCCATGGAACCACGGGCGGTTCCGGATATATGCTCGGAGCAGAGAGCGATATCGCAATGGCGGGCTTCACGCGGAGTTTTGGCAAGAACCTGAATGTCGGTGTGACCGGCTCGTATATGCGCACTGCCGGACTGGAAAATAGCGGAGCCACCAGCGGGGAGTACGGTGGAGCGCAGGTAACGCGTATGCTGGGCAGGTATTTCAACGTATTCGCCAGTTACACGGCAGCCGACCAATCGTCGAGTCTTCTGAATGCTCCCAACGTCCTCAACGGTCTGTGGCAGACGATCGGTTTCGGCATCGGATATTCGCCGCGGGAAATACGCCTCAAGAAGTAAATGGAACAAGGAGTCCTATGCTCGGGCATCGTGAATTGACAATGCGGGACTACACGGAGATCTTGAAGCGGAGATTCTGGCTGATTCTGGCTTCTGCGGTCCTTTTTTTGGGCATTGGTCTCGGCGTTTGCCACATCCTGCCTCCGCAGTATATGTCGCAGACGCTGGTGCTCATCGAACAGCAGAAGGTACCGGAAGACTACGTGAAGCCGGTGGTCAATGAAGATCTGAACGGACGGCTGGCGTCGATGAAGGAACAGATCCTGAGCCGTTCGCGCATCGAGCCGATCATAACGCGCTTCGATTTGTTCGGCGGCAACAAATACACCATGGACGACCGCGTCGATATGACGCGCAAGGCCATCGGGATCAATCCGATTCCTTATGGGCAGTCGTCGCGCGGCATGCCGGGCTTTTTTATCACGTTCAAAGCACAGGACGCGCGCACGGCGCAGCAGGTATGCGGCGAGATCACCTCGCTTTTCGTCAGCGAGAATCTTAACGCGCGCGAGCAGTCGGCGGAAGGCACGACCGACTTTCTGAAGCAGCAACTTGAGGACTCGAAGCGAAACCTCGACGAGCAGGACGCCAGGATGGCGGCCTTCGAGACCAAGTATCTCGGCAGGCTTCCCTCGCAGGAGCCGGCGAATGCCAACACCCTGCAGGCGCTGACGGCCCAGCTTGACGTGGCCACGCAGACGGTGAGCCGCCTGCAGCAGAATGAGACCTTCATCGAAGCTATGGTTGCCCAGCAGCCGCAGGGAACGACAAGCATCGACCCTGTCACGGGAACATCGGAGAGTGCGCTTCAGGCTCAGCTCAAGGACGCGATCAGGCAGGAAAAGGAAATGGAGACTGTCTACACGCCTGACCATCCGGACATCGTCGCGATGAAGCGGCGGATTGCCAATCTGCGGGCGGAGATCGCGCGCGAACCTTCCGCGCCGGGAAAAGCGGAGACTGCGGTCAATTCTTCTGATCCGCCGCAGCTTCAACAGCTCAAGACTCAGCTTCGCGCGATCAAACTGGCCATGGCCTCGGCCAAGCAGGATCAGGCTAAGGTCGAGGAGAAGGTTCGCAGCTACGAGGCCAAAATCGAGTCAAGCCCCATGGTCGAAGAAGAGTACAAACAGATCACGCGCGACCATGATACCGCACTGCAGTTCTACAACTCTCTGCTGAACAAGATGAACGAATCCACGATGGCCACCGCTCTTGAACATCGCCAGCAAGGCGAACAGTTCCGCGTGATGGACGCTCCCAACCTTCCCGAAGAGCCCTCCTTCCCGAACCGCCGCATCTTCGCAGGCGGAGGCTTTGCGTTCGGCCTCTCTTTGGGACTGCTTATGACCGCGCTGCTGGAATATCGCGATACTTCGTTGCGCAACGAGAGGGACATCTGGGCCTTCACCAAACTGCCGACGCTGGCGGTCATCTCGTACATCAACGTTCTGGATCACCCGGGCAATGCCGGCAAGCGCTTCAAACTCTTTTCCCGAACGCCCAAACCCATTGAAAGCGTACGCGGATAGCTATGTATAAATCCTATTTCGGGCTTCGCGCCCTGCCTTTCGGAGCCAGTCCGGACCCACGGTTTCTCTTCCTGAGACCGCAGATCCAGGAGGCGCTTGCCTGCCTGCAATACGGCATCGCGGCGCGCAAGGGCTTTGTGGTCATGACGGGAGAAGTAGGAACGGGAAAGACAACTCTGCTCAGGGCGGTGCTGGATACCTTTGCCAAAGGGCGCGTTGCGACCGCCTTCCTCTCCAATCCGCGTCTGGATGTGCTTGGTTTTTTTGAAATTGTGCTGACAGACTTCGGTATTCCTCCGCTGTCGCGGACGAAGTCAGGTATGCTGTTGCAGCTTAACAGCTGGCTGATTGAGCGCTTTCGCGCCCGCCAGTTGTGTGTGATCGTAATCGATGAAGCGCAGAATCTCTCTTGGGATCTTCTGGAAGAGATACGTTTGCTGACCAATCTCGAGACAACATCAGAGAAGCTGGTGCAGATTGTTCTTTCCGGGCAGCCAGAGCTGGAAGAGATGCTGCTGAACCCCAAAGTTCGCCAGCTTCGCCAGCGTGTTTCTCTGTGGGTTAGAACGCAGGCGCTGAACAGCGAAGAGACGCAAGCATACATTGGGGAAAGATTGCGCATCGCCGGAGCCAGCGAGCCGGTGCTGCTGCCCGAAGCGATGGAGCTTGTTTATTATTACTCGAAAGGGATTCCCCGCATCATCAATCTGATCTGCGAACATACCTTGATCAACGCGTATGCGGAACAGGTGAAGCCCATTCCGGCGCACATCGTGGAGTCGGTCGGCCTGGAACTTGATCTTGTTGAGCATCCATTTACAATTTCGTTCCCGGCCATGCAGGCTTTGATGAATCGCACTTTGCAAGACAACGTATTCAACACCATCGCGCCCGCCTCGGGCAGCGCGGAAAACCTGAAGGAACTTGAACGATGAGCCGAATCTACGATGCACTGCAAAGAGCGAATCTTGAGCGGCAATCCGCCCAGCAAGTGGATCCCGCGGAGACTGCCAAGCCGTTCGCCGTCCAGGGCGCGGAGGAATTGCCACCGGTCCAGGAGGACGTCCTTCTCGATGAAATCTCCCGGTATGCGTGGAATCCCTCGGTGAGCGCGCTTCCGACGCTGGGAGACCGCGGCGAAACCATTGAGCAGTTTCGCGGCCTGCGCACGCAAATCTACCAGTTTCGCGATCAGGCTCCGCTCAAGACGATCCTTGTCAGCAGCGGCATGCCGGCGGACGGAAAGAGCTTTGTCACGGTAAATCTGGCGATGAGCCTGGCGCGCAACAAGAACAATACGGTTCTGCTCATTGATGCCGACCTGCGCAAGCCCACGCTCCACACCATCCTCGGCGCTCCCAAATTGCCGGGACTCACGGAGTATCTCGCAGGGATCGCGCAGGTGAATGACATCCTGCAGCGCAACAAGGCTCCAAGCATAGTTGAAGCCGGACAGGAGCGCAGCATCCCGGATCTCACATTTATTCCCGCCGGCGCGGGCGGCGACCATTCTTCCGAGCTGGTCGCCAATCACCGCATTGATGAGTTGATCGCATCCCTTTCACCGCACTTCGATTGGATCCTGATCGATTCCCCGCCGGCGCTTGCGGTTTCTGACGCAATCGACCTTGCCCGCGCCGCCGACGCAGTTCTGCTGGTTGCCCGCGAAGCCCGCACGCCCTTCGATTTTGCCCAGAGAGCGCAGGCCGCCTTCAGCAA
The DNA here is from genome assembly GCA_003159355.1 of Acidobacteriaceae bacterium. Classification (GTDB taxonomy): domain Bacteria; phylum Acidobacteriota; class Terriglobia; order Terriglobales; family Acidobacteriaceae; genus Telmatobacter. The sequence continues at coordinate 34,807 of PLPA01000149.1, read as the reverse complement.
CTCGCGCATCCTCGGCTTTGTGCTGAATGCGGTCAAGGACGCTCCCAGCAGCGGCTCTTACTACTACTACGGAAGGAAGGAAGCCGGCAGCGGAATGCATGGCGGAAAGGATTAGGGTCGGCCCGGATGATCAGGCTCTTCAACGTTTACTATCCGACACGGACGCTGGTGCTGCTGATATGCGAAGTGCTCCTGGTGGGCGGCTCATTTCTGCTGGCCACCGCGTGTCTGCTGGTTCCGGATGGATACGTCGTTCTGATCAACGAACTTGTCTATGAGAACGGCTTGCTGAAGATAGCAGGCATTACCGCCCTCACTCTGCTTCTCACGTATTACTTCGACTTGTATGGACCGCGGCGCACCTCGGCGAGCTGGGAGATCTACTTCCGCCTGTTGCTGGTTCTCAGCGTTCTCTCCTTTATTCTCGCAGGTATCGTCTATTTGCTTCCGGATTTGGACATTGGCCCTTATGTGCTTATCGCCGGGGTCTCCATGCTCACGCTTGTTCTTGTCGTTTGGCGCTGGGCTTATGAGTGGATCATTGTGTTGCCAATCTTCCGCGAGCGCGTCTATGTTCTGGGCAGCGGCGAACGGGCGCGCGCTGTGGTCGAGTTGCTGCGCGGCAGCCGTGATGCCGGCATGGAAGTTGTCGATTGGCAAGGAGAAAGCAATGCCCATGGACGGCTTGATCACTTCGCGGCGGAGTTGCACGCCTTCCGAACACACCGGCTGAGCATTGACCGTGTCATTGTCGCCATGGAAGACCGCCGCGAATCGATGCCGGTGCGAGAACTGCTTGAACTGCGCGTCCGCGGCGTGATCATTGAGAATTCCAGCGCGCTCATGGAGAGGCTCTCGGGCAAATTGCCGTTGGACGGACTCAATCCCAGCACCCTCATCTTCACCGAGGGCTTCCGGATGAGCCCCTTGCAGCAGCTTTTCCGGCGCCTGCTCTCTTTCATCGTCTCTCTGATTGCGCTGATGATCTGCCTGCCCTTCATTCCATTGATCATTCTTATGGTGCGCCTCTCGTCGCCGGGTCCAATTTTTTTCAGCCAGACGCGCGTCGGGCAGCGCGGGGGCCTGTTTACCGCATACAAGTTCCGAACCATGCGAGAGGACGCCGAAGCGCAGGGAGCGGTGTGGGCAGCCAAGGACGATCCGCGGGTCACTTCAGTTGGCCGGTTTATGCGCAGCACGCGGCTCGACGAGATACCGCAACTGTGGAACGTTCTGCGCGGAGAGATGGCCTTTGT
>PLPA01000149.1:0-33511 GCA_003159355.1 Acidobacteriaceae bacterium | reverse complement strand
AAGCACCAGTCGATTGGCCTCGATCTGCTCATCATGTTCGAGACCATTAAAACGATCATTCTGCGAAGAGGCGCCCAGTGAGAATTCTCTTTTGGCTGTCGCTGATGGGCATTCTCTATACTTACCTGGGTTACCCCGCATTGATCTGGGTGCTCGCGCGGCTGCGGCCACGGCCCTGGACCTCCGGGCCGATCTTTCCCAGCGTGAGTATCGTGCTTGCGGTGCATAACGGCGCGGCGCTGCTGCCAGGCAAGATCGAGCACCTGCTGGGCCTGGACTACCCCAACATCAACGAGATCATCCTCGTCTCGGATGGATCAACCGACGGCACGGCGGAATTGCTGGCTGGTCAGAGCAATTCGCGCCTCACGGCAATCATCCTGACCGAGCACAGCGGCAAGGCGGTTGCTATCAACGCCGGCGTGGCCAGGGCCACGGGGGACGTGATCCTCTTTGTGGACATACGGCCGGAGATTGCCGCGGGCGCGATTCAGCAATTGGTCAGTAACTTCGCCGATCCCAGCGTGGGATGCGTGGCCGGCGAATTGATCTTGCGCAAGGAATGCCACGACGATGCCTCCGCGGCTGTCAGCGGAGTCTATTGGCGCTATGAAAAGTGGATTCGGACCAGCGAATCCATCTACGGATCGCCGGTCGGCGTCTACGGAGGCTTCTACGCGGTCCGCCGTGAACTTGCCGTTCCGCAGCCGCCCGGAATGATCCTGGATGATATGTTCCAGCCGCTCTCGATTATCCGCCAGGGCTATCGGTCGGTCCTTGATCCGCAAGCCTATGTCTACGACACATGGCCAACAAGAATTGAGAAGGAGTTTCATCGCAAGGTGCGCACGCTGGCAGGCAACTTCCAGCTCTTCCAGCTCGCGCCATGGACTCTGACACCGCGCAATCCTGTCCTTTTTCAGCTAATCTCGCACAAGGTCATGCGCCTTATAGTTCCCTATTTGATGGTTCTTCTGCTGATCTCCACGCTGGCGCTTTCCCGCGGATCGCTGATTTACGCGGCATTCGCCGGTTTTCAGATTTTTAGCTGGACCGTCGCCGTCGCCGCCTTGCGCTACAGGATTCCCCTGCTGCATCGTGTCGCGGCTCCGGCCAGCGCGATGCTCGTGCTGATGGCGGCCGCTGTCGCAGGGCTTTACAGATTTCTTTTTACGCGCGGCCCTCTTTGGAAGATCTGGAATTCAAATACGGCGGCGGCAAGCACGGCAAATCCAAACACCGGGAAATCCGCGCTGCCAGAACCCTTCACAATTCCAGCAGCCAACGACAGGGTGTAGAATTCTTTTGAACGATTCACAAGGATGAGAGGAGCATTCAGCCGTTATGAAACCCTTGAAAACGCTGGTTATTTCCATGGTGGGTATCGCGGCCATCCTGGCTGGTTACGTTCTTCACAACCACATCGTCAAGGTGAAAGCAGCCCGGATGGAACACGCCGTCGCGCCGGCCGCCTACTTTCCCGCCGGAGCCATCTGGACAAAGGATATAAGTCACGCGCCACTTGATCCCCAGTCCTCCACCATCATCGCCTGGCTGGCGGATGCGGGCGGATGGGGGTTTGGAAAGATGAATGTTGACTTCAGCCTCCGCGTGTTGCAGGCGGACGCCTCCACTCCGCAAGTTCCTTTTCGCAAAGGCTCGGGGTTCTATACCGAGGAGTCCGACATGGTCTCGACCATTCCTCTCCCCCGCGGAGGCGGCATTGAAGGAGAGCCGGGCTATCAGTGCAATCCAGAACAGGGCGATTGCCACCTTATCGTAGCCGACCGGGGTCACGGAAAACTCTACGAAGCTTATCAAGCCAACTACGCGGATGGCGCACTTTCCGCTACCGACCTGGTGGTGTGGGATCTCAATCGCATATATCCGCCGTCAGGTCGCGGAGATCAGTGTACCAGCGCCGACGCCGCCGGCTTCCCGATTGCCCCGTTGCTTTTCAACGCCGACGAGCTGGCCGCGGGAAGCATCAACCACGCCATCCGCTTTATTCTTCCCAACCCGCGAATGCGCGCGCACGTATTTGTGCATCCCGCCACGCATGCCGGCGCTCCGCTTGGGCCGGTTACCGCTCCGCCAATGGGCGCGCATTTCCGGCTGAAGGCCTCCTTCGACCTGTCAAAGCTGACTCCCGCTGCTCAAGTTGTCGCGCGAGCCATGCAGAAATACGGCATGTTCCTTTCAGACGGCGGCAATATGGCCCTTACCGCGCAGAACGATCGAGACACAACCGCAAAGTACACCGACATGGATTTCGGGCCTCACGATTTGCAGGCCCTGAAGGTTACTGACTTTGAAGTCCTCGAGTTAGGTACTCCAATTCGCAGGGACAGTGACTGCGTGCTGAATCGTTAACGAGGAAGGCGCATATTCGGTATGTGCCGCGGGAACAGAGTCAAGACGTAGCTTATCAAAGGCGCAAGTGCGTCGTTGAGCGGCAGAGCGGATATCCCAGATCAAATGCTGTGATCATTCAATGAGAGATCGGTTACCATGACCAGTAATCCGGATGATAGTCATCAGCTTGGCTTGAAAGTTTCTGACTCGCGCTTTCCACGCTATCGTGTGGATTTATTTTTAGCGGAATTTGATATGTGGTTGCATAGTTATTTTCTCACCGGGCTGGTGCAACTGGAGAAAGAGGGGGTAATCACGCTTGGAGTAATGGGTGGTCGGGATCTGCGCCGCTGCATGGATATGCAAATGAATCCGTATCCGCTATTTACGCTCAAGTGTTCCGAAGTAGATAGTAATAAGTCTCGGGTTATCTGTTTCGACCCCAAAGATCAATCCAACGCATGGCAGACTAAAGCTCTCGAAGAGTGCGACGTATATTTCAAAAGAAGCACGCATCGTCCAGACACTGAGCGGCTCACAAAGCCGCAGCAATCTAAAGTCCGCCCGATCAATCCTATGTTTGCCACTTGGTGTTCAGGCGCGGGGATTTGGAATGTGCGATTATATGCCGCATTAGTGATGAGAGCCGGACGCCAGATTGCCGCACGCCAGCCATCACGGCAGGCACTCATCTCTATGCTGAATAATATTCGCGCTTTTGCTTTTCTTTCAACTTTAGATAATTACGAAGACTCTCCCGCCAGCAGCAAGCGGGAACAAGTCTTGTTTCAAACCCGCTTATGGGATCCATCCGAAGAAAAAGGCGAATGGGTTGAGGATTGTAATCTTCACCGCGTGGAAATGGTGCGGGGCCTGAGGCGCAGGCTGGGGACTCGTTGCATTGGAGGACTGATCCGCACGCCATACACTGAGAAGAACTATCCAGAGCTCTTGTCGAACCTCACGCTAACAGCCAAGGCGAAGCGCCCCGAGTTCATACGCCTTTGCAGGCAATTTCTTATTCGGGTCAACATCAAGGCTCTTTATGATGCCGTTCCGTACAGCCTGGGCGAGACGCTGGCTGCGAATAACTGCCTGGTCAGCGAAAGCATCCGAAATACTTTTGCAACGCCACTCGTCGAAAGCGAGCACTACGTCGGGTTTACAACTTCCGATGAGTGTGCCGACAGATGCCTGGAACTTCTTGAATCAGGAGACAAGGCAATCCGCCTGAGAGAGGAAGCGCATGCCTATTACCGCAAGGCAGTTAGCCCCAAAGCAGCAATGCGAACGTTTCTGGAGCAAGCAATGTCATAAACTGCCGGTGCTCAGTGTATGGCAGTGCGACGAGCCCGCGCGGAGTTCCGATAGAGGTCCATATAGGCATCCGCCATTGTTTCCAGAGTAAAATGCGAGTGGAATGCTTCTTCCGCGTTCGTAGAGAATTGCTTTCGTTCCGCGTCGCTGCTAGCCAGCCGCAGAATCGCCGCAGCCATCGCGGCAGGATCCGTTACCGGCACCGTGATCCCCGCCCGCGCCAGCCGGACGACTTCCGCCATCCCGCCCACATCGGTCACGATTGCCGGCAGTCCTATTGAGAAGGCTTGCAGAAGCGAGATGGGCAATCCCTCCGAAGTTGATGACATGATGAAGGCATCGGCCGCGGAAAAGAACGGCGCCACGTCAAGTTGCTGCCCCCAGAATGTAATTTGCGAAGTTATGCCCAACTGCGCGGCCATGCTCTCCAGTGCCTTGCGCTCACTGCCATCGCCCACCATCCATAGCCGCAGGCCTGGCATTGACTTTAGAGCCAGACAAAAGGCATTCAGCAGCAGCGAATGGTTCTTCACGGGCTCCAGCCGTCCAACGTAAACCAATGTATATCCGGACTTCGGCGGCCACTGTTCCTTCGTCACGCGTAACATCGGATCCGCTCCATTGTATACACGCACAATCTTTCGCGCTGGAATGCTGTGAATGCTCTTGATATTGTTGGTTGTTGCATCGCAGATGCCGACAATCCAGTCGCAGAAGGCAGCTGCAATGGTGTACTTCAACTCCACGATAAGCCTGCGCGGGCGCGCCACCAGGCTATGCCGCGTGCTGACGATGCTGGGCACTCCGGCCAATCTGGCGGCTGCTGCTGCATAGACCGTCGGCGTCGGGTTATGAAGATGGACCACGTCGGGCCGCGACTCTTTGAAGATACGAAAAAAATTGCGCGTGGCGTCTGACAGGTGACTCCCCACATGCGGCTGCACGGCAAAGCCTTCCTTTCGCATCCGCTCGCCGAGCGCGCCAAGACTCAAGACAGCATAAACGCACGGATCGTGCCCCTGTTCCCTTTGCAGACGGCACATCTGCGAGACGAGCGTCTCGGCCCCGCCGACCTCCATGCTGTCAACTACATGCGCAATCTTCATACAGAATGCCTGAATCTCCGACCGTCCAACTCCGGTCCGTCCTCTATTTCTAACATTAACTCCGCAGGCGGTTCGTCTGCTGGAATCAATGCGTTAGGTTCGTAACTCGGAGGATGATGTACATCAGCGATACAAGTGAGATCGCCAGTCCGGCAGCATATGGCATAACCCGTGCGAACGGCTGGCGTGGTGCGATCATCCCTCGCTGTAGAGCCATCTCGTAAACCACCTCAACCATGCCGCCGATAAGGAAAAACGTCATGATATAGGCGCGCGATAAAAACCATCCCGCAACCAGAAAGCCTGTCAGCGATAAAACCAGTAATCGTCCTATCCGGTTAATCTCCAGCTTATCGATTGATTCGTTTCTTCTTATTGGTTGCGGGAAATCCGCCTCCTCAATGACATTCGTCTCTGGCTCGCTTACCTTTGCCTGCGAGGCAATCGCCAGAACATCCTTCATTGTGGAAAACAGAAATGCAGACCAGAAAAACAATCCGAAAAACCCCAACTCTGCCGCACAAACTATCACTGAGTTGTGCGCGGTATGATGGTCATCGGTATAATCGCCCAGATTTCCAATTCCTACTCCGAAGACAGGATGAGTCTTGAATGCTTCCATGCTTTGGCCCCAGAGAGAAGTCCGGTCCGCTCCCGAACTGGCGGTGATATCGCGCCCGCCGGTAAAGTTCATACTCATTGCGGCAACAAACAGAGCACCTCCCAGCAGCAGAGCGGGCAGCGTCCCGGTACGGCGCCGAGCCGCTACAATCGTAACCGCCAACAAGGCCAATAACGCGCCGCGTGAGTGCGTAAGGTACGCTCCGTACAGTAAAACGCATACCGGCAAAAGAACAAAAGCGATGTTCCGCAGCATCCTCCTCGTCCGCCAGAATATAAATACCATCGGAATCACGCAGACGATCAGCTGGCCAAAGTCATTTGGATCGTTGATCTCTCCAAGTCCTCTCAGCCGATAAAGCCATTCTCCCGCGTCAGTTTTACTCGAAAGAAGATAAGGGGGCCCTGAGAAATCTGAGTCAAGCGATGCGCCGCCGGGTAATCCATGTATCTGCTCGATGCTCCCGTTTACGATTACAAACAGGCAGACAAACAGCAGTATAAGGACAACCGCCTTCAACTTCTTCTTTGTATTGCAGTGCAGATACACAAGAATGTATGCGAAAGCATTCGGAAGGAATCCCAGGATTGCCACAATGGCTCCCTCAGGCCATCGCATCGCAATAAGCACGGATAAGTACGCTGCGAACGCTAAACCAATCACGGCAGCAAACTGCGGAGTCCGGAAAATGCTTGACCCAACCATCCTGGGCAGGGAGATTATGAATACAAGAATTGCAAGAATCAGCTCAACCCGATAGACAGAAAGCGGCCCGAAGATCATCGTCGGGGTGAGGTAGTACGTGACGAAATAGAAAACGCTGAGTACGAAGCCCATAGCGAATAGCCTAAGCAAGAATGTCTGCCTTGCAGAATACTCCAAACCGCAGGTCCAACTGCCGAAAGAAACACTCGAAAGTTGAAAACCCATATCGGGTAACGCCCACGATTCAACACCCTATTACAACAAAAGAACATATTCATTCAAAGCATCACGACCGCCTCACTTATGCTTGCTCAGAAACCTTGAGTGAGACGCCGCGGTAATGGGAACTGCTCGCCAGGAACCTTTTCTCGACCAGGTGCCACATCAGCAGCGCGGCCACGCCAATTAAGAAAAAACTCAACAGCAAAAAAACAGCCGGATTGAGTGAGGCGAGTCCAAATACAACCATGATCTGCAATACAGGCCAATGCACAATGTAGACTCCATAGGAGAAATCGCCATATTTCGCAAAGTTACCCAAAAAGCGCCAGAACCCAAAAACGAATACTACCCCCGAGATCCAGATAACATCCAAAACTTCTCCTTTGAACCAATGGTCAATGAGATACAAGCAAGCCGTAATGCACAAAATGCTCCGGAAGTGGAGTTTGAGCGTGTCAAAATACAGCCAAAGCAGTATGCCTGCGCTGAAATACATAAGTTGTGCAGGAAACTGCGCGGACAGTTGATCATAGATGCCGCGCGTACTATCCAATGTATAAATGCCTGGGGTGCGGTAGATAGAATCCAGCCATATAAAGCCGTACTTCCACAAGCAGGAAAGGCAGAAGATCGCTCCTATGATCTTCCTGGTTCCGAAGCGGGTGCATAAATAGTGCATCACGGGAACGAATAAATAGAATGCAACCTCAATCTTGAGAGTCCAGAGCGCGCCATCCACAGGGCTGGCGGGATTCGATGTAAACACCCCGGGCAGAGAGGGCGCAAGGAAGTTGAGAAAGATGAGATTCGCGCCCAGGTACTTCCAGAAGCCAATGCCAAAGTATTGCGATAGAGGCAGCGTGCTCAAAGGCCACAGCGCAATGACTGCGAAAACTATCACCGCAAAGTAGGCAGGATAGATGCGCCGGACCCGCTTTTCCAGGTACGAGCGGAGGGATGATGAGCGCGTATAACTGCGATAAATCAGAAGCCCGCTTATGACAAAGAAGGACCGGACGGCAAAATGCGGAGATAGATACCTTCCAAAGGCAGAGAAGGCAGGTATGCCTGAAAGTGCATTGACATGAAACAACGCAACAGTCGACGCCAGGATCAAGCGCAGGCAATCCAGGTTATTCTTGCTGAAGTCCGCGCTGCCTCTCACTCGACCGCCTTCCGGCTTACAAAAATTACTGAAGTGTATCGTTCTTGCTCTGGCAAGTAATCTCCGGGCACGTACAGGAGATACATCCATGATGGCGCGCTCAATGCGCTCTTCCGCAATAAACCGGCTAACTCCGAGGTCTCCCAAGCGGAAGCTGCTCTCAAACAGGATACAGCAATCGCCGACATCTTATCCATTGATCTGCGCGACGGTCCCCAACGAGTGCATCGGGCCTGGAAGAAACGGCGGCGCTTGCGGCTGCTTTTTTTGTTGGCCATAAGTGTGCTGGCCTGAGTCTGCTAGTCTGCTCAACGGTTGCGGTGGGTCTTCTTCCATCGTGACTTCCTTCCAGCCCGTCACCTCGACAGTGACCGTGACGGCTTCGTTTGGATCGCTCTCGCACACGGCGATTTTTTCGCTCACGGTGTACTGACGCATCCCAACAACCGCATAAAGCCACCCCGCGGCCTCTACCGATCGGTAGAGGCCGCGGCGTCCGCGCAGTTCTTGCTGGAGTGCGGGTCTCTGGAGCGTGTCGGCTGCCGGGCCGGACAAAGCGTTGGCCATGGAACCGGCGGCCCTCCTGATTGCGTATTGAGTCTCAGCGTGTTCAATTGCGGACGGCAACGAGCGCAAAGGTACACTTGGTACGACGGCGCGGAATGCGGAAGTGCTTATATCCCCTGCAATTTCAGCATTTTCCTTCCCTTGCGTTTGTGGCCGCCCGCGTGCTTACCAATGAGAACGTGAGACGCGATGAGAAGATGCAACCCGAGCCGCAAAGCGGCTGTCCAAGCACATTGATCAGCTTTCCAAGGAGGTTTTCTGATGACAGGCACAATCCCAATCGACACAGCGATCTTCCCGGCCAGCGAATGGACCGGGCAGACTGAGTTGGCTGAACTGGTACGGGGCAGCGAGCAGGCCTTGCTCGCCCGGTTCGCCCCGCTCGTGCGCCGGCAAAGCGTGACGCTGGACATGAGCTCCATCGAGCGCATCGACGCGGCGGGCATCGCCGCCCTCATCTCGCTCTACGTCGGCGCTCGCGAGGCCGGCCATTGTTTCACGGTCGTGAATCCCTCGCCGCATATCGCCGAGATCCTGGCGCTGGTGGGCCTGGAGCGGATCCTTGTGACCCGGAATGTGGCCGCAAAAAGCCATTCCAGCCCTGGCTTCTATCGCTCCGCCGCATGAAAACGCCCGCTATCGTTCCAAATCGGGTTCTGACGCCGGTTTTCGTATGGCAGAAACAGTTTATGATGATGATCATGTACCCGAGAGGGAGGAATGGAAACCTTCGTTGAGTTATCTGTGGTTATGCCTTGCTTGAATGAGGGAGAGACTGTAGGTGTATGCGTCCGCAAAGCCACTGAAACTCTTCGCATGGCGGGCATATCGGGCGAGGTAATTGTTGCCGACAACGGATCAACCGACGACTCGGCGGAGGCCGCGCGTGCTGAGGGTGCGCGGGTGATCAACGTCGCAGCGAAAGGATACGGCAGCGCACTGATGGACGGAATCGCAGCCTCCCGTGGAGAGTATGTGTTGATGGCGGACGCGGATGATAGCTATGATTTCGCGCATATCCCCCGCTTTCTGGAAGAATTGCGTGCCGGATCAGACCTGGTGATGGGCAATCGTTTTCGCGGCGGCATTGCGGACGATGCTATGCCTTTCTTGCATCGTTACCTCGGAAATCCGGTCCTCACCGGCATCGGTAATCTGTTTTTCGCCTCATCTTGCGGAGACTTTCATTGCGGCATGAGAGCCTTCCGGAAAGACAGCTTCCAGCGCATGGGCATACGTTCCACGGGAATGGAGTTTGCCAGCGAAATGGTGGTAAAAGCGAGTCTGCTGCGGATGAAGGTCACTGAGATTCCCACTACGCTCTCACCCGACGGACGCAGCCGTCCGCCGCACCTGCGCACATGGCGCGACGGTTGGCGTCACCTCCGCTTCATGCTCATGTATTCCCCCCGCTGGCTCTTTCTCTATCCCGGAACTTTCTTGATCCTGCTGGGGCTGGCCGGATGCGCCTGGCTACTGCCGGGGCCGCGCTTCGTCCACGGCATCGGATTCGACGTGCATACGCTCTTGTATGCCTTCGTTTCGGTGCTCATGGGATTTCAACTCTGCGCCTTCGCCGTCTTCACCAAGGTCTTCGCCATCTCCGAGGGCCTGCTGCCCGAGGACCCTCGCCTCAACCGCGCCTTCCGCTTTGTCACTCTGGAGAAAGGCCTGGCCGCCGGCGGCTTGCTCGTTGTGCTCGGAATCGGCGGATCGATCTTCGCCGTCTCCGGCTGGGCCAAAGAGAGTTTCGGAGCCTTGGACGCCGAGCACATCCTGCGCATCGTCATGCCATCCGTCTTCGCTCTCACCCTGGGTGTGCAGATTATCTGTAGCAGCTTCTTCCTGAGCATCCTCGGACTCAGGCGGCGCCAATGACAATCCGGCGATTTTTCTTCTTGGTTGCCTCTGTTGCATGGCTAAAGCTCTGATTATTAAGATTGCAGTACCAGATACCGGCTACGAAAGCCAGGAGAACAATCAATGAATCCTTTCCTGTCAGTTATTATGCCTGTGCGCAATGGTGAGAAATTCATCGCCGTGGCTCTTGAGAGTGTCCGCGAGCAGTATCGCGATGGCATCGAGTTGGTGATCGTCGATGGCCGCTCCACAGATCGAACCCGGGAAATTGTGCGCGGCTTTGCTGATGCTCTCCCCATTCGGTTAATCACTCCCGACTGGGACACAACCGAGGTGGAAGGCTGTAACATCGGCTTTCGAGAGGCCGGGGGTGAATGGACCTGTTTGCTCCATTGTGACGACTATTGGCTTCCGGGCAGGATTACTAGGCTTTGGGGAGAGATGGAGACCGCTAAAGGTTCGCTTATACTCCACAATGCGATTTTTGTGGGGCCAGATGGACAAGGACTCGGGCCTTGGACTTGTCCACTTCCCGAAGGCGATATGCCACCGGAAGAATTCATTGAGCACCTCCTTATTCAAAATTTCATCGCGATCCTTTCACCGGTTTTCCGGCGCAAGGTTGTGTTTGAATCCGGGGGAATGGATCCTGCGTTCTGGATGTGCATAGACTGGGATCTCTGGCTTCGCCTGGGAGCGCTTGGGCCGGTTCGATTCATAGACGAGACGCTCAGCGCGTATCGCCTCCACCCTGGAGCACAGACAGTGGCCAGCAAGCGGCGGCTAGGCGAAATAGAGCAACAGCTCACATCTATTCTTTCCCGTCACCTCAATCATTGGACTGTCACGGGAAAGCGAAGAGCATCAGTGGAGCGTGTTGCAAGAGCATCGATTGCAGTGAATTCTGCCCTTGCGGCCGCGTTCCGGGGTGAGTCCGCTAAGCCTGTGTCGGTCCTTCTTGAGTTGCTTGCGCTAGGTCCGGCTGGGTGGCATCGTTATCTGAGAGATTCAAGGATCGTAGAGAGGGTGAGGGCGCGGCTACGGGTGCGGAGGTTGTTGAGGCCTTGAGTCAATGGTATGTTGAGAGAGGGGATCACGAATATGAGTCAGGAAACTTATGATCGACTCTGGTCTGATACCTGGGGCGATATGCAGCGCTTTGGTCCTGTGCATCGTCGGCAACATGAAGCGTTGCTAAAGTTGATTGCCAAGCTCAATCCGGCAACTGTACTCGATGTAGGCTGCGGTGCGGGTGACAATCTTGCAGCTTTGGCGCATTCCATGCCGCATCTGGTCCTCTCTGGTATAGACTTTTCGGAGCAGGCGCTCGCTCTCGCTGCGCGTCGTGTATCCAGCGCAACTTTTAAGATATTGGACGTGCAGAAGGAAAAGCTTGATGAGAAGTTCGATTTGGTCCTCTGCAACCAGGTCGTTGAACACCTTATCGATGACATGGCTGGGTTTCGCAACATGGCTTTGATGGCCAAAAAGTGGGTTGTGGTGGCCACAATGCGCGGCCGTATGCGGCCGTCAGAATTGGCCATCGGCCATTATCGCAACTATTCCGACATTGAATTACGCGCCAAGGCGGAGTATGCGGGCCTTGAGGTTGTGGACATCTTCGGTTGGGGATTTCCTTTTTACACCCCTTTATTCCGTACGGTTGTCGAATGGCTCCCGGGTGGCCCTCCGGTGGGTAGTTTTGGGGTCGTGGAGAAGTCAGTCGCCAATTTTCTCTATCATCTGTATGCTTTGAATATCCCACGCCATGGCGATCTGGTGACCATGCTCGCGCGCCCGCGCGAGTCGACACTTTAGGATGACTTTTTTGATGAAATAACTCTCTCGCCACGAGTTCTTCAGTAACGTAGGATCTTGCCAATGAAGCTACCGGACGCATTCCGCAAGCTATATCTTAACGACCGTTGGTTGCAGTTCATCCTGCTTGCCTTCATGGTCCTCTTTTACGGCATCATCCTGAGCAATGCCCGGCTGCATCAGCCAACATGGCCGATGAACAGAACCTTCAACAGCATGATCGATCACCTCGTGCATGGGCAGTTCGATGTCGATCCGAATACCATTGGCGGGGAAGGAAACCTGCGCAACGGACATGTCTACGCTTATTTTGGCATCACCTGCGCCCTGGTCCGGCTGCCGCTTCTCCTCTTCCATCGGCTGGATCTGGACGTCACCCGGTGGTCCTGCCTCATCGCTGTTTGTCTTGCCTGCATGATGAAGCTCCGAATCGTCCTTTTCCTGCGGCGAACCTGCGGCGCGACGCCTGCCTCCGAATGGGCCTTTGGGCTGATGATGGCTTGCATCGTCTTGGGTGGCGCAGCGGTCGGCTATCTCAAGGCCTCCATCTTTCAGGAAGTCGTCTTCTGGGCAGTCGCCTTCGCCTCGGTCTTTGTCTACTTCGCGGTGAAAGGCCTGGTGACCGGCCAGTTCACCGCGGCCACACTTTCATGGATGGCTTTTGCTTCCGGCTTTGCTACACTTACCCGCGTCTCGACCGGTCTCGGGCTATGCGCGGCCTTCGGGCTGCTGCTGCTGGTCCTGCTGGCGCAGGAACTCCGTGCCGGGCGCGCCGTTTTCACACGCCGGTTTCTTATCCCCGTGGCGATCCTTGCCGCCTTCCTCATCGCCGTCGGCACGGTCAACTACTATCGCTGGGGAAACCCCACGGCATTCAGCGGTGGGTTCTATATTGGATACACTGACAAACCGGATTGGTTACCGCGAATACGCCTCTATGGCTTCTTTAATCTGGCCCGGATTCCCTTCGGTCTCAGCTACTACTTCCTGCCGATCTGGGTTTTGCGCGGCGGCGATGGCCGGCTTCTTTTTGAAAGTACGCAGGACCGGCTGATGGATTCCGTTGAACTTCCGCCCAGCAGCTTCTTCCTTACCGACCTGCTGCCCATCGCGTTCATCGTCTTTCTGGCAATAGCCCTGTGGGCCGGCCGCCACAGCCTTGCGCGCGCCTTGCGAAAGAGTTGGGGATTCACGCCGGGTGAGGAGACGCAGCCGCCGTTCCGGCTTTTCTCTCCTGCCCAGGGGCTCGCCCTGGCCGCCGGACTCGCCGTGCCATGCGTCCTCATGCTTTCGTTCATCTTTATGGATTACCGCTACCGCATGGAATTCTATCCCGAGATGGATTTGCTGGCCTTTCTGGGACTCTACGCAACCGTCAGCAATCCTGCTTTACTGGCTCGATTCAACCGCTGCCGCCGCTGGATGCTGGCTGCGGTCGTGGTCAGCATTGTCTCGGCGTTCACAGCGTTGGCCCTCCAGAAGGTCTCGGAGTGGGGCACGGCCCAGCCGTACTTGCGCAACGGAGTCGTCCATTACTACGTGGATCGTGCTTTCTATTTCCTGCATCATGGTTCGTGACAGCCAAACGCAAGGGTGCTTGGAATTGACGCGGAACTGCCGTCCCTAGGACAGGATCCGATTGGTTGTGCCCACTGGTAGGTCGGGAGGAACACAGCTACGGCCAGGTTGCGTGGCTTCATGGGCCTGTTCGTCATCGCTGGCGTGATAGAGCGCGTCTACGCTGAACAAAACCGTGAAGACGATCCATAAAGATACTAGAATTATTTTGCAGAATTGCGGCAAGGGGGCCGCGGCCGCAAGATCGAAGAAGAGCACGCCAAGCGTAAACGTCGTCAGGGTAAGCAGCACGGCATGAAGTATGCGCGGGCGAGGGGCGCGAAGTGCTTTCACCCAGAAAATTGCCAGCGCGATGAACGCAACGCTATAGCCATGCCGCCAGGGAACAGGCGAGACACACGCGGTAATCAAGCCGAAGACCGCAATTGTAACTACTCTCGATGCGCGCTCGATAGGCCGGCTGCGCCAAACGAGAAACAGGCAGAGCAGATAGAACGCGCCACTGACTGCCTTTGCTGCGATCAATAAGCCATGGGGCTCGCTGGCAATGATCGCAAGCGCCGATTCGTCGGTAAATATTCTTCCGTAATAGATCCAGGCCACCAGGGAACCCAGGGCCTTGTTCCCCGAAGTAGGGATTCCGCTGCTCATGGCCGACATCACCGAGGGATATATGCGTACAGTTTGCCAGCCGTTGATCGCAACCATCGCCGCGACAAGACCGGTAGAAGCAGCAAGGTAAGAAACAATCCATCGCCGGTCTTTCCAGATGAAAAAGAGAGGAAGCAGCAGAATGGGAGTAACTTTGAATGCCGTAGCCAGCGCAAATATCGCGGCCGAGAGTACCACGCAGCCGTCGCAATAGGCGGCAACGCCGGCCATCCAGAGCGCGAGCATAACTATAGCCGCCTGTCCGGTCCATATGGCTTCGTGGATTGGGAAAAAGCTATATCCCGCCAAGGCGAGCGCTACAAACTCAAAACTGAGGATGGAGATGCGTAACATACGGGCAAGCAACAGCACGGATGCCAGCACCAAAGTCAGATTAAAGGCTCGCCACAAGGCGGCAGCCTGAAAAACCGGAATCCTGGAGATAGGTACAAAAAGGTCGGCCAGCAGCGGCGGGTAAAGGTAAACCATAACGCCGCCAACTCCGGCGGACTTGGCATGAGTATAGATTTCGCTGTCAATGGGAGCGTCCTCGGCGAGCGGATCTCCTTTGATCACGTCTGCGTAAAGATTGGCATGGGGGTTGTCGTGAACAATTTGCGCGGCAAAGTAGTATACGTAAAAGTCGTCATTCGGCGTAGAGCTTCCACGGCCCAGATAGCGTTGCAACAGGGAGCCCGCCAGCAGGGAGGCCAGAGCAAATGCAAACAATATCTTAATCTCGAACAGTTTTCTTGGATGTTTCATTAGACCTTTCCTGCCGATTTCTCAATGTCTCTGTTGATTGCCCAAAAGTATTGCATTTGTGCAATTCGTTTGTCAAGAAACAGTACTTACACAATTCACGGAGAAGCAATGCCGATACCGCAGCTATCTTCGATCTCCTTGTAACAAAGCCGCAGCCGCTCGGCATCCTGAGAATCGTAATACTGCGGGTCGGGATACCAGCGCAGAGTGGCAATATCCTCGGTCCATTCGCCGCCGTTGTCTAGAGCATTCCGCTTCAGAATCCGGTTCAGCGTCTGAGAGCTGGCGACACAACCAACACCATTCTCCATCACCCATTTTCGTGGCTCATATTGCCCGGAGGATTCAACGAAGTCCTTCAATTGCGCAGCCAGATGATCGTGCCGGAGCAGGCGGCCGGTGTGCTCGTTGACAAAGACGCGGGAGCCCATCTCCGCGTCCTCGTAAATGCCGGCCGGCGTGTTGGCAAACATGGATTCGACGACCACGACGCAGGAGCCTTCGCGGCGGGAGAGCACGATACTGGTCCTGGCGCGCGCCATCAACTCCTGAAGCTCCCGGTAGGGAACGTCGGCGCGAACTTCAAACCGGTCGCGCACGCCATAGGCAGCGGCCTCGCCGAGAATGGTCTCTTTGGTGCGCCCGCGTTCGCTTTGGCCGACCAGCACGACGCGGTAGCTGCGCGGCAGGTCGCGAAGAGCCGCAAAGAATGCATGATGACGCTTGAATTTCCCGAAATTCGCCACCATGAGAATATCGATTTCTTTCTCTGCCGCGGATACCGCGGTGTAGATGCGCGGATCGAACCAGCTCGAGGCATAGAGCGGCGCCATTTTGTACTTATCACTGATTCGCGGAAATATATCGAGGTCGCGCGGGTTGCTGATCAGGCAGAAAATCGGGGCCGGATAAAGCCGTGGAAACAGATAAGAGGCAATAGAGTGTGGAGGCGACCACGACGGAGCGAGCACCAGCGTGTAACGCTCGGCGAACCGCCGCAGGTTCGCGGCTTTGGCAAGCCGCGCCATCTGATTGTCGAAGGAGACAAAGACGACGCCCTTCTCGCGTTCACTGACATATCGCTTCAAGACGATAGTCTTTTGAATTCGCTCTTGACCGAAGTCGGGAAGAAACTCGGTCCAGGGCACTTGTTCAGGATCGATTGCGGGCAGTTGACGGGCAATTGCCGCCTCGGCTTTTCGCATCATCGATTCCGTGGAGGCTAGACGGGCTGCCTGACAGAGCTTTTGCACGATGCGAGCCGCCTCGGCTGTATTCGCAGCCCGTGCCGAAGGGGTCTTGAACAGAAGAATGGAGGCAAGAAGATTTCGCAGGGCAGGTTGATACCGAAGAACGTCCTCGGCCTGAATTTTCAGACGATCGAGCATGAATGACTCCTGATAATCCGGGCTAGGTATAAGTTCCTGGCGCGCAATCTGCTTTGAGAACAAGCCTGGTCAGATCGATGATCTTCAGGCCGCTGGCTTTCATTTGCGCAAGCGCCTCGGCCGTTGGCTTCTGCGCAATCACCAGCGCGTCGGAGGCGGAAATCAACTGATCGAGGCTGCGCGTCAGCAACCGGCCTATGTGCGGCAGCGCTGAGACCACAAAGCTGAGATTGCTTCCGTAGATTTCGTCGAGCTGAATGTGGGGGTCGAAGATTCTGATCGCCCTTCCCTTGCCGATCAGATGCTCGATGATCGTAATCACCGGGCTCTCGCGCAGATCGTCGGTATCTTCCTTGAAGGCCAGGCCGTATATGCCGATTTGATTTCCCGGTAGTTCGAGTACCTGATGAATGCTTCTTCTGAGGTGTTCGTCGTTGGAAGAAAGGACGGATGCGAGCAGTGGCAGCTTGAGGTCAAGCCGGGAGGCGCGGAAGGTAAGCGCGCGCAGATCCTTGGGCAGGCAGGATCCGCCAAAGGCGAAGCCGGGCTTGAGGTACGCCGGAGAGATATTCAGCCTTGTATCTCGGCACATGGTGGCCATGACCTGCTCGGGGTTGACGCCGAGGCTAGCGGCCAGCGAACCAATCTCGTTGGCAAATCCGATCTTTACCGCGTGAAAGGCATTGCAGGTGTACTTGATCATTTCGGCGGTGCGCAGGGAGACGATGGAGACCTCGCCCGGCAGGCCGGCATAGAGGTCAGCCACAAAGCGCGCGGCATCGTCGGTGCTGCCGCCGACCACCAGCAGGGATGGCTCCATGAAGTCCCGCACCGCGGTGCCTTCGCGAAGGAACTCGGGGTTGGAGACGATCTCGACATCCTCTCCGCGGGAGAAGACGGTCTCCAGCAGGCTCTCGCAGGTTCCGGGGAAGACGGTGCTGCGCACGGTGACGATCAGACGCTTTTTTCTGGGCCGCAGCAGGCCGGAGATTTCGTCGCAGACGCGGCGCAGATGGCTGAGGTCGATGTTTCCATTGGCCTGCGAGGGCGTGCCCACGCAGAGCATGACAACATCCGCCGCGTCCAGAGCTTCCGCGTCGAGAATCCCCGCATTGAGGCGTCCCTCGGCAACATTTTTCTGGATCAGCTGGTCAAGGCCGGCCTCAAAGAACGGCGATTGCGCCTTGCGGACAGCCTCCACTTTCTTGAGGTCGCGGTCCACACCGAGAACATTGTGTCCGATTTCCGCAAAGCAGGCAGCGCTGACGCATCCCACATAACCTAAACCGACCACAATGACGCTGCGCTTGCTCTCCATATCGATTCCAGAGGATCCTCGGGGGTAGTTTATCATGGGGTATCGAGAGGTAGATGGAAGATCCGCCTCGTCCATCCTTCAAGCGAGGAGGCGCCCAGCGGTAATGAAGATTCTTTGGGTCTGCCCGTTTTTTCTCCACCCGACTGATCGTGGCGCGCAGATTCGCACGCTGGGAATGCTGAAGGAGCTGAACAAGCGCCATGAGATTCATTATGCGGCGCTCAATGACCCTCAAAATCTTGAGGGCCCCCAGCGAAGCCAGGAGTATTCCAGCCGCCATTTTTTCGCGGAACATTCCGCTCCCGGCAGAAGATCGATTGGGATTCTTCCTCAACTGGCGGCTAGTTTTGTGCATCCTCAGCCAATGGCGGTCTTTCGTTACTCCTCAAAAAAGCTCCGGCAAATGATCGATGCCTGGATCGCCGCCGAGCATTACGACGCCATTGTCTGCGACTTTTTATTCTCGGCTGATAATTTGACCGATTTGGGGCAGTGCGTGCTTTTTCAGCACGATGTCCTGACGACAATCTGGCAGCGCCATGTTGAACAGAACAGCGGTTCCTGGAAAAATCTTTTCTTCAAAACGCAGCTTGCGAAGATGAAGGCATACGAAAGGAAGGTATGCCGCGCCGCCAGGCACGTGGTTGCGGTTTCAGAGATCGACGCCGCCAAATTCAAACGCATGTATGGAATCGAATCGGTCTCCAGCATTTCGACTGGCGTCGATGTGGATTACTTCGCGCCCCGCGATGGAGAATTCCCGGTTTCGGATATGGTCTTTTGCGGATCAATGGATTCTCTCCCCAACGTGGATGCGGTTGAGTATTTTCTTGCGGAGGTCTTCCCCCTGATTCGTCAACGTCTGCCAGGCGCCACCTTCATGATTGCGGGACGCTCGCCCGACGCGCGGGTCCTGAAAGCGGCGCAAGGGTTGACGGGGGTTTTTATCAGCGGCACGGTGGAAGATGTGCGGCCCTATCTCTGGGGGTCGAAGATTTCCATTGTGCCCATTCGCATCGGCTCAGGAACACGATTGAAGATCTATGAGTGCATGGCGGCGGGAGTCCCGGTTGTCTCCACGACAGTGGGCGCCGAGGGGCTGCGCTACGAGGATGGCGCGGACATCGTGATTGAGGACGATCCCGCCGGCTTTGCCGATGCTTGCGTTCGCCTGCTCACCGAGGATGCGGCTCGGCGCACCATTGCGAATAGCGGGCTTGCCAGAATGCAAGCCATGAATTCATGGGAAGCCGCCAGCCGCGAGTTTGAAGCAATCCTTGAAAGCAACCGGCTGCGGCCTGCCTGAGCAATGCCGAAGGGCCATCCTTTCGGTAGTATCATCTCAGTAAGCCGCTCTGCCTATCTTGCTCTGCTGCCAGGATCGAATCGAGCTTCTGCCGCTATGACAAAATTTAGAGTTGGAATCATCGGCGCTGGCTATGTCAGCGCGCACCATCTTCGTGCCTTGAAGTCGCTTCCGTCGGTCGAAGTCGTTGGAGTTGCCGACCTCGATCTGGCCAGGGCGCAGGCTGTCGCCAAGGCATTCGCTCTGCCCAACGCGTACGCCGGCGTCGATGAGTTGCTGGCCTCCGGCGTGGATGTGGTCCACGTGCTCACGCCGCCCGCCTTTCACGCGGCGCTCAGCATTCAGGCCCTGCGGGCTGGCGTGCATGTGCTGGTTGAAAAACCCATGGCGGAGACGCCCGAGCAGTGCGAAGAGATGATCGCGGCAGCCCATTCCAGCGGGCGCACACTGGGCGTGGTTCACTCCGCCCGGCTGGACCCAATCGTGCTGCGCGGCGTGGAGATCGCCCGCGGTGGCAGCATCGGCACGGTTATCTCCCTCGACTTTCACCGCAGCTCCGATTATCCCGCCTGGCCGGGAGGCGGCAAGCTGCCCCCGCAGTACCGCAAAGGCTCTTACCCCTTTCAGGATCTTGGCGTGCATGGCCTTGCAATTGCCGAGGCGTTTCTCGGCCCGGTCAACGAGACGGAGATCGATTTCCGCTCCACCGGGCTCGACTCTAATCTGCTCTTCGACGAGTGGACGGCCAAGGTCAACTGCGAGCGCGGCGAGGCTCGCCTCTATCTTTCCTGGAACGTGCGCCCCATCCGCAGCCAGGTGATCGTCCACGGCACGCGCGGCGTGATGCAGATCGACTGCTTCTTGCAGACCTGCTATGTGACGAAGCTGCTTCCGGGGCCGAAGTTCGCCTCTCCTGTGATCTGCGCCATGCGCAACGCCGCCGCGAGCCTTTACGAGGTGCCGCGCAATGTCCTGCGATTCATCACCAAGCGGCTGCCGGGAGCGCCGGGCATCCACCAGAATATTAGCGAGTTTTATGCCGCTCTGGAACAAGGCGCGCCGACGCCGGTAACCCCTGAAGAAGGCTTGCGGCTGGTCAGCGCAATGACGCCGGCCTGCAATAAAGCCGACCGCCAGCGCGACGCTCTCCGCAAGGAGCAGTTGACGCCGCGCCCGCCCGCGGATGTGCTCGTGACCGGCGCGGGCGGCTTTCTCGGCGGCACGCTGGTTCGCCGGCTGGTTCAAGAGGGAGTAAAAGTGCGCGCCGGCGTCCGCCGCCTTCCCAAAGAGCCTCTTGCCGGTGTCGATTATCTAGCCGGCGATCTGGGCGATCCAGAGTATGTCGATGTTCTCGTCGCCGGAGTGGCCAGGGTCTTCCATGTGGGAGCGGCGATGAAGGGCAGCGCCGCCGACTTCCAGCGCGGCACGGCCATCGGAACGCGCAACGTGATTGACGCTTGCCTCAAGCACCATGTAGAGCGCGTGGTCTATGTCAGCTCGCTCAGCGTTCTGGAGCACGCCGTCCGCCACGCCGCCACGGTGACCGAGGAGTGGCCGCTCGAGCCGCACGCCGAACTGCGCGGCGCTTACACGCAGACCAAACTCGAAGCCGAGCAAATGGTGAGGTCTGCGGCCCGCGAGCGGGGTTTGCCTGTCTGCGTGATTCGCCCCGGCGTAATCTTCGGCCCCGGAGTCGAACCGAGCTCTCCGGCTGGCAGCTTTGGAATGTTTGGCCGCTGGATTGTTGTTGGAAACGGCTCGCTGCCGCTGCCGCTCGTCTATGTGGACGATGTGGTGGATGCGCTCCTGCTTGCCTCCTCGCGTCCCGGCGTCGAAGGCGCATTGGTCAATCTGGTAGATCCAGCCTGGGTTACGCAGCGCGAGTTCATCCGCATCGCGCAAGCTGCCCGGCCCAATATCAAAGCCAGTTACGTTCCCAAATTCGTGTTGATGACGGCATCAGTCGGCATCGAGGCGCTCGGACGCCTGCTCAAGCGCGCTGTGCCCTTGTCGCGCTATCGCATCCGCTCCATTCGCCCGCTCGCGAACTTCGATCAGAGCGCCGTGCAGCAGAAGCTGGGATGGACGCCTCGCGTGGGTGTAGCCGAGGGCTTGCGGCGCACCTTCGCTCAGTCGCCGCAGATGCCATCCTCAGCCTTGCCGAAGTAATCGGATTTGCTGGAGAGTTATGCCCAGAATTGCGGTCATCACGCGCTATTTCCCCAGCTCGGCGGAGCCTTGGCAGGGGCGGTCGCTCTATGAGACGCTGCGCGTGCTTGCCCGCAAGGCCAATCTGCGCGTCTTCTATCCCAACGCGAGTTATCCCTCCTGGCTCAAGCCGCGCAGCCGGGTCTACAGTAACCTCGACGCCTCCTATAGCCCGCTCGGCGTGCGGGCGAGTTACTTTGACATTCCCGCGCTGCCCGTGCTCTCCCGGCCATTCAATGGATGGATCTCCGCTCGCGCCCTGCTGCCGGCCGTGCGGGCCTTTGCCCCCGATCTGATCTTCGGTTGCTACCTTTATCCGGACTGTTACGCCGCGCTCAAGATCGGCAAAGCCCTCGCGGTTCCCGTCGTTGCCATGAGCATCGGCTCCGACATCAACAGAATCGGCGATCCTCTCTCCGCCATGCTCACGCGCTCGGTCCTGCGCGAAGCTGATGCTGTGGTCACCGTCAGCGCCGATCTGCGCCGGAAGGTTCTGGCCATGGGCGCAGTGCCGCGGACCACTCGCGCCATCGTCAATGGCTGCGATCTCTCAGTCTTCCATCCCAGCGACCGTCTTGCGGCGCGGCGCAGGCTCGGCATCGACCCGTCCGCCGAAGCAATCGTCTATATCGGACGCATGGACGTGAGGAAAGGCCTTCGTGAATTGGTCGAAGCGGCGGCTTTGTTGCATGCGCAGCGCCCCAGTCTGCGCGTCTATATGATCGGCGAGGGGCCGGACAGGACTCTGATCGAGAGCGCCATCCAGGCAAACAACGCCGCCGCCTATATCCACACACTGCCCGCTTGTGCCTTCGACGAGGTGGCCGTCTGGATGGCGGCGGCCGATCTCGTTACCCTGCCGAGTTACATGGAAGGCTGCCCGAATGTGATCCTGGAGGCGCTCGCCTGCGGCCAGCCGGTCGTCGCCACGAATGTCGGCGGCATTCCCGAGATTCTCAGCGGCGAATCCGGCGAACTCGTGCCCCCGCGCGACTCCGTCGCGCTGGCTCATGCCCTCGCATCGGTCCTCGGCAGAAGCTGGGACGCCAGCGACCTCTCCGAGCGCGGCAGCCGAAGCTGGGAGACGGTCGCGGCAGAGCTGTTCGAGGTCTTCGAATCGCTCCTCCCAGTCCGGGTGAAAGGAAGCGCATGACAGCTCTACGCACCACTGGACGGATTCTCTACCGCCTGCTCGCGGCCATTGGACTCGTCACTGTGCTGGTGATGGCGACGCCCATCGTCACTTGGTGGGCACAAGCCTACGCCGGTCCCATTCAGCAGCCCAAAGGCGACGTTCTCATCCTGCTCAGCGCCGCGGGCGACGAGTATGGCGGCATCTCTTACTCGTCGTACTGGCGCGCGCGCCAGGCGCTTCTCGCCTGGCAAACCGGAGGCTTCAGGAAGATCATTATCAGCGGCGGAGGCGGTCCCGGCATCCTCAACTTTCTGCTCGGCGTAGGCATTCCCCGCGATGCGATGGTTGCCGAGTGGCGCTCCACCAGCACCCGCGAAAACGCCATCCAGACCGCGCGCCTGATACAGAACCTGCCCGGCAAAAAGGTTCTGCTCACCAGTGATTTTCATATGTACAGGGCGCTGCGCGTCTTCCGCAAGCTGGGCATCGATGTCACCCCCATGGCCGTCCCCGATGTGCTTCACTCCGCCGAGAATTGGAAAGGGCGTTTCTCCGGCTTCGAAACCATGCTGATCGAATCCACCAAAATCGTCTACTATCGCCTGCGCGGCTGGATTTAGAGAATTTTAATTTTTTTATAGACTTCCGTGCCCCATCCTTTCCGCTTTTTCTGCGGAAAGGGTGGGATGTCAATGAATAGCTGCGGGGAGGGAGAAGGCATGGGGAGTATGTTGTAGGATGGCTCGGAGAACCAAAACCGGCGTAAGACGGCTCCCAAGGAGATGGAATATGCACGCGGATCAAGTAGGGCACGGTAGAAATCAAGGCGGAATGCGCTGTTCAAGGCGAGTGTTCTTCGCGCCGGGCTGGCTGCCTGCGACGATTTTTCTTTGCGCGGCGGGGTTGTTCGCTCAGAACAGCTCCATGTTTCGTGGGGATGCGGCGCACAGCGGCGTCTACCAGAGCAGCGCGCCGAAGAAGATCGGACATGTGGTCTGGGAGTTCAAGACCGGGGGGCAGGTGTTTTCATCTCCCGTAGTGGCCGATGGCCTGGTGTTTGTGGGCAGCAACGATCATCTTGTTCACGCCATTGACGCCGCCACGGGCCGCGAGGTTTGGAAGTCCAAAACCGATGCCAACGTAAACAGCACACCCGCGGTGACTCATGGCGCTGTTTACGTTCTGAGCCTGGACGGCAATGCGTATGCGTTGGATGCGCGGACTGGCAAGCTGCTTTGGAAGTTTCAAACGGGCGGCGAGAGCCGATTGAGCATGGCGGGCCTCTACGGGCTTGTCCCGTCGCGCGAGGTGGTTCCGGACCCATGGGACTTTCTGCTCTCTTCGCCCACAGTGGAGGGAAATGTGGTGTACTTCGGCAGCGGAGACCACCATGTGTATGCGCTGGATGCCGAGACCGGCAGGCTGCGGTGGAAGTTCGAGGCGGGAGATGTGGTTCACTCCTCGCCGGCCGTGGTGGATGGGGTTGTCTATATTGGCTGTTGGGACGGAGCCTTCTATGCGCTGAATGCAAAGACCGGAAAGCTGGCATGGAAGTTTGCTACCGGCGTCGATGCCACCCACTTCATGCAGGGCATTCCTGGTTCAGCCGCCGTGGCCGGCGGAATCGTGGTCTTCGGCAGCCGGGACAACAACATTTACGCCTTGGACGCAAAGACCGGAAAGGAAATCTGGCGGCAAGCGAACAGCGGCTCGTGGGTGATCTCTTCGCCAGCAATAGAGGATGGCGTCGTGTACATCACGACCTCCGATACGATGAAACTGCGCGCGCTGAAACTTGCCACTGGCGCACAGTTGTTTGATTTGACTTATAAGGCTTATAGCTTTTCATCGCCCGCTCTGGCAGCCGGGCATGCCTATTTCGGCACCTTTGACGGCGCAGTTTACGATGCGGACCTGAGCGCCCGTCAACTGAGCGGCGAGTTCCGGGTGCGGGCTTCCGTGAATCACAAGGAACTGCTCACCGAAGACGGGCATCTCAATACGAACGTGATTTATGGTCCGGTGGGCCCGGACGGCAATCCGAACAACACCATCGACGCGACCATCGTGGGAATCGACCGGCTGTTGCAACTGGGTTCGATTTTATCGAGTCCCGCCGTGGCCAATGGCGTCGTCTACGTTGGCAGCGCCGACGGCTCAGTCTATGCGCTGGACTAAAAAAGGTCTACAGATACTAGGGTCTGCACCGATTCCGAAAATGCTTTATAGCGGTTCTCCAATTGCTATACACCGAAACCACGCCGCAGAGTGGCTTTTTCCTCAAGAAAAAGCCACCTTCGATAGAATCAGTAAGGACATATGTATTGGAGAACCGCTCTAGAAACTCCGCATCACTTCGGCGCTCTCCTGCTGCCCAGCGCCTTGCTCTCCTTGGGCAGCGCCTCGGCAAGCCCGCGTCCTTGCGTTTCCTGTAGCTTGTAGAGCAGCGATCGGTAGCTGATGTCCAGCCACTTGGCTGTCTTGCGGCGGCTCCAGTTATTCGCCTCCAGAACCTTCAGAATGATCTGCCGCTCCAGCTCCTGCGTGGCGGCTCTGGTGATCTCTTTCAGCGAAACGGGCTTGGCTAGATCTAAATCGGTGTTCAGCCGGGCCGGGCTGGACGGGAAAGACGGCGCCAGCTCCGCCGTCAATGCTTCTTCGCTGCCGATCAGGATGTAGCTGCGAATCATGTTTTCCAGTTGCCGTATGTTTCCCGGCCATTCGTAGCGCTGCATCAAGCGCGTCATCTCGCGCGAAAGCGGCTTGGGAATGCAGCGAAAGATCTTCGCGTGCCGTTCAAGAAAGTAGTCGATCAGCATCGGCAGGTCCGCAGTCCGCTGACGCAGCGGCGGCAAATCGATAGTCACGGCGTTGATGCGAAAGAAAAAATCCCGCCGGAAGCTGCCTTCCTCGGCCCGCTGCCGAAGGTTGACGCTGGCCGCGCTCACCAGCCGCGTGTTCACCCTCCTCGACTCCTGCCCTCCAACCCGCATGAAGCTGCCATCCTGAAGCATCTGCAGCAGCTTTGCCTGCACAGATAAATCCAGGTCGCCAATCTCATCCAGGAACAGGGTTCCCATATGCGCCAGTTCCACGCGCCCGCGCTTGGTTGCATACGCCCCGGTGAAGGCGCCCTTTTCATATCCGAAGAGTTCCGACTCGATCAGCGAGTGCGGAATCGCGGGGCACGCCACCTTCACCCACGCGCCCTTCGCGCGATTTGAATACGTATGCAGCAGCTTGGCAAATATATCCTTGCCTGTCCCGCTCTCGCCCTGCAGCAGCACCGGAACGGTCGTCTCGGCTACCCGTTCCAGCTTCTCCCGCGCAACTGCCATCAACGGCGATTGCCCGAAGATCACCTCCATCGGGGGCAATTCGTGCAGATCGACGGATTCCATTGCGCGCGACAGGGTCATGGCCTCTTGTATGCAACTTCCCCGCCAAACGCAACCAGCTAGCGGTAACTACCTAATAAGTCCAGAGTAACCTTTTGGTCCACAAAACGGTAATCAAGTGTTTCATTTCATTACGTTGAATGCCGTTTCATTTTCTGGTATGTGAAAAAAAATGCACATAATAGCGAATGAATTACCACTTTTAAGTGTACTATGGTGAACAAGAAGCATTCGATAAGCATCGATGGGAGGGTGAATTACCACCCCGTTGATATAACTTGTTCCCCAGGGTCGGCGGAGTTTGTTGTACGTTCCTCTGAGAATCACAGCACGGATCGTTCTACTATCTTCGTCAAACGAGAAAGTCCTCTCCCATACGCGGTTTGAAAGCAAAGGAAGGAACCGGGATGGTGAGCATTCCATCAGGGGCGAATTTGAAGACGAAGAGCAAGCGCAAACCTCACATCGTGGCGCTTGACCCGGATCCCGCAATCCTGAATTACCTTCACCGAATTCTCGAGGACCGCTTCACCGTGAACCTGTACACCGAGGCCGCGGATTTGATCCTGTGCCTGAAAGACTCTCCCCCGCCTGACCTGCTCCTGATGGATTGGCAACTGGACGAAGACGGCGCCGGGGAAAATGCCCTCGAATTGCTGACCAGGCTGCATGCCTCCCGGCCATCGCTTCCGATCATCATGCTTGCCTGTTCCGCCGAGTTGAAAGAAGTCGTCGCGGCCACGCGCATGGGCGCCACTGACGTGATCCTCAAGCCCTTCCGAAAGGCCGACATTGATCTGGCCGTGGAGCAGTGCCTCAAGGAGGCTCGCAATCAGTCGGCCAGCGATGACGATGAGTGCAAGGAAATTTCCCTGGATGAAAACACCTCCTTTGTCAGAGCCTGCCCGCGGATGAGGGAGATCGAATCCCAATGCCGGCTGGTGGCGCGCGCTGACATCCCCGTCCTCATCCTGGGAGAGAGCGGCACTGGCAAGGAAGTCGCCACCCTGTTCATCCACAAGATGTCGGCCCGCAGCCACCGCCCCTTCATGAAGGTCAATTGCGCGGCCATGCCCGCCGATCTGCTGGAGAGTGAACTCTTCGGCTATGAGCCCGGCGCCTTTACCGGTGCGATCAAGTCCAAGCCCGGCAAGTTTGAAATCTGTAACAACGGCACCATCTTCCTCGATGAAATCGGCGAAATGCCGGCCGTATTGCAGGCCAAACTGCTGCAGGTTCTTCAAGACGGCAGTTTTTCCCGCCTGGGCAGCCGCTCCAGCGTCAAAGTCGATGTGCGCGTGATTGCCGCTACCAACATCGACATCAAGGCCGCCATCGCGCAAAAGACCTTTCGCGAAGACCTCTACTACCGCCTCAATGGATTTACTCTGAAGATGCCTCCGCTGCGCGAGCGCGTCGAGGAGATTCCTATCCTAGCCAATCACTTCATGCGCAAGGTGGCCGCCAAGTACGAGCGCGATCCCCTGCCACTCTCCCCTGCGCTCCTGATGGCTCTCAATAGCTACTTGTGGCCGGGCAATCTTCGCGAATTGGAGAATACCATCAAGCGCTACCTCATCCTGGACGACGAACAGGCTATCATCGATGAGTTGATTCCCCGGCTCAGCGCGGAATTACCGGCCTCCGACGGGGAAGAGGCCGCCTGCAACAACGGAAGCCTGAAGCATATGGTGCGGAACTTAAAGGATGGCGCAGAATCCGCCGCCATCGCCAAAACACTGGAGGGTACTGGATGGAATCGAAANNTACAAGATCAAACAGTACAATCTCTTTCCCCCGCAGAAGCAGGCTCTTCCACGCCAGAGAGTCAAGCCATAACGCCTCCCGCCCATGGCCCTGATTCGCCCCGCTCGGAAAAGGTTGTCATCCAGTTCGGATCCCGGACGATCAAGGGCTACCTCGACTCACCCGCTTGGAGCACCGTGGAAGAGATGCTGATCCGCGCACCCCAAAGCTCACCGGAGAGCTTCAGGGTGCGCAGCCTGGAATCGGATATCGTCGAGGAGATATCAGCCGAAGAGATCAAGGCCATTTTCTATGTCCACAACTTTGCGGGAGACGCGAAGCACGAGATTCTCAACTTTCACTCCCGCGCGCCCATCGTCCATGGAATCTGGATGCGGCTGCAATTCCTCAACGGCGAAGTGATGGAGGGAATCGTCTACAACTCGATCCGGTATCTTGTCGATCCCGGCTTCTTCCTGCTGCCCACCGATCCGGATAGCAATAACCGGCTCGTCTACGTACGCAAGAACTGGCTCGTCGACCATCGCGTCCTCGGCATGCGCAAACTCTAGGCTCAGGCCGCGGCCTCCCTCTGAATCGAATAATGCAGAATCTCAGCCGCGATCCCGGTCAACTGCCGGGAAGTTTCGTCCGTGCGCACCACATGGCCCAGGCAGTGGATCGTACAACAGGTGGATAGAGTAATCTCGGGTGGCAATTCGACCATAAATTCAAAATCGCCGCCGATGGGCGCGTTCTCGGCCATGTCCAAATAAAAATAGACTCCTCGGTTGCTCAAGTCCCGCGTAAAGCCGGGAATCTCGCGCTGTCCGATCATCACTGTGAGCGGCGCGTTGATCCCAAAACGCTGCCTTTTCCGTCGCTCGTTCACCGTTTTTGATTTGCTGGTCATAACATCCCTTCTGAACAAAAACGCCATGACGATTTGCGCTGCCGGAGCGTTGGTGCCTTCCGGGTGAGATGATCTCCCGGCGCTTGACCGATTCCGCGACTGTGCCGTTCTGAATTCAAGACGCATGGAGGATAGTGCAAATCATAACGCAAAGGTAACAGTATCTCCATTACCACAGTCCGGCGCCT
This sequence comes from Acidobacteriaceae bacterium, assembly GCA_003159355.1. Lineage (GTDB taxonomy): Bacteria > Acidobacteriota > Terriglobia > Terriglobales > Acidobacteriaceae > Telmatobacter. The sequence goes on along the minus strand of PLPA01000149.1, from coordinate 5,180 downwards.
TGGGTACGTCCAGTGTTAATGCAATCGCAATGCCAAATGAATAGCCTGTAAACCTTTTGTTTTTGGCTCACCCCCATGGGACTATGCAAATTGTTGCGCAGAATATGGGTAGAATTTGTCCACTTTGGCCCGTAGCCTGCACGATTTCCCGCAGGGTTTCTGCGCCCCGCGCTCTCTTCAAATGCACTAGGATGGCTTCATGGCTCCACTGCTTGAGATTCACGATTTGCAGATTCGCTTTGCGGCGGCTGAGGCGGTGCGCGGCGTGAACCTGCGCCTTGAGGAAGGCGAAGTGCTGGGGCTGGTGGGCGAGTCGGGGTCGGGCAAGAGCGTGACCGCGCTGGCGATTATGGGACTGCTCGGACCGGCGTCGAGGGTTGCGGGGCAGATCCTGTGGCGCGGCGGCCCAGCCGGCAACGTGGACTCGATTGATCTGCTGCGACAGCCCCAAAGTGCGCTTCAACGGCTGCGGGGGCGTGAGATCGCCATGATCTTCCAGGAGCCGATGACGGCGCTGAATCCCGTGATGACGATTGGCAGCCAGGTAGCTGAAGGTGCGCGCGCGCATTCTCCCTCATGGACTGGCCGCGAGGCCAGGAGAAAGGCTATCGCCGCGCTGGAGGCGGTCTCCATCCCCGACGCGGCGCGGCGCTACGGCGACTATCCGCATCAGTTTTCCGGCGGGCAGCGGCAGCGGATTCTGATTGCCATGGCACTGATCAATCGTCCGCGGCTGCTGATCGCCGACGAGCCCACCACAGCCTTGGATGTCACCGTGCAGGCGCAGGTGCTGGAGCTTCTCCGCGAGTTGCAGCGCCAGCATGGGTTGGCCATGCTCTTCATCTCGCACGACTTGGCGGTGGTTGGCCAGGTGGCCAGCCGGGTTGTGGTGATGCGCGCGGGCGAGGTGGTGGAAACGGGCCCCTGCGCGCGCCTGCTGACGGCGCCCCAGCACGCCTACACGCGCAGTCTGCTGGCGGCCGTGCCCACGCTGCGCACCGACCGCAACCGCCCGCTGGCGATGATCGGCGCTTAGGAGATCGCGCGGAAGAGCCAATAGAGTATGCCGGAGAGCAGAGCCGCGACCGGCAGGGTAAAGACCCAGCCGGCGGCAATGTTGCGAACGGTGGCCAGGCGCAGGCCGCTACCATTGGCGCTCATCGTTCCGGCCACGCCGGAGCTGAGAATGTGGGTCGTCGAAACCGGCTGGCCGAAGATGTTGGCCGCGAAGATTGTAGCCATGGTCACCAGGCTTGCGCTGGCGCCCTGCGCGTACGTCAGATGCTCCTTGCCGATCTTTTCTCCCACCGTAACCACGACGCGCTTCCAGCCGATCATCGTTCCCAGGCCGAGAGCCAGCGCAACAGCCACTTTGACCCAGTCGGGAATGAACCGGGTGGCCTTGTCCACCTTGCTCTTGTAGTTGCCGAGAGCGGCGCTTTCAGCCTTGTCGAACACCGGCTGCTTCTTCTCTTTTACCAGGTTGGCGTCACTCTTCTGCAATAGGCGAATGGCTTCGCCGGCCACGTACATATCATTGCGGACATTCGCCTGATCCTGCGCCGGAACCGACTTGAAGACCTTGTAGAGGGCAACTTCGTGGTTCAGATCCTCGACCAGCTCGCGAAGCGCCAGAATCGTGTCAGGCTGGAGTTGCTTGGTGCGGATGTAGTCGGTGACCTCGGTGCGGGCATCCTCGCCGAGAATGCCCGCCTTATCGACGTGCCGGTCGAGAATGTGGCCGGTCTGCTCGCTGGCGGCGATAAACTCCTGCATATCTTGAGCGGTAACGGCGTGGTTCAGCGCGTAGGCGGTGGGCACCGTGCCAATGAGGATCAGCATGATCAGGCCCATGCCCTTTTGCCCGTCATTGGAGCCGTGGAAGAAGCTGACGCCGGTGCAGGTGAGTACCATCAGCGCGCGGATAGGCCACGGCGGCGGCTGGTTATCCTTGGGCGCTTCGTAGAGAGAGGGGTACTTGATCGTCTGCTTGGAGACGTACAGCAGCAGCCCGGCACAGGCGAAACCCAGCAGAGGCGAGATCAGTAGCCACTTGAGAACCTTGGTAGCCTGATCCCAATCCACGCCGGAGGTTCCGCTGTGAACGTGCATCAGTTGGTTGGCGATGCCTACGCCAATGATGGAGCCGATCATGGTGTGCGAGCTGGAGGCCGGCAGCCCGAACCACCAGGTGCACAGGTTCCAGACGATGGCGGCAATCAGCAGGGCAAAGACCATCGCGAAGCCGGCGCCAGAGCTGACCTGGAGTATCAGTTCAACCGGCAGCAGCGTAATCACCGCGAAGGCCACCGTGCCGGAGGAGAACAGTACGCCGAGCAGGTTGCAAAGGCCCGACCAGACCACGGCGATATTGGGTTCCAGCGAATGGGTGTAAATGACCGTGGCCACGGCGTTGGCGGTGTCGTGGAAGCCGTTGACAAACTCGAAGCCAAGCGCAATCAGCAGCGCCAGACCCAGCAGCATATACGGCCAGATGCTGGTGATGGTGACCGAATCGAGGTCGCTTGCAACATGATAGGCGATGTAGCAGAGGCCGCTGGCCAGCGCCAGAAGAAACACCGCAATGCCCGTGCGGCCATGCGTATTCGTCAGCTTGCTGTCAAGCAGGGATCTGCCGGAAGGCATCGTGTGCACGGTGGTTGCCAGGTCGGCCATCAGATTTCACCAATGCGGCCGGAGAAATTCCGGACACGCCTGGGCCTCCGAAGTCTGGACTCGGCAACAACAATACATAGCAAATACAATAGGGATCGCTTGTGGCGGGAGAGAGAAGAGCCGGATAAATTGGCGTCCATATAACCCCAACAACCGCATTATTCTCGCAGTTGTTTATTTGTCAGGCGGGGAAATTCACCTGACAGTAATAATTCTACACCGCCAAGGGGGGAGCATGGGAAGAGGAAATTTTGGAGCCGGTGGAAAATGCGCCCGTTCACAGGTCAGCGGGACGCTGTATTGCACTCGAACCAGTCGGCGAGTTGCTCCTCGGAAATCTCTCCGGCGGCGAGAGCCCAGAATGTGAGAACCAGGTCCTCTTTCGTCGCTGTCAGTCGAAGGCCGTTCAACTTGAGAAATGTAACGGAAACAGTGAATGCTGTACGTTTGTTGCCATCTACAAAAGGATGATTCGCGACAATCCCTTTGGCGTAGGACGCCGCAAACCATGCAAGAGAAGGTATTTGCTCGGAGTAAGCGAAGAGATTTTTGGGGCGCGCAAGTGCGGACTCAAGCAACCCCAGGTCGCGCACACCTTCCGCGCCGCCGTGGAGCATCAGTGCTTCCTCATGCATCGCCAGGACCACGTCCTGCCTGATCCAAACCGGTTCGTTCATTCAGCAAGCCTCTGCAAGACGTCCCGGTTTTCGCGCATTATTTCCCGCGCAGCTTCCATCTGCGTGGCGAAATCCTGATCGAAAGGCACCAGCCGAATACCCTGGGAACCCTCGGTGATGAAAACGCTATCGCCCTTCTCAACATTGAGCCGCGCCAGTATCTCCTTGGGCAGAATGATGCCGGCGGAGTTGCCGATAGCGATGATTTTAGCTGTCGTGGCCATTTGGGCCTCCATTTCATTTCTAATTATAACATAAGTTATAACGTCGGGTGAACCACGCTTGATTCGCCCATCATCTTTGGGTGCCCCATCCTTCCCGCGCATTTTGCGGGAAGGGTGGGAGACCATGAACCTCGATGGTTCGTGTATGGCTCCGATACCGTCGCCGAAATTTCTTGATTGATCCCACTGCCACGGTCGCCTTCAAGCCAATTCGATCCCGGCAATCTCGGCTTCTACGCCGCCGTACTCCGGGTGCTCGTTCTCGCGGATGCGGTAAGCCAGGTCGATGAGACTTCCCTGCTTGAGGCCAAGCTCGGCGGCGCGCGCGGCCAGGTTCCAGCCGACGGCGCGCAGCGCGCCGCTCGAGCCTGGAAGAGGAGCCGGCTGAACGGAATCCTGCGCCAATTCCAATCTCAGGTGCCGCTCCTTCATCCGGCGCGGCGGCGTGAGCAGGCGCGCTCTGCGGGCGACGAAGACCGGCTCGGGGTTGCCGTGGCCAAAGGGTTCCAGCTTGCGCAGCCAGCCAACCAGCACAGAGGTAATGCGGTCCAGCGGCAGCTCGGCGTGGATGCGGAGCAGGTGCTCCGGCTCGTGGCCGCCCAAGTGCTCCTCGGCGTAAACGCGGAGGCGGCGCTTGAGCTCCGGCAGCTTTTCGGCGGGCAGGGCAAAGCCGACCGCGAAGGCGTGGCCGCCGAAGCGTGTGAAGAGATCGGCGCAGCTCTCGAGGGCGTTGAGCAGATGGAATCCGTCGATGGAGCGCCCGGAGCCGTGAGCGATTTTGCCTTCGGGGCCCTCCTCGACGCTGACCACAATGGCCGGCTTGGCGGTGCGCTCNNCCGCGATGCCAGCCGTCGCCGTCCACCACCAGCAGCCGGTCGGCGGCCAACTCCGCGTCGCTCGCCAGCCGCGCCTCGATGGCGACAAGCGCCGTAGCCTCGGTCTCGCGGCGCTCGCGGTTGAGCCGTTCCAGCTTGGCGGCCAAATCGGCGGCGCGGGCCGGATCGCGCGTGGTGAACAGCTCGACGACATCTGTGGCCACGTCCATGCGTCCGGCGGCGTTGATCCGCGGCGCCAGCCGGAAGGCCACGTCGAAGCCGCTGATCGCCCGTGCGGCCGGATCCAGCGCAGCGGCGGCAAAGAGCGCGCGCAGCCCAGCCCCGGCAGGCCGCCGCAGCTCTCGCAATCCCAAAGCCGCGATGACGCGGTTCTCACCCTGCAGCGGCACCGCGTCGGCGATGGTAGCTATCGCGGCCATCTTCAAGAAGCTGGGCAGCGTTTTCTCTCTCGCGCGGGCCAGGTCGCGGCGTTCCAGCAATGCCTGTGCCAGCTTCATCGCAATCGCCGCGCCGCAAAGGAATTTTTCCGGGTAGCGGCAGGCGGGCTGGTTGGGGTTGAGAATCGCCAACGCGTGCGGCACGGCCTCGCCCGCCTCCAGCAGATGATGGTCGGTAATAATCAGGTCCAGCCCCAGGCGGCGCGCGGTTTCGGCCTCGGCAAAGGCTCTCATGCCGGTGTCCACGGTAATCACCAGCCGCGCGCCCTCCGCGTAAGCGGCTTCCAGCACGCTCGATTGCAGCCCGTAGCCCTCGCGCAGCCGGTGCGG
>PLPA01000176.1:4479-6808 GCA_003159355.1 Acidobacteriaceae bacterium | reverse complement strand
ACCGAGCACGACTTCGACATGGCTCGTGAGTCGGTGATGCGCGTCCTGCGCGAGCACTTCCGCCCGGAGTTCCTCAACCGCGTCGACGACATCGTGATCTTCCGTCCGCTGGGTGCGGCGCAGATGAGCCGGATTCTCGAGCTGCGGCTGAACGAAGTCGGCAAGATGCTCGAAGAACGCCAGATTTCGCTCGAACTGACCGAACCGGCGCGCCAACTGATTCTCGCCGCCGGCTCCGACGCAGCCTACGGAGCGCGTCCGCTGAAGCGCGCCTTGCAGCGCATGATTCAGGATCCGCTAGCCATCAAAATCCTCAATGGCGAAGTCCTCCATGGCGCACACGTCCGCATCGGCGTGGATCGCGCCACCAACCAGTTGAAGTTTGAGCCGATGAGCCGCGAGGCAATGGCGTAAGAGCAGCGAGTCAGCAAGTCAGCACGATCCCAGGTCTCCGGAGCGAGACCTGGGGCACCCGGCTTGGTAAGAGCATTCTTCAAGGCTCCGAGCGTCGCCTATATTACCGACTAGTGAGTAGGTCTCGTAGGTTTGATTACCTCGGGGTCTCATTTTTTAAAAATGCACTGTCCTTGATCCGGGCAATCGACAAGCGTCCAACCATCCTTTGCAACGTCATTAATTTTCTTTTCAGCTACGGCTGGATCGGAAACTGTTTGCCACTGTGGGTCATAAACTTGCACAACCTTATATTGTGCAACAGAGCTTGCCGCTTTAACCGGAGTAACGGAAACCGCGGGTCTGATTGCGATCCATAGCTGCAAACATACGATGACCAGAAGGAGAAAATAAGTGAGACGGTTTGCGCCCAGGTTTTGCATTCTTTTTTCCTCGCATTCGGATTTCCTCGGCCAGGTACTCTCATCCATCAGAGTTTGAAGACCCTCAGTCAAGGATTGGCTACCAGAATACACCGCGTTGTGTATGCCCGCAATTACTGCCTCAACTCGACGAGCGTCGCCCCTTGCCCGCCCTCGTTCTGCGGCGCTTCGGCAATCGTTGCCACGTGCGGATGCCCCTTCAAAAATTCGCGCACCCCGCGGCGGAGGACACCGGCCCCGTGGCCGTGGATGATGCGTACGCGCTCCAGGCCGGCCAGGAAGGCGCGGTCGAGATACTGTTCCAGCTCCCCGGTAGCCTCGTCCACGGTGCGGCCGATCAGGTTGATCTCCATGCGCAGATCGTCGGTGTTGGCGCTGGTGACGGTGACGTGAACGCCCTTCTGCTTGCGCGCGGCGGCCAGCGGGTCGAACTGCTTCCCCTGCTCGGACTCTCCACCAAGAGGCGAAGGTGCGGAGCACTCGTCGCGCTTGACGCGCATCTTGATGGGTCCGAGCGCCACTTCAAAAAGGTCTTTCTCCACCTCGCGCTGCACCACGGCGATCTTGTTCATCGACTTGAGGAGAACCTGGTCGCCAACGGCAATGTGTTTCAGCACGTGCGGCTGGGCGTTGGCGTCGCCCACATCCGCGCCGGTGCGATGGGCGACAACGGTCTGGTTGAAGCTCTCCTGAAACTCGCGGCGCAGGCGGAGGATGCGGCGCTCGGCCTCCTTCGAGAGCTTTTGCTGACCAACGCGATCCTCGATGGCCCGCACCGTCTCGCGCATCTGAAATTCGAAGTCCTTGAGCAGAGAGGCCAGCTTGGTTTCCAGCTCTCGCGTCCGTTTGCGCTGCTCGACGTCGCCCTCGCGCTCAAGTTTTTTCCTCTCCTGATTGAGCGCGTACTGCTCGACGCGTGCCGCTTTGCGCTCTTCTTCGAGTTGGGTGAGTTCGCTGTGCAGCTTATCCAGGAAGCGCGCGATGTCCACCTGCTGCGAGCCTAGCCTTTGCCTGGCGGCGGCGATGATGCTCGCGTTCATGCCCAGCCGCTCGGCCGTTTGTATTCCAGCCGATGCGCCGGGAACGCCCAGCCGCAGTTGGTAGTTGGGCGCCAGCGTCACCTCATCCACGCCGGCCGCGGCGTTGAGCACGCCGGGGGTATTCGCCGCATAAACCTTGAGCGAGGTGTGGTGCGTGGAGATCAGCGTCCACGCCCCCGCCGTCAAAAAGTGGCTGGCAATCGCCACGGCCAGCGCCGAGCCCTCCTCGGGATCAGTCGCGGAGCCGAGCTCGTCCACCAGCACCAGCGAGCGAGCGCCGGCCAGCCGCGAGAGCCGGTCGAGGTTGGTAATATGCGCGGAAAAGGTGGAAAGTTCCGCCTCAATCGATTGTGCGTCGCCGATGTCAGCCAAAAAAGCCGTGAAAACCGGAAAGCTGGCAGCCGTCGCGGGCACAGGCAATCCCGCCTGCGCCATCATCGCCAGCAGCGCCGT
>PLPA01000176.1:0-4419 GCA_003159355.1 Acidobacteriaceae bacterium | reverse complement strand
TCGCGCGCAAAGCGGGCGCGGGCTTGCAGGCTATCCACCAGCGCCAGCACGCGCGCGCCTTCGACCAGAGCCACGGCATAGCCGCCCACCTGGCGAGTCAGTGCCACGAAGATGCGGTGAATCTCGGCCTGCTCCTCTTCCAGCAGCCGCACCAGCTCGTTATTCTGCTCGATGGTCTCCAGCGGCTCCACGTAAACGGTTTGCCCTGAGGAGCTTGTGCCGTGAACCACGCCGGAGATGCGCCGCTTCAACTCCGCGCGCACGGGAATCACAAAGCGGTCGCCGCGAATGGTGATCAGCTCATCCTGCGTTGCGCCCTCCGAGGCGAGCTTGCGCAGCGCGGCGCGCAGGCTTTCTTCAATCAGCCGCTGCTGGCGCTCCTGATCGCGGCGGATGCGGCCCAGCTCGGGCGAAGCGTTGTCGGCCAGCGAGCCGTCGGGCTGAATCGTGCGCTCGATCGACTCGGCCAGCGGACGCAGGCTGGTGGTGAGTGCCGACGACAGGCCCGAAAGCCCCATCAGCTTGCCCACCAGCCGCGCCGGGGGCGATTGCAGCAGCGCTTGCCAGGAGGCCACGTCGTTGGCCAGCCGCGCCACGGCCTGCAGTTCGTTCGCCTCCAGCGCTGCGCCGGGAATCTGCGCCTTGGCGGCGTGCTGCGTGGGGTCGAAGAGTCCGCCTACAGGAATGGAAGTCTGCTCAGCCAGCAGCAGACGCAGCTCTTCGGTGAGCTGATGCTGGCGAGCAATCCAGACTTCGTCGGTCGAGGGCTTCAAGTCGAGAATCGCCTGCCGGCCCACAGGCGAAGCGGCAAAGCCGGCCACCAGCGCCAGCAGCGCCTCCCACTCCAGAGCGGCAAAGTCGGCGTCCAGCACCGGCGACGGAATGGGATCAAGAAGGGGCATTGTCAGAAACTATCTTAGCGTCCGGCAGGGTGAAGACACTGGAGGGAACGGCCAGGATATGAAACTCAAGAAGCAGAGCTAGTCGTTTTCGCATCAGAAGCCGCGGCCGCAACGGCGGGGCAAGCCGCACCGCAGCTTCCGCCGCAGGGCGTCTTGGCTTCGGCCGGAGCGGCTGTCGGGGCCGACTCGTTCGCAGGCGCGGCGCTCTTGCCCGCGTAGTCGTTGATATAAAACCCGGCCCCCTTGAAGCGTAGGCGCGGCGCGGTCAGCGGGCGCTCCAGCACTCCCTGGCAGACGGGGCACACCTTCTCCTGTTTGGATTTGAAGCTCTGGATCTTCTCAAAGCGATGGCCGCACTGGGTACAGCGATATGCATACAAAGGCAAAGTTTGCTTCCCTTCGGCGAGAAATAGCCTACTCTGTCCATTGTATCGGCTGGGTGGCAATTACCTGCAAGCACCTGCGGTGCGGCCAAACGGCGCTAGCGCGCCAAGCGGTTCGTTGACTCCCACCCTGGCCGCATGAGCAAGAACGCGGCGAGGGTGGGACTCCCGATGTTTCTGACTTTCGTAGTCAGATTGTCACTTCACCGTAATCGCGACCGAACCGCACAAGTTCTCCCAGGCCAGCGAGAGCTTTCCCTTATTGCCGCCCAGATCCTTGAGCATATATTTCAGGTTCTCGACCAGCGCGGGCGGCTTCTCCATGGTCATCTTCACCCGCCCCAGGTCCTGCGCCTTGTCGTAGACCGTTCCCCACTGGCCGGTTTGCTTGTTCACGATCAGCACCCAGTTGGCGGGATCGGAAACATCCACGAACAAGGTGTAATCGCCTTTGGGGACGGTCAAGCCATCCAGGTTGAGCTCCGCATCGGTGTGCAGTTTGGTGGCGCCATTGGCGCCGGCGCGCCACACCGGATAGGTGGGATCGTGGCCGATGAGGCCATCCTTGGCGAAGAGATGGCCGGCGCGGCCCTTCACGCCGGGCGAACTGTAGGTGATGGTGATGGCTTTACCGGCGATGGTTACTGATTCGGTGGCCGGCGGGCTCTTTGGCGGACCCGGCTGGGCGGTTAAGGCGGCGGCTACGGCGAGCAGGCTCGTACAGACCAAAAGACGTTTCATTGTGTTCATCTCCGTGAGGAAGAATCCTTGCCGGGAGCCTTGGCCCCGACGCAACGATTGTCGCACCGCCCGGCCTCCAGGGGAAACCCATGTAAAAAGTGCAAGCGATCAGGCGGAAATTATGCGTCGATATCCGTGGGCGGCGCGCATCGATCCCAGCCAATACAGAGTCCCTCCTTGCTACAAAGGAAGCGATAAGCCAACGATGCGCAGGGTGCGATATACTCCACTACACAACGGAAACAAGGAGGTTTCTCGATGCGTTTGACAGGAATTTGCAAGATTGTGGCGGCCGGAATGGCGGCCGTGATCATGATGGCGGCGCCGAGCGCGATCCGCGCGCAGGGCGGCGCAACGGTACTGACGGTGGCGGATGCGCAGAAACTGCTCCCGGCCAGCGTCTTCTACCGCGGCCAGTCGGCAACCACGCAGTTGCGCAACTCCGGCGGCGTAAAGTTCGCCGACGGCTTCTATGTGCTGGCCACCTTGGTGGACACCAGCGGTTACTCAACCGGCCTGGCGGCTAAGTATCAGGCCTATTTCATCGTCGAAGTTCCCATCAATGTGGGCGGCAAGAGCCTTCCCGCAGGCGTCTATGGCGCGGGATTCATCGGCGACAAGTTTGTACTCACCGACGTGGGCGCGCACGACGTGCTGACAGTGGCTGCGGGCGACGATGCCGTACAGAAGCATCCCATGCCGCTGCAAGTGGCGGCCGACCCGTCCGGCGGCTTCCGTCTCTACATCCAGCGCAAGTATGTGAGCTTTAGCAAATAGTCGTCAGTTCTCAGTAGCCGGAATCCCCGGTCTCAGAATCGAGACCGGGGGCACCCTCAGGCTGTGGCGAGTTGAGCTTCCCGGGACCCGGGCAACCCGCCACTTTATTATTGATTGGCCTTCAGGATTGCATCCGCCCATTGTTCACTGGTTTTTCGTACCCATTGAACAGAGTCTTCGTCCTTGTAAGCGGAATAGATGTAAGCATAAAGCAGCCGGTTCTGGACTCTTAGAATCGTTATTCCCGCAACCATTTTCACGGAACTTCCCACAGCAGAAATCTGCTGGATTATTCCAAAGCTACAGGCATTTGGCTTGGAGAAAAAAACGCCAAGCTGCATTGGCTTGTCGAGAGTCATCGTCGTATCAGATCCTCGCATGGCCTTCAACTTGTGATTAAGTTCTTCTTCCTTATCTTTCGTTGAGGCATTCAGTACTGCACCAAACTGCTGAGCCATGCCATCAGAGACTTGTTTGAATGCGTCGGCATCGACGTCGACAAATTCTGCCTGCCTTAGATTCTCGACGAGAGCGTATCGATTAGCGCCTTTTGAGATTCCCGAACGAATATTTGCGAAATCTTCGGTACTCAAGAAGGCTGCAAGCAATCGATTGGTATCGGGAACCGAACTCTCCATAAGCACCCGGTAATCTGAACCTAATTCACTCAAATCGGTGGTGGGTGGAGGTATGACAATAGATTTCAATCCTGATCGGTAGCTTTGTGGTTCGATAAGCTTAGTGAGAGCGGGGCTCTTCTCCTGTGAGATCGCGGTGACCCATGCCAGAAACAAAATGTACATAATGCAGAAGGGCGAGCAAAGAAGTGAAAGAATACGACTTATGTTCATTGCAACTCCAAATTCATAGGGTGATGGCTAATGATTTCTGTAATGCCATACTAACGCACGAACGCGGACTCAAGGGTCCGCGTTCGTGCTTTTGGAGGCGGGTGCCCCAGGTCTCGTTTCTGAGACCTGGAAGACCGCGAACCCCTAATGCCCTCTCATTTTTCCAACCAGCCTCGCCGCAAGGTTTTGCAGATAATTACCCTCCATGCGTGGACAATCATAAATAGAAGGCAGGCCGGGAAACCTCTTCGTGCCGCCGGAGGGCGAACCCATGAGAAACATCACCGTTACCGTCAGCGACAAGGCATACTGCGAGGCGCGAGTCTGGGCAGCCGAGCGGGATTCCTCCCTCTCCCGGATTGTGCAGCACCTGATCCAAACTCTGCCGAACATCCGGCGTGCCGTAATCGCCTTCCCGGTGGCCAAAACGGCCGTTAAAAGGCCTGAAACAACGCCAAATGACGTGTTTTCGACCCCCAAAAACAGCACTTTGGACGAAAAAAGTAGGCCTTTAAGCGGACATTCCGAGGGGAAAGATTCTGTGCAAGTATCTGTAACGAAAACGCCGAATTCAGAAACCGCCGCGTCATTTCCCAAAGAGATTTCCATTTCCCGGTTGTGAAACTGTGAAGCTATCTAACTCATTTAAGATCAATAATATAATCAGAGACAATTCCACAGAAACACTCGAACTGTTAATCCGTGAAATCGCGGCTGGTGGCCCAGGTCTGAAAAACCAGACCTGGTAGCCTCTTGCAAAATTCC
>PLPA01000232.1 GCA_003159355.1 Acidobacteriaceae bacterium | reverse complement strand
CGGCCGGCGTTGCGGGCGTGGAAGCTGGTCCCGATAACGCCTGCGGGCGAAATTTGTTCTCCGGGCTCGGAGCGGCCCAGATAGCCAAGCGACGACCCCAGGCCCCAGTAGAGAGGCGACGCGCCCAGCGGCCGATCCAGCACGTCGAAGCGCAGGCTGGGCAGATGCAGAATTCTCGCCTGGTTGTCGTTGATCGAGGCCGTGCTGCTGCCGGCGGCGCCGGCAAAGGTCTGGAAGCGCTCCAGCGAGAGGGAGGAAATAAAGCCGTTATGCGCGTGGGTGAGCGAGATGTTGCTCTGCACCTCAGAACTGACCGCCTGCCAGTAGTTGTCGTTGAAGACCAGCCGGTAGATGTAGCTGGACAGGAAATCGACGCTGCCGGCCAGCCGCATCTCGGAGGTAATGTCCTTGCGGCCCAGGACCGTGATGTCCACGCCGCCCTGGTTGGTGAGCACCATCTGACTCGGATCGGTCGCGCTGGGCAGGTCGATGCCGCGGTCCAGCAGGGCGTTCCAGCGAGCCGTCAGATGGTCCAGCCCACGGCCTTTGTATCGGAAGTCGCCGTTGGGCGCCCAGCCGCGCTTGCTATAGTACTCCGTGCCCACCAGCAGGTCCATGCTGCGGTTGATCGCCCAGTAGGCCTGCTCGCCAAAGGTGTAGCCCCGGACGGACGATCCCGTGCTGATGACAGGGATCAGAAACCCGCTCTCGCGGCCCGTCTCGCCCGCCGGATGGCGCAGATAAGGCAGGTAAAAGATGGGTACTCCGAGAAATTTGAACCACGCATTGGTTGTGGATGCCTTGTCGTCTTCGAGTTTGATGGCCCGGGAGATGATCTCCCAGTCCGGCTTGGGCAGACGGCAGTTGGTCATCGTGCCGTCGATGATTTTGTAACGGCCCTCGCCCGTCTGCAGCACGACCCGCGCGCTAAAGAGAAGCGGATTCGTCGTGGAATAGACCGTCGTGCGACCAAGATTGCGGACACCCTGCGAGCCATGCACGTTGAAATAGCGCGCGGTGTGCATATTTAGCCGCATATCGCCGTGATCGGCGTTGATGAGAATATCGTTGGCTCCGCCGGCGACTTGCAGGTTGCCTTCCGCCTCCAGCTCCGTGGTGGATTGGTGATAGACGACCTTGTCGGCGCGCAGAACGTAATCGCGGTAGTGGACCACCACCCCGCCGGTCAGGGTCCAGGTGTCGCCCACGCGGCTCTGGTTCTGGGCCTCCCACTCCACCGGCACACCGCTTGCGGGCTCGGGCTCCAGCTGAGCCACGGGCAGAATCTGCTGGCTCGGGTCGTCCGGCAGAGCGGACGAAGCGGGATTATCCAGGCCGGGCTCAGCCGCCTGAACGGCCTCCGGCGCAGCCGGGGGTGCCGCATTGGTCAACGCCTGCGCCCGCATTTGCAGGTGACAGAGGGCCATCATCGTGATAAACACTAAATAGCGAGAACGCATCCCAGGGACCAAGGTCAGCATAGCAAAAATGGCTGCCTTGGCATCTGATGCGCCGCGCGGCTCTGGCAGCAGGCAAAAATCGGTTGGTTTTCACCGCGCTCGGATGCAGCGATCCGGGCTCTGCCTGTATTTTCTTTCGCAACCTCCCTTCTCTTTTGAAATCAACGTTTTTCAGGCCCGTTTTCCGCGGGTTTGGAGAACCGGAACCGTCGCCCTGGGCCGGGAAGATCGGCCCGAAGAGCGCGTCAGAAGGGAAACTGGAGCCATGAGCGCATCTCTTGTTCAGTCCCACTCCGCCACCTCCTGGAAGCAGGAAGTGAACCTGCGCCTTGCCGCGCACAGAAGCCGCAGAGGCTTGTCCACGGCGCAGCCGCCCGCCCCCGCTCCCAGTTGGCCTAAAGCCGGCAGCCGCGGCGCGCAGGCCGCCGCCCGCGTGGCCGCGCGCTATGCCCATGCCCCCAGTTACAGCCAGTTGCAGGCTGTCGAAGCCCCCGCCGCCGTGCCGTCGGCCCCCGTCGCCTCGCGCCCATGGGAGTCCGAAACCCCGCCGCTTGTGCCCCCCTCTGCGCCCGAACGGGAGCCAGCCGTCGCGTCGCCGCTGCCTGCGCCGCACGCGCTGCCGGATTCCCTGGAGGCTTGGGAGAGCGAATACTCACACATCCGCCAGGAGCCGGATCTGCGCATGCGCCCCATCGAGCCGGTTTCAGTTCCAGCCGCTGCCCCCGCTTCGCGGTTTGTGGAGGGCTTTGCGTCTGCGGATGAAGACGGCGGAGAGCAGCCTGAGCCGGCCGAATACACCAGTGGCATTCATGCAATGGAGCTGGTCGAGCCGGAAGAGCCCATTCACGCCAACCTCATCAAGTTTCCCCGCGAACTGGTCGCCGTCCGCAAGCTGCGTCCGCGGCGGGTCGAGGGTCCGTTAGCGGTCGATGGCCAGGAAAGACAGTTGAGTATCTTCGAGGTAGACCCTGGCTCCCTCTCCATTCAGCCAGAGACGGTACCAGCCGCGCGCGCCTCCGCCTGGCCGGAGCCTGCCTGGTCGGGCCTGAAGCTGGAGGCTCAACCCCAAGACGAACCGGAGTACGAGGACGCGCCCGCCGCGCAACCGGAGGTGCAACTGGCGCCCATCGGCCACCGGCTGATGGCGGCCCTGGTGGATAGCGCGTTTATCACTACGATCTTCCTGGGGTCGGCTGTGGTGGTCGTGGCCGCCATCGCGACTCTGCCCGCGGCCCGGATCATGGAAATCTGCGCTGCTGCGGCCTTCCTGCTCGTTGCCATGGTCTACCAGACGCTCTTCCTCACCCTCGCCGACGCCACGCCGGGCATGAGGTTTGCCGGCATCTCCCTCTGCACCTTCGACGGCCAGATCCCCACCCGCGCACAGTTGCGCAGCCGGCTGGGCGCACTGCTCTTGTCGGTGGTCCCCATGGGGCTGGGCGTGGCGTGGGCGCTCTTTGACGAAGACCACCTCTGCTGGCACGACCGCCTCTCGCGTACCTATCTGCGCAAGGACTGAGCAGAAGCCTGGAAACCCGCTGGAGAATAGGCCGTAGTTCGCAATGAAAATGCTGCCGGAAGGAATCCCGGCAGCGGTGAATGGGAGGCAATTCTCCAAGGCCGCTCTTGATTCCGGTGGGTCTCTGTGGCACAGTGGTGATATGGACAGGGGTTCTGTGCTTCAGACGTTGCGACAGCATGAACCGGAACTGCAGGCGGCCGGTATTCTGCACCTGCGCTTGTTTGGCTCGGTTGCGCGCGGCGACTCTTCGTCCCACTCCGACGTGGATCTCATCGCCGATTTCGACCGCTCAATGCGGCTCACGCTGTTTGACATGGCTCGGCTGGAAGGTCGGCTCAGCGACTTACTGGGAGGGAAGGTGGATCTTTCTCCCGCCGGTTCAATGAAAGAGCGAGTCCGGGCGCGTGCTTTGCGGGAGGCTGTTCATGCCTTTTGAGGATGCGAGATCCCACCTCGAAGACATCCTCGACAGCATTCATTCCATTCAGCAATTCGTCCATGGCATGGATCGTGAGGCCTATTACCACGACGAAAAGACCCAGGCCGCGGTGGAGCGAAAGTTGCTCATCCTCAGTGAGGCAGCTATACGTCTGAAAGATAGCGCGGAAGTTCTCTGCCCTGAGGTTCCCTGGCGCGACATTCGCGGGAGCGGCAATTGGCTCCGCCATCAATACGACAGCGTAGATGTGGAAACAATATGGAACACAGTCCAGGATGGTCTGCCGCCTCTCAAGGCTGCCGTTGAAAAGGCGCTTGCGTTAGCCGGGAACTAAAGCTGTTTCACCATCACGATGGCGTGGCATTCGGCCCCGGATTTGAGCGGCTGGGTGGGATGGAACTCCTCTGTACCGGTTTCGACATAGCCGTAGCGGCGATAGATGGGAGGCAGTTCGGGCCGAAGGCTGAGTACGGTGATCTCCACGGCCTCGCATCCTTGGCCGCGTAGGTGCTCCTCGGCCGCCGCGACAAGGCGGATGGCCAGGCCTTTGCATTGATGCACTGGATCGACTGCGAGCTGGCCCAGGTAGCCGCGCTTGCCGCGCACCTCCGTGTAGACGCAGCCGAGAAGCTGGCCGTTGGCGTCCTCGGCGACCAGAATGCTTCCCTTGCCCATCATCCCCGCCAGGCGCTCCTCGTCGGTGCGCGTGCCTTCGAGGAAGGTTTCGATGGCAAAAGCGGCGTTGATTAGCGGAATCAAACGCGCCCGGTCGGCCTCGGTCGCCAGACGTATGCGGCGGGGAGAATCAGGAGCGGAAGAGAGACGGTCGTTCTGGGCCATAGTCCTCAAACAGTGTACAAGAGGCGCATTGACTCACCCGCCTCCGCGCCGTAGGCTCATAGCATGGAATTCAAGGTAAGTGAACTGGAACGTGAGCCAATCGACTTTGACCTGCAAGTGGCGCCGGGCGCGGTCGATCTGGGCGAGGAGGCCGAGCAGCAGGGGCCACTCGCCGCCTCCGGCCATGCCGAGGTGCTGCACGAGCACCGGGGGCCGAGGGACATTGTGGACGACATCCGGCTCCGGGGCAGCTTTGCCGGCCGTTTTCAGGTGCCCTGCGCACGCTGCGTCGAGCCGGTCGAGATTCCGCTCGCAGCCGACTTCGACCTCATCTTCCGGCCCGCGGCCGCCGACGCTGATGCCCCGGAACGCTCCATTACGGCGCAGGAGACCGAAATCGGGTATTATTTAGGAGACAGTCTTTCGCTTGAGGATGTGCTGCGCGAGCAGGTGCTTTTGTCCCTGCCGGTCAAAACATTGTGCAAGCCCGACTGCAAGGGACTTTGCCCGCGCTGCGGCGAAAACCGCAACATCCAGCCTTGCTCCTGCGACGTGGGTCCGAGCGACCCCCGCTGGGCAGCGCTGGCCGATCTTCGCAGCCGGATCGAGTCCACAGAGAATAGCCCCAAAAGGAATTAGGGGTACTCGTCCGCCCCGTTCGGCAGCCGGAAGGCACGGCTGATGACGGTTAGCGGGTCGAGAGACGAAAGGAATTTTGCAATGCCGAATCCGAAGAGGCGCCATTCGACGCGCCGCACCGCACTCCGCCGCAGCCACGACTTTCTCACCGCCGTGGGTGTCTCTGAGTGCCCCGCCTGCCACGAAAAGAAGCTGCCCCATCGCGCCTGCCCCAAGTGCGGCGAGTACAAGGGCCGCGCCGTGATTGATGTCAAGGAAGAAGCCAAGTAGTCTTCGCTCCCATGCTCATCGATATTGCGCTTGACGCCGTTGGCACCGACAAAGCTCCGGAAGCGGAGATTCGCGGGGCGATCCTCGCCTGCAAGGCTCTGCCCGTGCGGGTCCACCTGGTGGGGCCNNCGCACCAAAAAAGACAGCTCGATTCGTGTGGGCCTCAAGCTGGTGCGCGATGGCGTGGCGGCTGGTTTTGTCACCGCCGGAAACACCGGCGCGGCCATGGCCACCGCCAAGATGGTGCTGGGCGCGCTACCTGGAGTAGACCGGCCGGCGCTGGCGATACCCATGCCCAGTTCCAAGGGTAATCCCTGCGTGCTGCTCGACGTGGGCGCCAACGTGGACTGCAAAGCCAACAATCTGGCGCAGTTTGCCGTGATGGGCGAAATCTATGCCCGCAGCGTGCTCAAGATAGAGTCGCCGCGCGTCGGCTTGCTCAATGTCGGCGAGGAAGAATCCAAGGGCAACGACCTGACCCGCGAGGCCTTTCCGCTGCTCAAAGCGCTGCCCATACGCTTTGTGGGCAACGTCGAGGGCCGCGAC
>PLPA01000073.1 GCA_003159355.1 Acidobacteriaceae bacterium | reverse complement strand
TGGGGAAGCCCGCGCCGCCGCGCCCGCGCAGGCCGCTGGCCTTCATCTCGTTGATGATCCAGTCTGAACCTTGCGCCAGACACTTCTTCGCAGCTTCGTAGCCGCCGAGTTCGATGTACTTGTCGATCTGCGCCGCGCCCTTGCCGAAGCGCCGCGAAACGATCTTGACCTCATCAGGATGGGAGACCAGCCTAGGCATGAGCATTCTCCCTAGCGCGATAATTGCCCAGAATCGCGGGCACCTGCTCCGGCGTCAACTCATCGTGGAAGTCGTAGTTGACCTGAATCGCCGGCGCCCAGCAGCAGGCACCGATGCATTCGACTTCTTCCAGAGAAAAGAGCCCGTCGGCGGTAACTCCCTTGGGCTCGACGCCTAACTCCTGCTGGAATCGCTCGTAGACTTCATAGCCTCCGCGCAACATACAACTGATATTCGTGCAGACCTGCACATTGAATTTGCCCGCCGGCTTGAAGCGCAGCATCGAGTAGTAACTCGCCACGTTGCGCACATCTAACTCGGTAATGCCGATGCGCTCGGCAACTTCCAGAATGACCGCGTCCGACAAGTAGCCGATTTCATCCTGGGCATAGAGCAGCATAGGAACGAGCGCCGAACGACGCTGCGGGTACTTAGCCGCCAGCGCGTCAAAGCGCGCAGCCAGTTGGGGAGAAAAGACAGTCATGGTTTCATCGCTCATCGCTCAACTCCCGCGTACCTGCTTCAGACTCGCTAATATCGCTTCGTTCCGCAGTTGCCTGCCGCCCGCACTCAACCAATGGACTGTAGTGCTTCGCAAAGCGGGAAAGCGAGAGTCGCGAATCACTCCGCGCGGAGAGCCGAGGCAATGTCAAACAAATTTGCCGCGCAGAACGCTGGAAACGATATCCACCGCAATTTGTTCAGGACGAATTCCGATGACCATCGCTCCCGCTTCTCCCGCTAGATGCATCTGCAAGTTGGATGCATCGTTGTTGCAAGGATATTCCCTTCGCGAGAGTTCAAATCCATTTGGAGGGCCGCTGATGGAAGCCAGGATGAAATCTCTTCCCGCACGGACTTCAAGCGAAACTCTACAAAGTAAATCAGTCCCAAATGTAACAAAGATCTCACGGTCAAAGGTCGGCAAATGATTCCGGCCAAAGAGGGGAGCTCCACTCCTGTGCAACTCGACATTGGCTTTGTTCATCTCTGTAAAGATGAGCGTTTTCACTTTGTCAAAGTAGGCTTGCGGGTCCGCTTTGAGTCCCAATTGCCTCACGGCTAATTGCTGTTCCGCCTCATGCCTCGCTCTTGCATTATCAGCAAGCTCCGCGTAATCAGCCATTTCCATTCTTCCTTTCTTGGTTGTCGATCCCCCTGAACAATGTTAATGGATTCCACTAGCGTTTACTTGAATAACACCCGCGTTTTGCACATCTTCTTCAGCGCCCGCGCAACACTGTCATGCATCCTTCAAGACGGCCTGCCGAACCAAACTCAATCAAACCCGCCACGGAGAATACCCGAAATGACATCGACAGCAATTTCCTCAGGGCAGGACCCATCGGGCGGCATTGCCACATCAACGTCTGGAAGCACCTCATGGCAGGCTTTATCCTGATTGCACAGATATTCCTTCCGCGAGATTTCGAATCCATTCGGAGGGCCGCTGATCACGGCCGTGACCCGGCATCCTCCCTGGATTCCAAGCCCCACCCTGCAGAGCGAATCCGTTCCGTACGTCAGAAAAAGCTCGTCGGAGAAGCCGGGCAGATAGTTCCGGTCAAAAACGGCAGCTTTCCTCTTGCGAAGCTCCACATTTGCCTTGTTCATCTCCTCCACGATATGCTCCTTCACTTTTTCAAAGAAGACGCACGGGTCCGTTCTCAGTTGTTTATGCCTTTCGGCCTCCAACTTGTCGGCAATCTGTATCATCTTTGCCTTTTCGGCAAGCTTCGCGTAATTCACCATGCTCCCCCCTTTTCACCTGTCAATCTCTCCCAGCACAATATCGATGGAGCCCACCACAGCCACCACGTCGGCCAGCATCCGGCCCTTGCACATCGTCTCCAGCGCCTGCAACGTCGCGAAGGACGGATTGCGGAAGTGGACGCGATAAGGCTTGGCCGTGCCGTCGGAGACAATATAGTAACCCATCTGCCCACGCGGCGATTCAATCCCCTGATACACTTCGCCGGCCGGCACCGCAAAGCCCTCGGTGACGATCTTGAAGTGATGGATCAGCGCCTCCATCTGCGTCTTCATCTTCTCCCGGTCGGGCAGCACAATCTTGGGTGCATCGGCCGTGATCGGCCCCTCCGGCATTCCGTCCAGCGCCTGCTGGATGATCTTCACGCTCTCGCGCATCTCGATGAGCCGGATTTCATACCGTGCCCAGCAATCGCCCTCGGTCGCAATTGGCACTTTGAACTGAAACTTCTCATAGCCGGAGTATGGCATATCGCGGCGCAGATCAAAGTCCACCCCAGAGCCGCGCATATTCGGCCCGGTCACACCCAGCGCAATTGCATCCGTTGCAGATAAGATGCCCACGCCCTGGAGCCGGTTGCGAAAGATCGGATTGCCGGTGAGCAGATTCGAGTACTCGTCGATCTTCTCCGGGAAGGTGCGGATGAACCCCTGCACGCGGGCAAAAAAATCGAGTGGCGGCTCCATTGAGAGGCCGCCGATGCGGAAGTAGCTGGTCATCATGCGCTGGCCGGACAAGCCCTCGAAGATGCGCAGAATCTCTTCGCGCTCGCGGAAGGTGTAGAGGAAGACGGTCAGCGCGCCAATGTCCATGGCGTGCGTGCCCAGCCAGATCAGATGCGAATTCAGGCGGGTCAACTCGGCCAGCAGCACGCGCAGCCACTGGGCCTTTTCCGGGATTTCGAGGGCCAGCAGCCGCTCCACGGCCAGGCAATAACAAAGGTTGTTGGCCATCGGACTGAGGTAGTCGATGCGGTCGGTGAGCGGGACAACCTGCTGATAGAACTTGGCCTCGCAGGTCTTCTCGATGCCGGTGTGCAGGTAGCCGATCTCCGGGTAGAGGCGGACGACGATTTCGCCGTCAATCTCGACGACCAGGCGCAGAACCCCGTGCATCGACGGGTGCTGCGGACCCATGTTCAGGATCATGTGCTGATCGCCGGCGCCCGTTGCCGCCGGAGCTTCGAGGATGGGTCTGCCAATCGTCTCGGTCATTCAGCGATACCCCTCCACCGGATAGTCCTTGCGCAGCGGGTGTCCCTGCCAGTCGTCGGGCATCATGATGCGGCGCAGGTTGGGATGGCCCTCGAAACCGATGCCGAAGAGGTCGAAGACCTCGCGCTCATAAAAATTTGCCGAGGGCCAGACGGATGTGATGCTTTCGACCGACGGCGCGTCTCCGTCCAGCAGAACCCGCAGCCGGATGCGCTCCTTATAGGTTTGCGAAACAATGTGGTAGCTCAACTGGAAGCGCGGCGAGGAAGGGAACCAGTCGACCGCGGTCACGTCCTCGAAGAAGTTGTAGCCGGCCGCCCGCACCGTTGCAGCGGCGACCCGAATCTCGCCGGCGGCGATGGTCAGCGTCAACTCGCCGCGGTCAAACTTGGCGTCCAGCAATGCATCGGGCTTCCAGGCCAGCATGGCCTTGACCGCCGGATGATCGGGCAGTCGCTCCAGTACCGCGGCCTTGCTCAATAGCGTTTCGCTCATCCTAGAGGTCCGCCTTGTCCTGGCTCCAGTTCAGGATGCCTTTGCGCACGATGTAGTAAAGCCCCACGGCCACAAAGCCCAGGTAGACCACCATCTCCCAGAAGCCGAAGAGCCGGGAGCCGGTAATCGCGGGCAACTTGAGGTAGATTACCGCCCAGGGCATCATGAAAACCGTTTCCACGTCGAAGAGAATGAAGAGCATTGCCACCATATAGAAGCGCACGCTGAAGCGCTGCCGGGCATCGCCCACAGCCACGATTCCGCATTCGTAGGCGGCCAGCTTGGTGGGCGTATTGCGGTGCCGCCCGACAAACCACGAGGCCACCACCATCACCGCGCCAAGTCCAAAGGCGGCAAGGATTTGCAGCAAAAGCGGAAGATATTGCCAGTGATAGGGAATCATGACCTTCCAGTCCAATCAAATCACGGGGGAAAATGCACCCATCTCTCCGAAGCCGCCAACGGCTCCAACGCGACGGGATACTGGTTTGAGATTAGGTTTACCGCCTCATTTCGTCAAGGCAACTACAAACTGGCGCTCTGTATTTGCAGATCATTTCGTGGTTCTGTGAGACGCTTGCCCTGAATCCTCTTCCAAGCCGAATAGTGGCTTCACGGAGTTGTTGTTGACTAGACAGATTCCGGGCGGCTCTATTCATCTTCCATTCTTCGACCCATGGGTAGAGTGAAGGCAAAGGAAATAGTTTTTATGTGATCTGCGTCACTTCTATTCCCAAAACGGCAAACGACACTCCATTGTCCGCCCGTGGGAAACGGTACGTTCGTCATCTGATAATTCGGCGCACACCGCCGAAGAACAGAGTGAGGATAAAACCATGGCAGCCACCACGACCACCGGCTTCTTGATCCCTGCTTCAGCACAAGCCGTTTCCACCGCTGGCACGCGCCCCAGACGCCGCCGCCGCATTACCCCTGAAGCCGGGCACGCGCTGGAGATCCTCGGCCACGCCATCGAATACCTGACAGACGAGTTTGTGTATGAGGACCATGCGTTCTCCGCCAGGAGTGCGCAGTTGCAGGCCGTGCAGATGCTAATGGCGCTCAATCGCCAGGTCTACTTCGAGTGTCCGGAAGCGCCGACCTTTGGCGAGCGATGCCTCGCTGTGCTGCATCATCACTCCGCGTAGTCCCTCCCCGAAAGTTCATTTAGGGTTGACCCAAGACGCTGGAGTTGCATCTTTATGCCAGTGAATGATGCGGCAGCCGATGACCTGCATCAATTGCGCATATCTTGCATCATTTTCCTGAATAGCGCATCATAATAGGGTCATGGCTACAGTCACTGCAACTGCAAATCGTAATTTGTCAGGCTCCCCAGCCGACTCCCGGCAGGAGCGCCCGGAAAAGAAGGCCGCGCCGCGCCGAACCACCGTTGCGCTTTCACCTCGTGCGCAGGAGATCGTCGAACGCTTCAAGAGCGCCAGCGGCGCCTCTACCAGCGCCGCTATCGATCAGATCATCCAGCGCAGCGTGCCAAGGCCCTCCCGGCTCAAGGTGAGCGACATCGGCCTTCTGGTCCTCGATGTGCCCGCCAGAGAGGGACTACACTTCACTCTCGAAGACATAAAGCACGCGGAAGACGAAATGGATCGCGAATACGTGGAGCGGTTGATGGGGCAAAGGAGTCGGCCCGCCCCCAAAGGAAGCGCCGAAGGGCGGCGAACATGACCTGCCTGCTCGACGTAAACATTCTCCTGATTCTCCACGACCCGCTCCATCAGCACTACAAGTTGGTGTCTGGTTGGTTTGCGAAGCCGTCGGGCAGGCCCTTCGCTACCTGCCCAATCACCCAGTCGGGAATGATGCGTTTATTGCTCCAGGGAATCGCCGGGTTAGACCCATTCAATATGCAGGAAGCGCGCGAGGCCTTACGAAACTTCGTCCAGTTGCCCGGCCACGTCTATTGGCCGGACGATCCAAGCTACCTGGATGCAACCAAAATTCTCTTCGAGAGGATGCAGGGCCACCGGCAAATCACCGATGCCTACCTGCTCGGGCTTGCCATACACAACAAAGGCAAGCTGGCGACTCTTGACCGTGGAATCCGCCATTTGGCCGGGAGAGAGTTCGCCGCCTGCGTCGAAATCATCGAGCCCTGATCCCCGCTTTTCTCCAGCAGCCTCGTCGCCAGGTTACGCCGGGAAAGACGGGTACCGGCTGCGCTCGGGAAGGCTTAAAAGTCGTGCCCTTGCAAAACATCGACTTAATCAGTTCCTTCGACGTTCATCGCCTGGGAGCCTATTTGATCTCCAGTTGATCAAGCTGAAACTGGAACTTGGCAGGCTCCAGGATGCGAATGAAACCCAGACCGGTCAGGTCGCTTCCGTCGGTGTCAAAGGCCGAGAAGGGGAAGACGTATTGCTTCCACTCCGGCCCGGCCGTGAACGTGGTCATCGCGGGGGATTGTCCGCTGCTCGTCTCGGTTTGAACGATGAGCGTATAGGTCTTGCCATCGCCCTTTGCCCAGAAGCTGATGGTCTTCTTGGCGGAGAGATTGACGGACTGCTCCGGCGTGGCGCCGGGAAAGAAGAGTGCCCCTGCCCAGGCGACCGGCGAGCCTGCCATCACCTCGCCGGTGACCTGCAACGCTCCCTTGGTATTGGCCGCGCCGGGTTGCACAATTGCAAGCGTGGCCGTCGATTTGCCGCCATTCATCTGATCGCCGACTCCCATCCAGGAGCCGTAGTTGGCGGCAATCTTGCCATCGTCGAAAGTGCTGACCACCCCCGACTCGGAACCAGCCGGCGGAGGCTGCATGGGGTGACCCGTTTCTCCGTTTGCATTGCCGACGGTCAGCCGGACCTTGCTCGTCCGGTCGGAGCTGGGGCCGACCATGAGCTCAAAGACTCCCGGCTCCACAACGCGGTGCATATCCGTGTCCAGCATTGAAAGCATCTCCGGCGTGATGGTGAACTCGACCGTCCGCTTCTCGCCGGGTTGGAGGGTAATGCGCTGGAAGCCTTTCAACTGCATCACCGGCTGTGTAACCGAGGCGATCCGCTGATGCACATATAACTGCGGCACCTCATCGCCAGCGCGCGCTCCGGTGTTGGTGATTTCCACGCTCAGCTTGGCCGTGCCTCCGGGCAGAATCCGCTCCGGCTCGACGCGCAGGTGATCGAAGGTGAAGGTGGTGTAGCTCAATCCGGAGCCGAAGGCGAACAGAGGCTTGCGCGTGCTGAACTCATAACTCCGGTTGGCGGAGGGCTTGTGGTTGTAGAAGTCAGGCAGAGCGCCCACCGTGTGGGGAAAGGTGATGGGCAGCTTGCCGCCGGGATTCGCATCGCCGAAGAGGATCGCGGCTGCGCCTGTTCCGCCTTCTTCGCCCAGATACCATCCCTCAAGAATCGCCGGAACCTTTTCGGCAATGTAGTTGATGGAAAGCGGCCGCCCATTGATCAGCAAGACGATCGTCGGCGTTCCGGTTTCAACCACGGCCTTCACCAGGTCGTTCTGCGCCCCCAGGAGATCCAGCGAATCGCGGTCTCCGAGGTGTATCTCCGCCCAGGCTTCACGGTTGGTGCTTTCGTTTTCTCCCACCACCAGAATGGCGACGTCCGCTTTGCGCGCCGTCTCCACCGCCGCCTGGATGGAAGCGGTCTGGGTCTTGGGATCAATGAGTTCCACACCGTTCGCCCACCAGCCGCGGAAGCCCTGCGGCGCGTTGGTGATCTTGCACCCTTCCGCATAGAGCACCGTGGCCTTGCCGCCTACGCGCGCGCGAATGCCGTCCAGAATGCTGACGCCATAGCCCGGATCGCGGGCATAGCCGCCTACATGCACATCCGCAGCGTTGGGTCCGATCACCGCGATGGTCTTCAATTTGGCCAGCTCCAGCGGCAGCAGGTTCTTGTCGTTCTTGAGCAGCACCATCACTTCGCGCGCCGCCTCGATGGCCAGCTTGCGGTGCTCCTGGCTATTGTTCACACGCTCGGCATACTCCGGGTCCACGTACGGATTGTCGAAGAGACCCAGCCGGAACTTGGTGGCCAGCATGCGGGCGGCGGCCTTGTCTACTTCGCTCTCCGGCACGGTTCCCGCTTTCACCTGCGCCACGAGCGTGCGATAGACGGAGCCGTCGGAAAGGTCGTAGTCGACCCCCGCGGCGAGCGCCAGGCGCGTGGCATCCGCCTTGTTGGCCGCCACCTGATGCGTGCCGATCAGCATCTGCAAGCCGTCGCCATCGGAGGTGACGTAGCCGTTAAATCCCCACTCCTGGCGCAGAACGCGGTCGAGCAGCCAGTGATTGATGTGCGAGGGAACGCCGTCGATCTCGTTATAGGAGGCCATAATGCTGCCCACATGAGCTTCCTGGACGGCGGCTTGAAAGGGAATCAGAAAATTCTCGCGGATGATCCGTTCGGAGTAGTTGCCCGGAGCCGTGTTGGTGCCGCCTTCCGGCTGGCCGTGCACGGCAAAGTGCTTGGCGGTGGCCAGCACATGATGGCGATCAATGAGAAACGAATCGCCCTGTAAGCCTTCAATGGCGGCTACTCCCATGCGCGCAGCCAGATAGGGATCTTCGCCGTAGGTCTCCTCCGTCCTACCCCAGCGGGGATCGCGCGCAATGTCGAGGACGGGAGAAAATACTTGACCCGCGCCGCGTGAGCCGGCTTCGTCCCCGACCGCTGTGAAGACCCGCTTCACCAGCGCCGGATCCCAGGTGCTGGCCAGGCCCAGCGCCTGCGGAAAGCTGGTGCTGCCGTACTCCATGTAACCGTGCAGCGCCTCGCCGAGAAAGATCGCCGGGATGCCCAGCCGCGTCTTTTCGCGCAGATAGCGCTGCACTCCATTGCGCAGAATCGCGGCGTCGCGCGGGGTAAACTTCAGTTCATCGCCCCATTCGTTGTTCAGAACCTTTCTGGCCTGCTCGCTGGTATAGGTTCCGGTCGGATCGATCACCTCAATCCGGTTCTCCCACCCACCCGCGAGTTGCTCCACCTTTTCTTCCAGCGTCATGCGCGGCAGCAGGTCGGCCACCCGGTCTTGAATAGGGAGGCTTGAGTCCCGATAGCGCGGCGTATCGATGGCCTTGGCGGGCTTTTCCTGGCTGTTGCCCCTTACGGCGTACACGTTCAGGCCGAGCAGAAGCACGGAAACGAGATACAAACTGGCATTGTTTTTTGGATTGATCATGGCGATTGCAGATTTCTCCTGTTAATTTCCAAAGCTATCGGCGATTCATCGTAGCACACCAGAAAGAACTACGAGAATTACACCGGAATGGTTCCTGGCGGCATCTTGGTATCATTGCGCAGGTCAGGCTGGGCTCTGTCTATCCCACCGCCTGCACCGTTCCTTTGCCGACTAACTCCTCGACCCGCTGCACCCAGCCGCGATCCGCAGCCACGCTCATCCCCTCCGGCTCCAGGATCACCGCGTACTCGCCCTTCATTTCCAAATGCAGCATCACCTTGCCCGGCCCGGGCGCGGCATCCGCGGCGCTCTTGAGTCCAATAAACATCTCTTCCGTCGCGCGCTCCAGATTGATGCGAATCCGCACCCCCGTCGGCACCTTCACCTGCACCTCTTCCAGCGCCTGAATCGAACTGACAGCTATCTTCGGCGCCGCATCCTCGTCGCCCATCAGCACGCCCCGCACCAGCACCGGAGCCTCTATCTTCAACTGCCCGGAAAGCCGCTCATAATCCCGCGAAAAACAGATCAGATCAATCTTGCCCGTCGCATCTTCCAGCGCCGCCTGCGCATATAACTTCTGGTCCCGCTTGCTCTTCTGCACGCGCAACCCCAGAATCATTCCCGCAACCTGTATCTCGTCCGCCGGATCTGACTGCGATCCCCAGCGCTTCTCCGGCGGCTTGCGCTCCAGAGCTTCGGCCGCGGAAATCACTCCCGTCAAGTTACGCAACTTATCCGCATACTTATCCAGTGGATGACCCGAAACAAAGAAGCCAAGCACCTCTTTCTCATTGGCAAGGCGCTCGCCCTCTTCCCATTCGGCCACCTTGGGCAGGTCGTCGTTTCCGCGCCCAGCCTTGTGCCCCTCATCGAATAGCCCGAAGAGCCCGCTCTGGCCCTGCGCCGCATCCTTCTGCATCTTCTGCGCACGCTCCATGGCTTTATCGACGGCGGCCATCAGCGGCGCGCGCTTGCCTAGTGCGTCCAGCGCTCCGGCCTTGATCAGCGACTCGATCACCCGCTTGTTCACAACGCGCAGATCGACCTTCTCGCAGAACTCCCAGAAGCTCTTGAACTTCCCGCCAGCCTCAATGCGGGCATTCTTGATCGATGCAATCGCATTCTCGCCGACATTCTTCACCGCCGCAAGGCCAAAGCGGATCGCCAACCCCTCCGCCGAGTTATTCGGCGTAAACTGCTCATCGGAGACCTGCACATCGGGCGGCTCCACGCGGATGCCCATCTCCTTGCACTCGGCGATATACTTCACCACGTTCTCCGGCTTTGAAGTCTCCGAAGTCAGCAGCGCCGCCATGAACTCCGTCGGATAATGCGTCTTCAAGTAAGCCGTCTGATAACTCACCAACCCATAGGCCGCCGAGTGCGACTTATTGAATCCATACCCGGCAAACTTCTCCATCTGGTCGAAGACTTCGCCCGCCGTCTCCTTCTTGTGGCCCAGCGCGTCAGCGCCTTCCATGAAGCGGTCCCGCTGCTCGGCCATCGCCTCCTTGTTCTTCTTGCCCATCGAACGGCGCAGCAGATCAGCCTCGCCCAGCGAGTAACTCGCCAGCACGTTGGCGATCTGCATCACCTGCTCCTGATAGACGATAACCCCCAGTGTCTCCTTGAGCACCGGCTCCATCTCTGGCAGCATATACTCCACCTTCCGCCGCCCCCACTTGCGCTCGATGAAGTCATCCGTCATTCCACCCTGGATCGGCCCAGGCCGGTAGAGCGCCGTCAGTGCCGTCAGATCTTCAATCCTGTCCGGCTTGTAACGCCGCAGC
Organism: Acidobacteriaceae bacterium; assembly: GCA_003159355.1. Classification (GTDB taxonomy): domain Bacteria; phylum Acidobacteriota; class Terriglobia; order Terriglobales; family Acidobacteriaceae; genus Telmatobacter. The sequence continues at coordinate 10,215 of PLPA01000073.1, read as the reverse complement.
ATATCCCGCATTCCGCTCGACTCAAACTGAAAAACCCCTGAAGTCAGCCCCGCTTGAAAAACTTTCTTATAAGTCTCCTCATCGTCCAGTGGAATCGCCTCGATGTCCACCTTCTCGCTGCGGGGGGGAGCCGCGATCAGCTTCAAACAGTCATCAATCACCGTCAGCGTCGTCAGGCCGAGAAAGTCCATCTTCAGCAGGCCCAGCTTCTCCACGGCCTTCATATCATAAGCAGTTACAATTTCGTCGTTCTTGGTCTTCGCCAGCGGCACCAGCTCGGTCAGCGGCCGCGGCGCAATCACCACCGCCGAAGCATGAACCCCCGACCCGCGCACCAGGCCCTCCAGCTTCTTCGCTGTGTCGATCAGTTCGCGTATCTGCCCATCCGTCTCATAGGCCTTCTTCAGATCCGGCACGCCTTCCAGCGCCTGATCAATCGTCGTTCCCACCGTCGGCGGAATCAGCTTGGCAATGCGGTCCACGTCACCGTAGGGCATATCCATTGCGCGGCCGCAATCCTTGATCGCCGCCTTGGCCGCCATGGTATTGAAGGTAATAATCTGCGCCACCTGCTCGCGCCCATACTTCCGAGTTACATACTCAATAACTTCTCCGCGGCGATTCTGGCAGAAATCCACGTCGATATCCGGCATCTGTTTTCTCTCTGGATTCAAAAACCGCTCAAAAAGCAGAGAGTTCTGCATCGGATCGATGTTAGTTATTTCCATCGCATACGCCACCAGCGAGCCGGCTCCCGATCCACGGCCCGGACCCACGGGAATCCCATGATCCCGCGCATACCTGATGAAGTCCCAAACAATCAGGAAGTACCCTGGGTACTTCATCTGCTTGATAATTCCGATCTCGTATTCGAGCCGCGCATCATACTCATGCACCTTCGCGCGCAGCATCCCGCGTGCTTCCAACTGCCGCACCGCCGTGTCAAGCCGTTTTTTATAGCCCTCCCGGCAGACGAACTCGAAGTAACTGTCAATGGTGTGCCCCTCCGGCACCGCAAAAACCGGAAAAGGATCATCCACAGGATGGAGTTTTAACTCGCAGCGCTCGGCGATCTCCATCGTCCGCTGCATCAGCGCCGGCGAATCGGGGAAGATCCGTCCCATTTCGTCCGCGCTTTTCACAAAGAACTGGTCGGAATCAAAGCGGAAGCGTTCTTTATCGTGAATCTTTGCGCCTGTCTGCACGCAGAGCATCACATCATGCGCGTGACTGTCCTCTCCGCACAGATAATGCGAGTCATTGGTCAACGCCATCGGAATCCCAGACTCGCGCTCCATGCGGAAGAGCGCCTCTTGAATCTGCTTCTCCTGCTCCAGGCCCTGATCCTGAATTTCCAGAAAGAAGTTACCTTTGCCGAAGATATCCTCGTACTGCTGGGCTACGCTCTTCGCCTTCTCGTAGCGGCCGGCCATCAACTCTTCGCAGAGTTCGCCCGAGAGGCAGCCGGAGAAGCCGATCAGGCCTTTGGAATTTTCAGCCAGGTAGCGCTTGCTCACACGCGGCTTGCGATAGAAGCCGTGCAGCGAGGCCTCGGAGGTAATCCGCACCAGGTTGCGGTAGCCCTCCTCGTTCTCCGCCAGCACCAGCAGGTGATTGTTCTCGTCCCCTTCGCCGGGCGCGCGGTGGTCCTCGTGCTTGCAGATGTACAGCTCGCAGCCCAGGATCGGCTTGATTCCCTTGGCTTTAGCCGCCGCAAAAAAATGCACCGCCCCATAGATATTCCCGTGGTCGGTCATGGCGACAGAGGTCTGGCCGAGCGCGGCCACCCGGTCAACGAGCTTATGAATGCCGCAAGCCCCATCCAGCAGCGAGTACTCGGTATGCAAATGCAAATGTGTAAATTCACTCATGGCAACTCTGATTTTAGCCACAAAGCCGCTTCCGCGCCCTGTCCAAAAACAGGACGAAATTCCACATGTTTGAAGAAAACTGGCAAATTTGGTAAGAAATGAACTTTGCCATTAAAAAGTTCATTGATGCGTTTATTTCGGTATAGAATCGGAATCGTTGGGAATCTGTTAATGGAGGTTGATAAATGTCGAGAAATGGAGTGGAAGGTCGAGGAGAGATAATACCTGTCAATCAATCTACATATAGACAAAATGTCGAGCAAATCCACCAGATTGCAGAGAAAATGGATGGAGATGTTCTCGGTAAGCCGGGATGGATGCTCTACAGTTCATACACAACGCTGGTGCGTGGCGAATACTATTTTCTCGGCGTGAATCCAGCCGGGTCGGGAGAAGTACCTCCGAAAACGGTTCAATATTCTTTGGACGGCCTGACCGGATTTACAAAGGAAGCTGGCAAGAACCAATTCCTCGACGTAAGCTGGAACGATGACCCAGAGAGCAAAGAACGTCGTCCACTGCAGGAAAGATTCAGATTTCTCTTTGAGGATGAGCTGGGATTGGATCCACACACCGTCTGCGCATCCAATCTGATCTTCAAGAGTGGCAAGAAGGAGAAAGACTCAGGGGGATGGCCGATGGCGGAAAAATGTTGGCCGATCCATAAAGCCATTATCCAAGAAATAGTCAAGCCGCGCGTGATCATCACACATGGCAGACTACCGTTTGATTTCATCAGCGACAAGCTTAAAGGAAAGCCCATTCAAGAACCGCAGCCATGCAAGCACGGCAACTGGACGTGGAGATGTTCGAGACTTGAAACAGGTCAGAAGCTCATTGGCCTGCCCCATCTGAGTATATATGCCATCGACAGCCAAAGCCGTGCAGATATTGTTAAGGAAATTGTGAAGCAAATCCAATCGGACTGACCTCTACCGGGTGCCCCCGATCTCGCCTTTGAGACCTGGGAGACGATGAACCCAAACCCGTGCTTCTCCGCATCCGCGCTCTTGCCGCGCCCCATCCTTCGCTCACTCTTCGAGGAAAAATGCGCAGGCCAGGAATCCACTCGCCTCAAGCGCGCCCGTTTGAACGGCCAATACTGTACTTGACAAATGTAGTCATTTCTGACAACATTAGTTCGCAGAGAATGCAAAATGCCGATGACCAGAAAGACGCGGCCCATCTCTTGGATCAAAGCCGCCTTGAAGAAATTCGCGAGGTTTCCTTCTGATGCGCAGACCATCTGCATGACCGCATTGACGATAGCGGCCGAGAACGGCAAAGCGGATATCGCCAAGCCTTTCAAGGGAGTTGGCTCCGGTGTCTTTGAGATTGCGCTGCCGTTGCGTGGGAACGCCTTTCGCGTCGTCTACGCTGTGCAGATGGGCGACGAAATCTGGGTCATTCACGCCTTCCAGAAGAAATCGACCCAGGGCATCAAGACACCGCTGCATGAGGTTGAATTAATCGAGAGCCGATTGAAGAAGTTGAAGGAGATGCTGGGATGAAAGCCGAAGATGTGGAGGTTGTTCGCGGCAGCGGAAATGTCTTCCGCGATATGGGTCATGCCGATCCGGATGTCGAGCAGTTGAAGGCCATCTTTGCTGCCGAGATTATCAAGATGCTGGACCGCAAAAAGCTGACCGTGCGGGCAGCCCACGCGCAGACTGGCATTGCAGCGGCTGACTTCTCCCGTATTCGCAACGCCGACCTTGGCCGTTTCACCCTTGACCGCTTGGTTTCGATCATCAACCGTCTCGGTTCCCGTATCGAGGTTCATGTGAATCTCCGCGACCTTGAGACTTTCACAGAAGCCCTTGCCAGCATCGGTTGACCTACATCCAGGGCGTTTCGGAGTTGAGACTGGATTTTGGACCCGGTTACCGGGTGTATTTCGGGCAAGTGGGGCGTCAAATCCACCTGCTTCTCGGCGCATTGGGAATGAAGTTATCCATACCCCCCAGCGAATCGGAAGCCGCAATGCGCCCTACCCCCGCCGCAATGTGAACTGTTGCGAAACAAAAGGAATGGAAGTTCATTCGCACCCTTTTGGCAAAATAAGCAAAAAGCAGGTCCTTCGACTTCGCTGCGCTTCGCTCAGGATGACAGAAAGGATGGGGCACGGAGCCGTCAGTTTTTAAGAGCTGGATCAATACAGCCCGCGAAGTGATTTGCGTCACAGTATACTGATTCTTGCACCGGTAAGGTGAGAAGCGAAATGTATCTGCTCTGGCTGCGAGTTGCGGTGATTCTCTATGCGGCGGCTTCTGTCGCCGTTTTTCCGGCCGTGCTCTACGGGCGAGTGGGCTGGCGCAAAAGCTGCGTCCACCTGGGCGGCATGGCCTTTTTCTTCCACTTTATCTCCTGCGTCGAGATGCTCGTCCAGGCCCATCACTGGATGCCGGTGGGGGTGCGCGAGATGGAGTCGCTGCTGGGCTTTGTCCTGGCCGGGGTGTTTTTTCTGGTTTGGTGGATTTACGACGCGATCTCGCTGGGAATCTTCGTCTTACCGATTACGTTTTTCGTGGTTTTTGTGCCGTCGCTGGGCGTTGACCGCTATATGTTTCCCTCCGCCGGGGTGCGTTTCAGTTGGCTGGTAGCGCACATTGCCGCGCTGCTGGCGGCCTATGTGGCGCTTGGCTTCAGCCTGCTGGCTTCGATCCTCTACCTCGTTCAGGAGCGCCGCCTGAAGAGCAAGCACAAGCCCGGCGAAGACTCCTGGTGGCTGCCGCTGGACTGGCTGCCGCCGCTGGACACGCTGGAGCGCATTGCCCACGCCATGCTGGAGTTCGGCTTTCCCTGCGTGACCGTCGGCCTGGTGATCGGCTCGGTTCTGGCGCAGGAGACCGTTCTGGGCGCGGGCTACTTCCGCGACCCCAAAGTGATCGCATCGTTTGCCATGTGGGCCATCTACGTCACGCTGCTGTTTGTTCGCCGCAGCGCCGGATTGCGCGGACGCCGGGCCGTTTATCTCTCCGGCGCGGTCTTCCTGGTGATGCTGGCCGTGCTGGCCGCCAATGTCTTCAGCCGCGTGCACAGGTTCGGTCCGCAATGAGCCTGGTCCTCATCGGCGTCAACCACAAGACCGCGCCCATTGAGGTGCGCGAGCGGATCGCCATCTCGCGCGACGATCTGCCGGAGACCACGCGCGCCCTGGCCGCCGTGCCCGGAGTGGCCGAATGCATGATCGTCTCCACTTGTAATAGGGTCGAGATTCTGGCCGCGGTGGAGCCGGATGCTGCCGGCCTGGCTGGTTTTTTGCAGCGGCACTTTGGCCTGGACCCGGCGCTGCTGGCTCCGCACCTCTACGAGCATCGCGATCAGGAGGCGGTGCGGCATTTGTTCCGCGTGGCCGCCAGCCTGGATTCGATGGTGGTGGGCGAGCCGCAGATTCTGGGCCAGGTCAAAGAGGCCTTCGCCGTGGCGCACGCCGCAGGCACAATCGGCGGGCAGCTTGAGCACCTGTTGCAGAGCACCTTTGCCGCCGCCAAGAAGGTCCGCACGGAGACGGAGATCGGCTCCAATTCGGTTTCCATCGCCTCGGTGGCCGTGGAACTGGCGCGCAAAATCTTCGGCTCGCTGCAAGGGCGCACGGTTTTCCTGGTGGGCGCGGGCAAGATGAGCGAGCTGGCCGCGCGCCATCTGGTGCAGCAGGGAGCCGGCGCGATTCTGGTGACCAACCGCACGCTGGAGCGCGCGCGGCGCATGGCGGAGAGCTTTGCGGGGCAGGTGATCCCCTTCGAACAGCTTTACGACGCAGCCAGCCAGGCCGACATTGTGATCAGCTCGACTGGCGCTCCGCATCCCATCTTCCGCCGCGAGCATGGGCAGGCATTCCTGCATCGGCGGCGTAACCGGCCGATGTTCTTCATCGACATTGCCGTGCCGCGCGACGTGGACCCGGCGATGGGCAAGCTGGAGGGCATTTTTGTTTACGACATCGACGACCTGCAAGCCGTGGCCGCGGCGCACATGGTGGAGCGCAGCCGCGAGGCTACCGACGCCGAGGCGCTGATTGCCGCCGAGGTCGAGCGCTTCCACCAGCGGCTGCTCACCGTCAACGTGGCTCCGGCGATTGTGGCGCTGCAACAACAGGCCGAGGAGATTCGTCAGGCGGAGCTGCGACGCGCGCAGGCACGGCTGGGTTCGTTGAACGCCGAGCAGCTTGCGGCGGTCGAGGCGCTGACCCGCGGGCTGGTCAATAAATTCCTTCACCCGCCGATGCAGGCGCTCAAGCAGGCCGCGCGCGAGAACGATGCGGCGCGGCTGGAATCGCTCTGCGAGACCTGGTCGCTGCCCGTCACCGCTGCCGAACAGGACGCTTCGAACCGGACGGAAGCAACAAATCCTGAAACCAAGGAAGCAGCAATGAATGAGATCAGGAGGAATTAAAAACATGACCAAGCATGCTTTTGGTATCCTAGTAGTTAGTGGTTTGCCAGGGATGGCCGGCATTTTAATGGCGTTCTTTCCCCGTGCAATACCTCGAACGATAAATTCATATTGGGCATTCTTTGGCATGAAATCGAGACTGGCCGAGAGTGACTATGAAAAACTTGGTGTTCGAATCACCGGAGGTGTGTTTGTTGTCTTTGCCATTTATGTACTTATAGCAGGGTTGGGCCGCCCATGAACCTGCGCATCGGAAGCCGCGGCTCGCAACTGGCCCTGTGGCAGGCAAACCACATCGCCGCACTGCTGTGTGGCCAGGGGCACGAGGTCGAGATCGAGATCATCAAGACCACCGGCGACCGGCTGCAAGAGGTCACCTTCGCCCAGGTCGGGGCCATCACTGGCGACAAGGGAATGTTCACGAAAGAAATCGAGGAAGCGCTGGCCGACGGGCGCGTGGATTTGGCCGTTCATTCGCTTAAGGATTTGCCTACCGAGCTGCCGGAGCCGTTTGCGTTGGCGGCGACGCCTCCGCGCGTGGACCCGCGCGACGTTTTTGTTTCGGTGAAGTATGAGAATCTGGCCGCGTTGCCCGAGGGCGCGCGCGTGGGCACCAGCAGCCAGCGGCGGCGGGCGCAGTTGAAGGCCGTGCGGCCCGACATTGAGGCCGTCGAGTTTCGCGGCAATGTGGACACGAGGCTGCGCAAGCTGGCTGAAGGGCAGGTGGAGGCGATTCTGCTGGCCGCGGCGGGCCTCGACCGCCTGGAGAAGACTGAGTGGGTGCGCGAGCGGCTGGAGCCGAAGGAGTTTTGCCCGGCGGCCGGGCAAGGAGCACTGGGCATCGAGACGCGCAAGGACGACGCGGCGACGATGGCTGCGGTTGCCTTCCTTGACGATGCGGCGACGCGATTTGCCGTCACCGTAGAACGGGCCGCGCTGGCGGCGCTCGGCGGAGGCTGCCAGGTTCCCATCGGCATTCATTGCCGGCCGTGGCTGAAGGAGAATTCCGGCGCGGATGAAGCGCTTTGGGACGAATTCTTTGCCGTCGTCGCCGCTCCCGAAACAGGTGAGTCTGTTCGCATCCACCACATCGCGCTCCATGTTGGCGCGGAGCCGGCGACGCTGGGCCGAAAGATCGCGCAAAAGCTGATCGAAGCAGGCGCGGGTCCGCTGCTTGCGGCTGCCGGAGGCGCGTAATGAGCGCGCTGCCGTTGCTGGGCCGCCGGGTTCTGGTCACACGCGCCGCGCATCAGGCCGGCAAGCTCAGCGAAGGCTTGCGCGCGCTGGGAGCGGAGCCGGTCGAGGTTGCGGTGCTGGAGCTTCGCGCGCCGGAGAGTTTTGATCCGCTGGACGCGGCGCTGCGTCGGTTTGACAGCTACAATTGGCTGATTCTGACCAGCGCCAATGCGGTGCGGGCGCTCGCTGAGCGGGCGGCGGCGTTGAAGATTGCGCTGGCGCAGCCCATGCGATTGAAGGTGGCGGCGGTCGGCGATGCTACTGCGGCGGCGGCGCGGCTGATTGGATTGCAGGTAGATTTTGTCCCGGAGGCTTACGTGGCCGAAAAGCTGGTTGAGGGACTGCTGGCGCGCGCTGCGGGGCAAAGGATTTTGTTAGCGCGGGCTGCCGTTGCACGCGACGTGATTCCCGACGCCTTGCGAGCAACCGGCGCTGAGGTCGATTTGGTCGAGGCTTACCGCAACGTCCTGCCCGACGCCGCGCCGGAGCAGCTTCGCCAAGCACTAGGGAAGGGAATCGACGCCGCCACCTTCACCAGCTCCTCCAGCGCAACGCACCTGGCCGAGGCGGCGCGCGTGGCTGGGGTTGCGTGGCCGCTGGCGGGCGTTCCGGCGGTTTCGATTGGGCCGATCACCAGCCAGACTTTGCGTGAACTGGGCTGGCCGCCCGCAGCCGAGGCGAATCCCTCCGACATTCCGGGGCTGATTGCGGCGATCATGCGTCTCATGGCTCCCACTGAAGACATGCGAACATCGCGGCTGCGGCTGACGCCGTCTACACAGCAGACCCTTCGCCTGGAGTTGGACGACCCTGCCGGATTTGCGGCTCTGCTGGGGGTGCGTCTCCCTCAGGACTGGCCCCCCGGCGAGTATGACCGCGATGCGATTCAGTTCTTTCTGGAAAAGATGATCGAGGGCGGGCCGGAGGCGGTTGGCTGGTACGGCTGGTACGCGATTTTGGAAGGTAGCGAGCCGACTCTGGTTGGATGCGGCGGCTACCTAGGTCCGCCGGACGAGGCGAGCTGCGTGGAAATTGGCTACTCGATGTGCGAACGATGGAGAGGGCAGGGGCTGGCCAAGGAACTCGTTCAGGCTTTGGTGAACCGGGCATTGGCGCTGGGCACGAAAAAGATCATGGCACATACGACCGAGGCGAATCCAGCCTCCATTGCGGTCTTACTCGGATGCGGATTTCAACAGGCGATTGGTTCCGAGTCAGAGCAGTTGCAGTTCGAAATTGCAGATGTTAATTCGCAACCCAATTAACTTCTCCAAGTTTTATCCTTCGCCGTGCAAAGCTGCTCCAGGTTGCAGCGGTCGCACTTGGGTTTGCGGGCTTCGCAGACTTGCCGTCCATGGTGGATGATCTGATGGGAGAAGTCGATCCAGCGGCTTTCGGGCAGGATGCGCATCAACTCCTGCTCGACTTTCTGCGGCGTCTCGGCTTTGGCCAGGCCGAGACGCCGCGCGATGCGGAAGACGTGCGTGTCCACGACTACACCTTCGGCTTTGCCGAAGGCTACACCGAGGACGACGTTGGCCGTCTTGCGGGCCGCGCCGGGAATGGTGACTAGCTCCGCTAGTGTTTGCGGAACTTGTCCATTGAAATCAGAGACAATCTTGCGCGCCGCGCCCTGAATCGACTTGGCCTTGTTGCGGAAGAATCCCGTCGTCCGGATGAGGGCTTCGAGTTGCGGCAGCGTGGCCTTGGCCATCTTCTGTGGGGTAGGGAAGCGGCGGAATAACTCCGGCGTGACTATGTTGACGCGCACGTCGGTGCATTGCGCGGAGAGGATGGTGGCTACCAGCAGCTCCCAGGGGGAACGGTGGTTGAGCGCACACTCGGCGCGGGGATAGGCTTCGTCGAGGGCTTTGAGAATGGCGGCGATGCGGTCGGGGGCGAGATCGCCATGCTGCGTTTTGTACTGCTTGTTCATGATTGGTTTCATGGCAGGCTTGATCGAATTGGCACTGGGTGAGACTTGGGTCTTCTCTATCCTTTCTCTAAAACTTGCGAAGACTGTTTAACCTTTTAGCAAGTTAGCCACCGCTTCGCGGTGATCGCAAGTTAGCGAGTTAGCGGATTCCTTGGCAAGTCCAGCCTTTAGAAAACCTACAAGCTGCCGCTGAGCCAGTTGATTAGTTTGTCGATGGGCAGGCGGACGCTGATGAAGAACTGGCCGAAGAGGGCGTAGACGGCGCTGACTTCGTCGAAGCGCATCTCGTAGATGAGCTTTTTGAAGACCACCGGGTCGTCGGCGAACAGGTCCACGCTCCACTCCCAATCGTCCATGCCGATGGAGCCGCTAATAATCTGCTTGACCACGTCGCCGTAGCGNNCGGCGGCCGATGAGGCCGTGCTCATGCATCATGCGCTGGCGTTCGGGGAAGGGGACCGTGTACCAGTTGGCCTGCTCGCCGCGCTTGCGGTCCATGGGATAGAAGCAGAGGTACCTGGCCTCGGGGACGGCGGGGTAGAGGCGCGGGGCCATGGCGGCGGATTGGCGGGCGAGCGTGGCGGCGATCTCGGTCTTCCATTCCGGCGAGTGATGCTCCAGGCCGGCGGCGGTTTCGTAGGTCTTGCGCGTGGATTCGTAGAGGCCGAGTTCGACGACCGAGACGTAAGAGTGGCTGAGGGTCAGATAGTCGTAGAGGCTGGTTTGGGCGAGATCGAGTTCGACCTGGTTGAGGGCTTCGAGCGAGTCGCGGAAGTG
>PLPA01000157.1 GCA_003159355.1 Acidobacteriaceae bacterium | reverse complement strand
ACAGAACTTTAAGGACTCAATCTTCGTGGTCTCCCACCCTAGAGCAAAACCACAATTTCCATGCTCATAACGGCCTCATCAAGGGTGTTGATTTCTTAAGGAAATCAACACTTTAGAGTCGTAGCCTTGGGTACACCTATTGTGGTTTTGCTATAGCCGCCAAAATAATGCGTGGATCGAGCTGCGCTGATTCGCAGCTTTCCTCATTGCATTCAGGCAATGCGGTTGCGCTCCCAGACGGTGGCGTCGAAGCTGTGCGCGCAGCCATAGCCCTCGGCGCGGTAGAGGCCGATGGCATCGGTGTTGGCTTCGGTGACGGTGAGCGAGATTTCGCTGACGCCCTGGCGCAGGAAGCAGGAGGCGGCCAGGTTGATCAGGTTGCGGGCCAGGCCGCGGCGGCGGTACTCGGGATGAACGCAGAGCTGGGTGATGTGGCCGCTCTCGGGGCTGACGCGCGAACCCAGGACCAGCGCCACCATCTCCCGGCTGATGCGATCGATCACCACATGCGAGACAGGCGGGGAGAAGACGCCGCAGCCGGAGAAGCGGACGATGTTGTTGAGGAAGCGCAGCGATCCATGCACCGTGCGGTACTGGTCGTTGACCACGCTGTCGGGATGCCCGCGGTAGGCCGCGAAGATCAACTGCGCGGCGGCGGACAGATCCTCGTCGCGCCAGGGGCGCAGTTCCAGCCGGACGGGCAGATGCACGCGAGGCGCAGCGAAGTAGCCATCGAGAGAGCGCCTCATCAAGAGCCGCCGGTAGTTTTGGAAGCCCGCATCGAGGAAGACGCCGGCGTGGGAGCCGGAGGGGTGCAGCAGCAGTTGCGATTCGATGCGATCCACCTGAGGAGAGTTCACCAGCAGCTCAAGAAGGTGGCGCAGCAGCGTCTCCTCGACTTGGTGCGCTGAGCCGCCATCGGCGCGCAGGGCGGGCAGCGCGAAGACGTCGCCGATGACCGCCTTGGTCTCCTCGTAGACGCAGAAGACAAAGCCGCTGACCTGGCCAGCCTCCAGGGCCGCGTAGCCGGGCAGCGTATGGCTGTCGAGGTACTGCATCAGCACCCGGGCGGAGACGTTATAGTCCCAGTGCAGGCGCTGCTTCCACAACTCACTCTCCGCCTCCAGCACGGGGCGCAATACCGGCGCCGCAAAGTGCCGCAGGTCGAGGATCTCAAGGTGAGCGCCCGATGCCATGCTTCTCCTGTCAGATTCCCTGTGTGTGAACCTAATACTACAGTTGTATTTGATTAGAGTTCTGGAGATGCAGCAAAAGCCCGGGCCTGAAGGCCCTTCAAATTTGCACTCATTCAGGGGCCTGAAGGCCCCTGCTCCCTCTGGAAACTCTAATTTACAACTGTAGAACTAAGAGACCGTTTCCACCCTGGCGATTGACGGCAACTGGTTCAGACTATAGCAAAACCGGGACGGATGTATTCTGGGGTTCATTGCTTTGCGCCGGCCCTGAGTAAATACTGTGCCGCATTTGTGCCTTCTTCCTCTTTGGTGGTATTGTGGCGAAAGACTGTGTGGCTTTGCGCAACGCCGCTTCAGGTCCGTGATTGCGACGGCGCGCGAGTTTTCTTCATCATCCAGGCAGGTTATTGATTCCAATTATTTTGCTTCCTGCTTCATGTTCAGTTTGGAGTTCGAATCTCCGCGGCGCATCCTCCTTTTTTATCAATACTGCCGGCCTTCCGCTTTTATACTCTTGCCTTACGGCGAAATGAGGAACTATGGCTAACTGGAATATCGCCTACAACTGGATGATGGACAACGAAGATGCCGCGCGCGCTTGCGCGCAGGTTCCAGTCGCGCCCCCCGGAGCCTTTGCCATCAGCGGCATCAACAGCGCGGCGTGGCCGGAGGAGTACGAGGCCATCGCGGCTCTTTCCCAGGACCAGCGCAAGCCGCTCGTCCAGCAGTTTTACGAGGACCACTTCTGGAACAACTGGTACGCGCAAATGGTCTCCGACGACCTTTGCAAACGGGTCTTCGACTTTGCTGTCAATGCCGGCAGCGCGGCGTCGGTGCGCTGCCTGCAGCAGGCCCTGAATACACTGGCCGGTTCGGGCGCGGCGCAACTCGTGGATGACAGCGACTGGGGCCCGATGACGCTGGATGCGGCCAATTCGGCCGATCCCGCGGCGCTGGCGGCGGCCTTCCAGGCTGAGCGGGCCGCTTTCTACCAGGCCATCGTGGCTGCCAATCCCAGCTTGTCGATCTACCTGGCCGCCTGGACCGCCCGCGCCCAGAAGTAGACGCGGGCGGTTAAAATGGAATAAGACCGGCGAAGCTACTCAAGCGCGGCCTGGACAAGGTGCAAATGCTTCTCAGCTTATTTGTTACTCCTCTCCATTCGGCGCCCCCGGGGCAAATCGTCGAACGGGTTCTTTGGACGCTAACCTTTGCCGCGCAACTGGTTTTGCTGGTGGTATTGATGGGTCGCGACCGCGCGCGGCGCTTTCCGTGGTTCACCGCCGGCATCGCGCTCTATGCCCTGCGGCTGATGGCCGAGATTCTGCTGGCGGGCCGGATGGCGCCGGTCCCTCTGCAAGAGACGCTGCTCACGCTGGCCGATCTGACGGCGGTGGTGGGTCTGCTGGTCTTGATTGAGCTGGCGCGGCGGGCTTTTTCCGGTCTAAAGCGCTCGTTGTGGATCGTGAATGCCGTGGGGCTGCTGGTAGTGGCCAGCGGCGTGCTGGCGGTGTGGGGGTCCTGGCCGGCCAAGAGTGACCTGGCTCTGGACACGCTGCTCGGCAAGCTGCGGCTGATGCAACTGCTGGCGCAGAAGGGTGATCTGCTGGTGGCTCTGCTGACGGTGGGGCTGGGGCTGCTGGTGGTGCTCTTTGGCCGCCGCTTCAAGGCCGGGTGGCGCAGCCACGCGCAGATGATTGCCATCGGACTCTCGACCGTGGCCATCGCCTTGCTGGCGTTGCAGGCAACGGTGCAGTCCATCATCCAGACGGCACATCCCCACTCCCAGCAGGAGTATGAGCGCATCGTCGGCCTGGTGGGCAATCTGGTGAACGCCAACAAGCTGGTCTATCTGTGCGCACTGCTGTGGTGGATCGTCTGGCTGTGGCGCGACGAGCCGGGAGCGGCGCAGGCAGTTCAGATTCCTGCCGATTCCACAGACGCTTCGGCGGAAGAAAAACAGTAGCACCGTTATCGAGGTGTCCCACCCTTGCGGCAGAAGACAAAACGCGGGGCCTTCGACACCGTTGCGCTTTGCCCAGAATGACAGGGGCAATGGATTTGATTCCCTGTCCCCTGACCACTGTCCACTAAATGTGGCAGCTCGCCTGACCGCGCTTGGCGAGGTACTTCTGGTGGTACTCCTCGGCGCGCCAGAAGCTCTGCGCCGGCTCAACCTTCGTCACAATGCGCTTTGGCTTGAAGCGGCCTTCGCTCTCTAGCTGCTCGATCTTGGCGCGAGCTTGCGCCTCCTGCTCGGGCGAGTGGATGAAGATGGCAGATCGATATTGTGTGCCCCAGTCGGGGCCCTGGCGATTGAGAGTGGTGGGGTCGTGGAGGGCGAAAAATGCCTCCAGAAGCTGCTCGAAGCTGACCCGCTCCGGGTCGAACTCCACCTCGACCACCTCGGCGTGGCCAGTCTGGTCGGTGCAAACGTCCTGGTAGCTGGGCCGCTGCAGTGAGCCGCCCTCATAGCCGACGGCCGTCGCCGTCACGCCGGGGATGGCCGCGAAGGCCGCCTCGACGCCCCAAAAACACCCCGCTCCAAAGGTTGCCTTTTCTATGCTCATGGTAGTAGAGATGCGCTTCGCTTGCTTTGGGAAGCAGATTTTGCTCGCCGCGGAAAAACTGTGCGTTAAAGTGAATTCAAATTCAACCGGTGGTGAGGACGATGGCCTGGCGCTATTTTCATGCACAAGAGACGGCTCGTGAGGAAGAACTGTTTGAAGACATGGGAGAGAGCCAAAACCGCCTCCGCGAATCTGATCCTGACCCTGGGAAGAGCTGCCATCCCAATCTGGTCCCGCGCAAACGGACGCTTCGCATCCAACGGTGATCGATTGCCGTAACCTTATCAAAACACAGGAAATACCCAAATAAGGAAGCAGATGAATGAGCGCTTGGCAGCCCCCGCCTTCCGCCCCGTGCGGAAGCGCCTGGCAGCCCCTTTTGTAAGTTGACTAATACGCCAACCGTTGCTAATCTTTAGTTTAGCTAAATGGATTTGCCGATGAGGCGCAGGCTGATTGTATTATCCTGCGAGCGGAACGGATGTCACGCGCCGTTTTCTGGCGTGAGCGGTCTGTGGAAAACTCCTCCTGCCAAGTGAGGATAGCGAAGCTTTGCTCAAAACATGAGCGATGTGGTAACTATAGATAGATCCCCTGTAGTTGTGACGGATTCGCAGAACCCTCGGCAGAAGCGTTATGCCCTGCTCCAGGATGCGCCCTCCGAAGAGAAGACCGGAGAAAAGGAACCCACTTGACAGAACAGAACGAAACGCAATCGGGCAGTCCCAGTGGCCGACTTGTTGAAGACAGCCGCCTCTTAGATCCCGAAGACCAGGTATCTCTGCGCGAGATGGCGCTGGTTCCATGGAAGCGGAAATATCTTGTCGGCGGCTGCACAGTCTTTTGCGGGCTGTTGGCGGTCCTTGTTTGCATCATGATGCATCCGAAATACAGAGCCACCGCCATGATTGAGCTCAACGAGGAAAAGTCCAGCGGATCGGATATGCTCGCCAGCATGGCCTCCATGGAGGGAGATAGCTCGGATGAGCTGAAAGTAAAGATTGAAACTGAAACCGCGGTTATCAAGGACGACTCGATCGCTCTGGCTGTACTCGGCAAGATGGGAATGCTGCGGCTGAAGAATCCTGACCGGTTCAGCAAGGAGCCGGGACCCCTGGTAAAAACCTCGGAAGACCTGCCCGCCGCGCAGCGCGAAAGCCTGATTAGCAGCTTCGAGGGGCATCTGAAGGTTGCCGAGGTCGGGAGTTCACGCCTCATTGCCATTACCTTCACCAGCAGGGATCCGGTCCAGTCCGCGCAAGTGGCCAATCAGGTGGTTGCAGAGTACAAATCTTATCTGCTGAACTCGAACTTCAATTCATCCAAAGAAGTCTCGCAATGGCTCTCTGCCCAGTTGGGCGATCTTTCCGGCCAGGTAACCAAAACCCAGCAGACCGTTGCGGATTTCGAGCGCACCCACAATCTTTCTGCCGCGATGCTGGGACTTGCGACCTTAGGAGGCGGCTCTGCATCTACATCCGGCGGCGGCAGCGGTGGCGGCGGCGGTGTGTCGATCCCGGAGCTGGGGCGTCTGACAACGCTCAATGACGAGGTAACACAGGCGGAAGCCGCGCGCATGGGGCGCGAGGCGATCTATCGCATGACGGAGACGCAGAATCCAGATCTGATCTCCTCGATTGGCTCCGGTTCTCTGGCGGGCGCATCCGGTTCGAGCGTCATTTCCCAGGGGGGCGGCCTGGATATTCTCAATTCACTGCGCGAGCAGGAGGCGACGGCGCGGGTAGCGTATGCCAGTGCGGAATCCAAGTATGGCTCCAAAAATCCCCGTCTGGCGGACCTCGCCAATCAAGTGAAGTCGATTCAGGAGCAGATGCAAAGCGAGATGGGGAAGATCAAACAGAGGGCGAAGAACGATCTCGTCCTGGCGCAGCAGAACGAACAGGCTCTGCGCGCCGCCTTCGAAGCGCAAAAGCTCGTGACCAGCAAGATGAACGATGATGTCGTGCAGTTGGGCGTTCTCATGGCGCAGGCCCGCTCCAGCCGCGACTTGTATGACCTGCTCTACGCCAAGCTGCAGGGAGCGAACATCGACGCCGGCAACAGCGCGACCAATGTCACCGTCGCCGATCCCGCGCGGCCGCCGGGCGGCCCCTATATGCCGCAGCCTGTTCTGTTTATCGTTATCGGTATTTTTGGAGGCCTGTTCCTGGGCGTCGGCTTGGCCTATCTGCTGGAAAGCCAGGATGACACTCTGGCGGACAGCTTTCAGGTGGAAACGGTGGCCAACCTGCCGGTTCTGGGCATGGTTCCCTTCCACCGCATGGAAGCCCGACCGCGGGAAGGCGCCATGGCAGCCGAATCCAGCCCCTTCCTGATCGCTCCGGAAAGCGCCACGTCGGAATCCTTCCGCAGCTTGCGCTCCGGGCTGACGCTCTCCGGCGTGGGGCGAAAACTCCGGGTTCTGGCCATTACCAGCGCTCTGCCCGGAGAAGGCAAATCTTTCACCGCCTATAATATGGGGCTTTCCTTTGCCGCCACCGGTCGGCGCGTGCTCATCATCGATTCCGATCTTCGCCGGCCCCGGCAGCACTCCCTCTTCCGCGTGGGGCGCGAAGATGGGCTGGCGGATCTCCTGGCCGGCATGAAATCGTTTGACGAGGCTGTCAAGCCGCATCCCATCGAGCCGAATCTCTTTATCATGCCCGCCGGCCGCAACTCCCCGCTGGCCTCCGAGCTGCTGGGAGCGGGCGAGATCGAAAAGGTCATTGAAGCCGCCCGGCAGCGGTTTGATCTGGTATTTATCGACAACCCGCCCGTCTTGCCGGTCGCCGACGCGATTATCGTGGGAACGCACTGCGATGGAACCATCGGCGTGCTGCGCGCCGGTCGAACTTCTCGAAAGGCGTTGCGCCGCTTTGTCCAGACCCTTGCCCGGAACCACATCCATATTCTCGGCCTGGTGATTGAAGCGGTGGATATGTCTGCAACTGAGTATCGGAGTGTGTATGGCTACAATGTGCAGAGCTATTATGGCGAAAAATCAACCTAAGGCCGTTTTCAGCCGCGGCCTTCTGCTTCTGCTCGGCGCCGCCTTGCTGCCGGCGATGATGGCCGTGCGCGGAAATGCTCAGGCGGCGGGCGGCTCAACCTCTTCGCTAAGCACGACCGGCTTGGCTTCCTCCTCCGGCAAGACCCAAACCCCCTCTCAAGGGCAGGGGCCCATCGTCGTTCCCAAGGACTTATCC
>PLPA01000222.1 GCA_003159355.1 Acidobacteriaceae bacterium | reverse complement strand
ATGCAGCGCATGCACATCGGCTTCTTTGACGCGCACGCCGTGGGCCGGCTGGTCACCCGCATCACCTCCGACGTGGACGCCATCAACGAGATGTTCACCGCCGGCGTGCTGGCCATCGTGGACGACTCGCTCAACCTCACCATCATGGCCGCTCTGATGCTCACCATCAACTGGCGGCTGGCGCTGCTGGCCTTTTCCGTTCTGCCGCTTATCCTCGTCGTTACGCGCCTCTTCCGCGACCATGTCCGCGCCAGCTTCCGCCGCGTCCGCGCCGCCATCGGCCGCATCAACAGCTTCATCCAGGAGCATATTTCGGGGATGAGCGTGGTGCAACTGTTTAACCGGGAAAAGCGGGCTTATGACGACTTTGAAGACGTTAACCGGCAGCACATGATCGCCTTCAAAGACACCATTTTCGCCTACGCGCTTTTTTATCCCGCCGTCGATCTGCTCAGCGCCGTGGCCATCGCGCTGATCGTCTGGCGCGGCGGGATCGGCGTGCTCACTGGCGTGGTGATGATCGGCGTGCTGAATATGTTCATCCAATACTCGCTGCGCTTCTGGCGGCCCATCCAGGACATGAGCGACAAGTACAACATCCTGCAATCGGCGATGGCCGCCAGCGAGCGCATCTTCAAGCTGCTCGACACCGAGCCGGAGATCGTCAGCCCGGCCAGCCCGCTGCCCGGCGACGGCAGCAACAGGATCGAGTTTCGCCACGTCTGGTTTACCTACCAGAAGCTGACGCCGGAGCAACAGGCCGCCGTGGGAATGCACATCGATGAAGCGACCTTCCCTCAGGGGCTAAAGCCCGTGGATTCAAATGTCCAGCCTGCGGCACGGCTCAAGCCGTGCCCTTTCAAAGCAACTGAACCCAATGCCGCCGAACTGGCCGCCATCCCCGGCATTGAATGGATTCTCAAAGACGTTTCCTTCACCGTCGAACCCGGCCAGACGGTGGCCATCGTCGGCCACACCGGCGCCGGCAAAACCACCCTCACCAGCCTGATGATGCGCTTCTACGATGTGACCGCCGGCGAAATCCTGCTGGACGGCATCGACCTGCGCGAGCACGATCTGACCGCGCTCCGCCGGCACTTCGCCGTCGTGCTGCAAGATCCATTCCTCTTCACCGGCACGCTGGCCGAAAACATCCGCTTCGGCAACGAAGCCATCACGGACGCCACCCTGCGCCAAGCCGCCCGCGACGTCAACGTGCTGGACTTTATCGAGAGCCTGCCCAACCAATTTGACGAGCCGGTCCGCGAGCGCGGCAGCTCGCTCTCGACCGGCCAGAAGCAGCTCATCAATTTTGCCCGCGCGTTGGCCTATAACCCGCGCATCCTCATCCTCGACGAAGCGACTTCGAGCGTGGACACCGACACCGAATTGCGCATTCGCGGCGCATTGGAGCGCATGGTCGAGGGCCGGACCAGCGTGCTGATCGCCCATCGCCTCAGCACCGTGCAGCGCGCCGAAACTATTTTAGTGATGCACCGGGGCCAGTTGCGCGAAAGCGGCACCCACCAAGAGCTGCTCGCGCACCGTGGCCTCTACTGGAAGCTCTACCAATTGCAGTACAAGGACCAGGAACAGAGAACAGAGAACAGAGATCAGAGATCAGAGATCAGAGATCAGAGAACAGAGATCAGAGATCAGTCACGGCGGCTGTTGTCAGGGGTTAGGGAGTAGGGAGTAGGGATTCAGCGGAGCAGCGGCGGCAGTGAATATGTCGCGCTGCAAGGCGATGGCTTATGAAGCCCTGCAAGCATAGATAAAGAAGGCAATCGATGGAGCTCCAAGACTGCAAACTGAAGAATTGGGAGACGTTTTTACAAAAGGCGGCCTTGCGGGTTGTGATCAAGCAGAGAAACTCCGGTTGGAGGTTTACAAAAAGTGTGAAAAATGGCCAAAAATAGCCTGAAATAGGGTGTTTTTGCATGTTATTTAGCCCCTTTTTCGTACATTTGGAGTGAGGCTTGCGCTCCTTGAGAGCGGATGAAGCCCCTTCGAGGAGGATGGGACGATGCGGGAGCGAGAGCGGCGGTTGGCGCGGAGGAAGCTGGACAAGGAACTCAAGTATTACCAGTGGGCGGGCAGGGAAAAGAAGCCTACGCAGGGTTTGCTGCGGGCGGTCCGGCACGCGCTGGGAGTTCCAGTGGCGGAGATGCTGAGAAAGCTGGAGATGAGCCCCTCGGTGCTCTTCCGGCTGGAGCAGAGCGAGCTGCGGGGAACGATCTCGCTGAATGGGGCGGGCGGGTTGGCGCAGGCGATGGGCTGCCAACTGATTTATGCGGTCGTGCCGCGCGACGGGAAGACGCTGGAGGAGTTGGCGGAGAAGCGGCTGTGGAGNNAGGGAACAGAAAACGGCGATTTGGCGAGGCGGCGGGCGCGGGGCTGGGTTGGTGAAGGCAAAGCCGTTTACCGGGATCTATTCGCGGCGCGGCTGTGTCCGGCAATTGAGAACGCGAGCGCCAGCCAGTCCCTAACGACCCCTGAGGCAGGATTGTCGGTCATTCCGGAGTAGCTAATTCTGCGATGGAGCAGGACGGAAAACCCTTGCGGTTTGGCTGATCCATAGACGCTCTTTCACCATCGAGGCTTTACCTTTTGACAAATAGTTGTCAAAAGTGAAGCGCAGCGGTATACTGAACTCAATTCCGCAACGGATAGCATAATTGCTCATCTGGGCCGGAAGGGGTAAAGACTGGCGCGGAAAAGCTTAGGAACGCAACCCCAAAGCGACTAAATGAACTGACCGCGATTTAAGCCTGTCTTAGAGCCGGGATAATTTGAGCAAAATGGAGCCTGTATGGCTCCATTTTTGTTTGTACAATCCAATCAGGTGAGTTCATGAACGAAAACTGGCAGGAAATAATCAAGAAGGCTATGGATAGCGGCTTGGCGTCCTCGAAAGGCGCGGTGCCCGGTGCCAAGCTTCGGCAAATCATTGCTCATATCGCACCCTCATACGGCGAGCAGTACCCGCCTATGGGACATGAGAGCGAGAAGTTCAGAGTTTTTCTCGGTCATTTTGTTTCGCTCGTCACCGTGTTTTCGCGCGATGGGCAGGACATCCTTGTCGCTCCATCTGACAGACCGGAGTTGCTCGGCGCCTCAGAAACCGGGCAGGCTCAGCTCCGCGAAGATATGTTTGAAGCCTTTACTCGCATCCCACGAGAATCCCCCCCGATGGAACCCTGGTACGATCGGAACGCCGATAAAATCAAGTGGCAAACGGCGGACGAGGCCGCCGTTTCCCACGACTTCTCCAAAATCCCCCCAGCCACTCTTGCCCAGGAATTGGAAGATCGACGAGAGTTCGCCCATTCCTTAGAGATCGACTCTCAAATCAAGGACAACCTTCTCGGCATTCCTCAAAACCAATCAGGCCTATGGACATTTACTAAGATCCTTAAAGAGAATGGCCTCTCGCACAAATGGCATTTCTTCCGATTTCGGGCCTTAATAATGAGAATTAGAAGCTGGTGCGAAAGTGAGAATATTGAGTGGCGCGAGGACTGGCTTCGTTCCGGGAATGCCCCGCCGAATTCAGGTAAACCACTGAGTATACCGGACCTTATTGATAAGCAGCATCGTTTCGAAGGGTTCTTGCAAGGCTTGAATGATGAAGACGTGAAACGAATTTCTGTGCCACTTGACATCGTCCTAAAACTTCTTCGAAAGTGAGCCGAGAAATGGGAACAGTAATTCTTCTGGGCATCCCGTCGGAGAGTGTCGGAACGGCAAGAAGTGCCCTATCGAGGAACGCAGCCGAATTTGGCATTTGGTCTATAAAGTATGTTCCAGCCCCTAAGAAGGAAATTGAGATATCAAAAGCGATGGTCAAACAGACTCAAGATATTGCCGCTCGACAGGATGATACCCATATTCTGGGGTTTTCTGCTCAGAAGAATAGGCGAGATATCGAGAATTCAATTGCGCCTTATTTCCGTTTCCGGTGGTTTGATCATGGCCTATTGAAGCACCTTCACAGTCCAGACACGACTCCGTTTGTGAACAGTCTGGCCTCCAGCCTAACCGAAGAATCAGAATGGGCAGCCCGCGTCAAGCCAGCCGACCTCAGTTCACCGTTGCTCTTACCTGAATGCTCATTTGAACCGGAGCACAAGCATCGCGACCTGTGGCGTCATGCATGTGCATATGGAGATCTCCAGAATGTTGTAGGTGCGGAGAAGGCGATTAGAGACTTTCAAAATGCACATCATCGAAAGGTGGGTTTCAAGACCTTTAGCGCGTATAAGTGGGTAGACCGACGTGATCGGATTTTCGACAAGGACGGGGAGAGGCATGGGATTGCTCCGTTTCCAAGGGACTGGAAGTACTCTTACAGACTCGAACCTGGCTTTCACTTCGACGTAACTCATCTCGACGGACGACAGTTTACTCTGACCGACGTAAGCGGCAGGCACAACACCGTGAACTCAGGTGCTCATCTGAACGTTGATTCGCACGGATTCGTGATATAGTCACTAATCAGCTCACGAAACACGGATTTGATCAGGTCCGACTAATTCGGCGAATGAATTGGGGATTTCTGCTTTCCGAGTCCATTCAACCCGGATAACGGGGAAGCATGAATTTCGGCCAATTAGGCCAACAGGCCGTTGCTCGAACCAAAGATGCAAGTGCGACACATCCTCCTTGGCAAGAGCCGAAGGGTAATTAAAATATGCCATTTGCGGCAATTCCTAAGGATGAGTCCTGCTAAGTCGGCAAGGGTAATGTGACCATGAGCCTCGTCGCCGACCTTATTTGAGCGCCGGGCGCCGCAGGTCTGGCTTTTCAGAGCTGGGAAGCCCCGCATCAAGCGTGAGACGCGCTCTGCCCTGCAAGCCATGACCGGAGCGCTTCATCCGCGCGGCCCTGCCATCCGCTGCCGGTGGCGCGCAGACCCTCCGCTACATCCGGCGAAAGACGAATCGAGATGGGAACTTTCCTGGGCGTCTTCTGCGGCCCGCGCTTGCGCAGCTTCAGCAGCACTCTCCGCTCCGCCGCCGGCAGCGCGGAGAAAGGCTTGAAGAGGGCAACGTCTTCGGCGGTGATCTCTCGTACCTCGACCTCCTCGTCAATCAATGGTTTGCGGTTTGGCATAGAGCTTTGCCTCTCTTTTGTTGGTTTTGCGGAAGCTGATGACGCGGATTCCGTCCGGTTTGGGGAGATAACAGAGCAGGTGCAATCGCCTGTCCAGGAAGAAAAAAATGCAAATTCAACCAAACAAGAGGGAAGCAGGAGGTGAGGATTTGGACAAATGCAGCCAGTTAGCACCCGCTTCGCGGGAGTTAGCAAGTTAGCAAGTTAGCGGACTTCGGTGGTCATCGCGATTTCATTCCTGGCGGGATCCTACGTGATTCCCATAGGCTTATTGTATATACTATTTGGCTAAAGTCAAATGCTAACCAAAACTGCTCTCTTTCGTTCTGCGCGTCTTTCCTATCTGCTATTGCTTATTCTTCGGCTTATTCGGGGCTGGGGCGGCATTCAGCGCAGGTTTGACCGCGCCCATGGGCTTGACGGGAGCGAGCTGCTGAGGCAGTGCCGGTTTAATCAGCGGCCTTCCCGCGGGAGCGCTTGCGGCTGGCGGCACGGAGGGTTTGGGTCTGGGTTGCGCGGGCTGTCGGGCTGCCGGGTTGCCGGACAACGCTAGCGTTGCCGGCGGCCGGGCGGGGAGATTCACATTCAGCGGCTTGGCGGCTGAGCCGGCTGCTCGTGGAACTGCGGGCAGCGTGCCCGCGCCGCCGGTTGTTCCTGTCTTGGCTGGCGGCATGGGTGTTGATCCGGGGTGCGCTGGCGCTTCCGTGGAGGCCTTCAGCGTTGGACTCTCCGGTTCATCGCCGAGAAATTTCTCGTCGTCCTTGCCTACAATTTCGGCGCGCATCCAATTCATCCAGATGGGCAGCGCGGCTCTCGCGCCGGTCTCCTTTTCGCCCAGCGACTCACGGCTGTCAAAGCCCACCCAGACGCCGCAGGTAACCGAGGGGGAAAAGCCCAGGAACCAGGCATCCGTATAATCACTCGTCGTGCCGGTCTTGCCGCCCAGCGGGTGGTTCAGTTGAGCCGCCGCCTGGCCGGTGCCGTGCGCGGTGACGGCGCGGAGCAGCGTCATCATGGTGCGCGCCGTCTGCTGGGCAATCACTTCGTTGACCGCGGGCGGCTCCTCCCAGAGCGTGATGCCGTCGGCGTTGGCGACTTTTTTGATCAGCCGCGGCTTCACACGGATTCCGTCGTTGGGGAAGACCGAGTAGCTGGCCACCTGCTCTTCGAGCGTGATCTCCACCGCGCCCAGAGCCACCGGCAGGTAGGCGGGGATGTTGCTGGTGACGCCGAAGCGGTGGGTCACTTCGATGACATTGGTGATGCCGACGCGCGCGGCCAGTTTGAGGGCGGGAATGTTGCGCGACTCGGCGAAGGCGTTGAGCAGGGTCATCGCGCCTTTGTAATCGTTTTCGTAGTTGTGCGGGGTGTAACTGCCAAAGCTGACCGGCCCGTCGACGATGATGTCGGTGGGCTTGGCGCCGTCCTCGATGGCCGCGGTGTAGACGTAGGGCTTGAAGCTGGAGCCGGTCTGCCGCTCGGCCTGGGTTGCGCGGTTGAACTGCGAGAGCGCGTAATCGCGCCCGCCCACCATCGCCAGCACGTCGCCGGTGGTGTTGTCGATGGCCAGCAGAGCGCCTTGAGCGCCGGAGTCCTGCTCCAGCGTGGCGCGGCGCGCCGTGCCCTCCATGGCGTCTCCCA
>PLPA01000030.1 GCA_003159355.1 Acidobacteriaceae bacterium | reverse complement strand
CTTGTGCAGAGGTTCCCTAGCGCGCCCAGCCTCGATTGGGAATAAGGCCGTGAGCCTCTTGAATGGTGATCAACTGGTCGCATTTCACATTCGGAAACTTCTCCGTCAATCCGCTTGGCCAGTGAACGGTCAGATCCGCCGTGGCCGCTTGTCCAAGGCCGAAATGAAGCCGGGAATCGTTGCACGAATAATAACTCGATTGACTTAATACCTCCTGAGCCTGGACTTTCCCGGAGTAGTGGGCCAGCACACGGGCGCCAATCGCGCTGCGATTCGATTTTGTGCCAACCAGTTTCACCTTCAACCAGTGGTGCGTGCCTTTCAAATCGTTGCGCAGCAGTGATGGAGGCTCATTCATGTTGACGATCAGTATATCCATGTCGCCATCATTATCGAAATCGCCGAAGGCGCACCCGCGGCTCGAGTGCGGCGTCGTGATGCCTGGCCCAGCCTTGGTCAGTTCTTCAAATACGCCATTTCCCAGGTTACGGAAAAGAATGCGCGGCGACTTATCCGGATAGCGGGGAAGAATCTTCTCCACCTCCGGGTACACGCTCCCGGTCACATAGAAGATGTCTGGCCAGCCGTCGTTATCAAGATCGACAATTCCCGCGCCCCAGCTGGTGAAACGGGTTTCGACTCCAAGTCTCGCCTGCAAGGTGCGATCATCAAAGTTGGCCGTGCCATCGTTGTGGCACAGAACGGATGTGTCTTCATTGAAGTGGGTGACAAAGAGATCCAGGTGGCCATCGAGATCGTAATCGCCTACTCCGACGCCCATGCCCGACTGTTCCATTCCGTCATTGCTCAGCGCCACGCCGCGCTCGACGCCTTCTTCTTTGAAGGTTCCGTCGTGCTGATTGATGAAAAGAAGGCTTGGCGTCGAGTCAGAGGCGACAAAGATGTCCGGCCAGCCATCGTCGTTGAAATCCGCCGCCACGGCGGTCAGTCCGTAGTTAGACCATGACTTGCCGATCCCCGCCTCGACGCTGACATCGGTAAAGGTTCCATCGCCGTTGTTGCGGTAAAGTGAGTGCCGGCCGAAAGGAAGCCCGCGGGGACCGCAATTGACCGGAATTCCCTTCCAGTTACAATTCACGTTAGCCCCCGGTTTAGGAACATGCTCAAAATCGAACTGCAGATAATTGGAGACGAAAAGATCCAGATAGCCGTCCCGGTTGTAGTCCAGAAAGGTGCATCCAGCGCCCCAGCGGACTTCGCTAGTTAGCAGGCCCGCTTCCTTGGTGACATCTTTGAAGGTTCCATTGCCGAGGTTGCGGTAAAGCCTGTTCTGGCCGTAGTACGTGCAAAATATATCTTCGTATCCGTCGTTGTTATAGTCGCCGATGCACACGCCATTGGCCCAGCCAACGGCCTCGAGCCCAGCCTGTTTGGTTACATCCGTAAAGGTTCCATCGCGGTTGTTCTTATAAAGCCGATTGGAGGCTTCAGGAGGCGCGCCAGCCAATCGCGTCCCGCTAAGAATGAAGATATCGATCCAGCCGTCGTTGTCGAAGTCCAAGAAGGCGCATCCGCATCCATTTGCTTCGAGGATGTACTCTTTGTGATCTACGCCGCCGTAGATTACCGGCGCAACCAATCCAGCCGATGTGGCGACATCCGTGAAATATGCGTCAAACGGGCGTCCGGATTCGACGGACTTGGTTTGCGGCGTGACGACCCGGCCGCCCATGCCGCCCGATTGCGCGGCACTGTGTCTCTGCGACAGAGCTCCCGCCAAGGCTGCCAAGGAGAGATGAAGAAACTTGCGCCGTCCTGTATGCATTGTTCGGATAAAACCTCGTGAAGTTAGCTCTCTCTATGATATTACCAACGCATCCGCATTTGTGAAATACTTGCATCGTCAGGTGGTTGCCTGTAGAACATATCGCACATCGCGCGGTAAGAGCCGGTCCAGTAGCGATCCTATCCATGAAACTCCTCTTGGGTGATTTGCCGGATTGCGCTGTAGACCCAACCTGTCGCCGTTTTGGTGTCTGCCAGCACCTTGGCGCGCAGCGATTCCGGCAACCATACCCGGATCTTCGCGATGACCTCTGGCGTGATCTGCTCCTGGCCGAGCGACTTGAGCGCCTGAACGATCAGACCGCTCTCCTTCAGCTTAACCCCTGATTCCTTGAGGGCCGTATGCTCGAAAGCCAGAGCCATATTGCCGACTTGGTAAACCCTGTCCGGTCCATCCGATAGATAGACGGCTCGTGCGGGAACTTGAGTGGAAAGCCCCAGAAAATTCAGAGCCGTGGCTCCGCTGGGCTGGATTCGCCAACGGAACTTCCGCGCCAAAGCCCGCGCAACCTGGTCAATATCAGGACTCAGGTGCTGATCGAGGAGTTTGCTGAAGCGCGGATAGTCGTAGATGCCGCGAATGACCTGGCGAATCTCGCCGCGTTTTTCCAGCCGGTGGAGCGCGGAATCAACAGTGGGGCGGCCTCCGAGGTCCAGAAAGTCGCGTGACGAGAATGCCCACCCTCATCCTGTTCCTCGAATTCTGTATTTCTCCTTATTTCCAATAGTCTGGCGCATATAGTATCCACACAGTCTGCAAGAAAAAATACCGCTCTTTTCTTGCAAATGCAAGCGATGATCCGTGCGTCATAGCGAATATGCTCAAGGATTTTGCAATTTAATGGGTGCTAAGCTCTTCTGCGATGGGAGGCAACCCCATAGGCGTTTGCCAACGGCAACTGGAAAGACTCAGGCATCAGATCAGCCTTCGTCGAGATGAATATGGCCAATCCCCGCATCCTCAGACGGCAGTTCACACTGAACCTGGCATTGGGAACCTGGGGCAGCCAGTTCTTTTTTCAAGCCCGTCGGGTGGGCAAAACATGGCGCTCCGGCCTCCTGGAGCGACCTTCAGGGCGGGAACCCCTCGCCTTCTTGATGATATGGGCCGATGCCGGTGCGCGTCTG
>PLPA01000015.1 GCA_003159355.1 Acidobacteriaceae bacterium | reverse complement strand
CGGGAATTTTGCAAGAGGCTACTAGGTCCGGGGTCCTCACGGACAGGTCTTCGTCCGTGGGGTGGAGGCCCGGATCTTCGGACCTGGGAGTCCACGAACCTCAACCAGCCGTCTTTTTATACAAGAGGTTTGCAGAGAATTATGATTTGTTTGTGCATACTATTCAGGAGAAAGGATCGGCGATGGGATGGAATCACAAGGAGAAAAAACAGGGCGCGGTGCGCTTCCAGACCCCTGTTTTCGCCGTACCCCCACCCCCCTACCCTTTGGAGGCCGTTTTCGGCCAGGCAATGAATGTAACTGTCATGGAATCATAAACTTATAAATTTTACATAGTAACGAATAAGTAACCTATAACCTCGGGTTTTGCCCATTTCCTGGGCTCTTTTGGGCCAACAATACAGGAAATCGGCCAATTGCGGAGGCTGCGCCCCCTCCCTACTGCGGCGAAGTGTGGCCGATGAACTTGTCGGCCCACTGAATGAACCACTTCATGTTGGGGGCGTCGGTATGGCCGCCATCGTGCTGACGCCATGCAAGCTGCCCGTCCAGCAGTCCGGTATTCACCGGCGGCATCTTGGCGGTATGGTAGTCGCCTTCGACCCCCAGACCCTTAGCGCCGAGCAGCGCGAAGACGCGGCCCGCATCCACGGTGGCCATGAAGCTGCCCTGGTGGTCGAGCCACTTGGCGTCGCCCTTCTCCGGAATGCCGTAGCTGATGAAGGTGAGGCGAGGGGCGCACAGGGCGATCAGTTCGTTGGAATCGACCGGAATGTCGCCGGGATTCATGCTGGGGAAGGACGCTTCAGAGGCTCCGTACTTCATGAAGTTGCCGGCCATCCAGTAGTACTCGCCACCCGTCAGGCTCTCCACCGCCTCGCCGAAGTTGCGGCGCAGCAGCGTGGCTCCGCCTTTGCCGCTGGAACCCACCAGCACCACGGCGAATCGCTGATCGTAGGCCATGGTGACCAGCGCGGCCTTGCCGTAGCGCGAGATGCCTTCGATCCCCACGTGCTTCGCATCGACGACGGGATCGGTTTCCAGGTAATCCAAGCCTCGGCCAGCGCCCCACGCCCAGGCGCGCAGCGCGCCCCAATCTTCCGGTGTGCGCGGCTGCCCCTTGTTCACCAGCCCGATAATGCCGTGCGTCAGGCCCGCGCCGTCATCCGCCTGTACGCTGTCCGGATCGATCAGGACAAAGCCCCAGCCCGCGCCAATCAACTGCCAGGTGTTGGGCAGGTCGCCGTCTTCGTTCATCTGCGGGAACTGGAAGGGCGTGGCCCGGACCGGCTGCCAGGCCGGATATTGCGCGAAGACATCCTTAAGCGATGGATCCTGCTGCGCCAACTGAGCCTTCAACGCGGCGTTGATGCGGTCCATTTCGTCGCCCGAGGGCTCGTGCGGAGCCGGGAATCCGGCGCGGCCAAACATCATCAGCACCGGCACGGGCCCTTTGGCGCGAGCAGGCGTGACCAGCGTCATGTGAATACGAACGCTGATGGCTGGATCGGAGGAGTTGTCCACCGTGCCAATCAGATCCTTGGCTGTCACCGGCGTGAAGCCGATCATCTCGTGATCCACCGCGGTCACGGTCCATGTGACCTTCGGCACGTTGTTGGGAACGCGCCCATAAACGTACTTCGAATACATCTCGACGATCTCCGGCCGGCGCTGCTCCCACCACATCTTCTCCGTCGTCACCTTCTGGCCGTCGTTCATCGTGAGCGGGTCGGGAAGATTTGGATAAGGATTGGCCAGCGATTCGTCGATGTTGGCGTGATTGGACGCCTTCTCGTTGCCGCTCGGCCCGGGGCGCAGCGCCTTGATGCCCAACTGATCCATCATCTGCTGGCGATCCTGATCGGCGGTCAGTGGAGCCGGAGCGGCGGCTTTCTGCGCCAGCGCGGACGCGGCGAGCAGACAGGGAAGGCAGATGCAGAGAATCGACGATCGGAACGAAAGAGTCATGGGAATGCTCCAAAATGATATTCTTGCCGAAGCAAAGAAAGCCGGCTGATCACAGGAATCCATGGTAATCCGTCTCCCATGACACATACACGAAAAATCCTGGTGATCGTTGCTTTCGTCCTGCTGGCAAGCTGCGCGTGGGCTAATGGTGCGGCCAAAGTCCCGGTGTGGGTTGCCTCCTGGGCGGCTTCGCAGCAGATTCCCGAGCCGCAGAATGCACTGCCCGCGGACGACCTGCGCGATGCCACGGTGCGGCAGATCTTTCACCTCTCCGTGGGCGGACAGGCCCTGCGCGTGCATCTATCTAACGCATTTGGGATAGAGGCGCTCCACTTCACATCCGTACATATTGCGTGGCCGCTTTCGCCTTCTTCGCCGGAGATCGACCCCGCCAGCGACCGCCCGCTGACCTTCGCGGGCAGCGCTGATGTAACCGTTCCTCCGGGAGCGGAGTTCGTCTCTGACCCACTGGAGTTTGCTGTCGCGCCGCTGTCGGACTTGGCGGTGACCTTTCACCTGGACGCGCCTCCGGCCAGAGAGACCGGGCATCCGGGGTCGCGCGCCACATCCTATTATCAGCATGGTGACATTGTCAGCATTGTAATCCTGCCGGATGCAAAGCATGTGGACCACTGGTACCAGGTTGCCGGGATTGACGTGCGGGCCGAGCCGGGCGCGGCAGCCGTAGTGGTTCTGGGAGACTCCATTACCGACGGTCGCGGCTCCACGACCAATGGCAACAACCGCTGGACGAATGTACTGGCGCAACGGCTTCAGGATTCTCCCAGAACCCGCAAGATCGGCGTCTCCAACCAGGGCATCGGCGGCAATCACCTGCTGACCGACGGCCTGGGGCCCAATGTCCTGGCCCGCTTTGATCGCGATGTACTCGCGCAGGCGGGTGTGCGCTGGGTCATCGTCTTTGAGGGCGTGAACGATCTGGGCGGGCTGACGCGCGGCGGAGAGGCGTCGCCGGCCGATCATGCAGCCCTGGTGCGGCAAGTTCTGGCAGCCTACCAGCAGATCATCGTCCGCGCACATGCGCATGGCCTGCGCGTTTACGGAGCGACGATCACTCCGTATGTGGGGTCGGACTACTACCACCCCGGCCCTCTGAGCGAGGCCGACCGGCAACTGGTCAATCAATGGATTCGCGCGGCGGGGCACTTCGACGCCGTGATCGATTTCGATGCCGTGATGCGCGACCCGCAGCATCCCGACCATTTGCTGCCAGCCTACGACTGCGGCGACCATCTGCATCCCTCTGTCGAAGGTTACAAGGCGATGGGCGGCGCCATTCCGCTTGACCTTTTCGCGCATTGAAGCGCGCCCTCTGTGGCAAGAGCCGGGCCTAAAGGCCGAGGGAAAATTCGCCCGCTTTCAGGGGACACAACAGGCTGCGGAAAAACGCATTCAGGGTTGCAAGAAGTGTCAGGGCACGACTTTAATCGTGCCGCAAGTGCCATAAAACAAATGATGGGCTTTAGCCCCTGCGGTCTACTTTTCGAGCATATTTCCTGAAAAATTGCCTTTTTCGCAGCATGTCAAGCCTATTCCATT
>PLPA01000005.1 GCA_003159355.1 Acidobacteriaceae bacterium | reverse complement strand
AAGTTGAGAAGAGCGCGGAAGCCGTTGGCCTCCTCCATCGGATGCACGTCGGCACGAATCAGATTTTCGACAAGCTGCGCCTCCAATGCTTCGGCGTCGGTAAGGTTGACGATGCGAACGGGGACAGTCTCGGCCTCGGCCATCTGCGCGGCGCGGTAGCGCCGCGCTCCGGCAACGATCTCAAAGCCGCGTTCATTCAAAGGCCGTACAAGCAAGGGCGAAAGCACTCCTTGAACGCGGATACTTTCGGCAAGCTCTTTGAGCGCGGCATTGTCATAGATGCGGCGGGGATTGGTGGTGGACTCGGTGAGGACGGCGAGGGGAAGGTTGCGGTATTCGGTGGTGGTGTTCGGGTTCATAGTTGCTCTCCTTGAGCGGGTTGGTGTTCCGGTGGTGGTGGAGCGGATGGCATGAGGCCGCCCGCCGCTGAAAAGAGTTGGTTAGCTGGCTTTCGCCAGCTCCGGTTCCGCTTCTTGCGCGGCTTCCGCTTCCGCTGTCGGTGTTCCAAGCGCGGAAAGAATGACGGCTGAGGTACGCTGGATAACTTCCAAGCTCTCGGCCAATAGTGCCGCGTTACCGTGGTACAGGTGGATGTAATCCGCCGATACTCGGCCAGCGTCGAGGCCGATAGTCTTTCCGACTACAAAGGCAATTGCTTCGGCTTCTGTCTCGCGTACTATCTTGGTGGTTGCGGTGCGCCGCTCGGCACGGTGCAACATTTCGTGAGATTATGTTGAGCACTACATAAGCCCATTTATGTTGTGTCGGAAATTATGTTGCGTAGCTTGGCGGGCGGGGCGGATTTATTGGGATTTCAGATTCTGTACACAACATAAATCGGGTGGCGATAATGGGCGGATGGCATTCAGCCCAAGGAGACCCACCATGTTTGATCAGCTCTTTTCGCAACCATCGACACTTGCCCGCCACCGCCATTCACCATATGCCGTCGAACGACGGCGTTACTTGTCCCATTTGATGGAGGAGGGGCATTCACGGAGTAATTTACTGGACATTGCGGCTGTATTGATTTCTCTCGCACGCCATCTGCCGCTCCACCAGCCGACGATCTGTCATGCAGAGATAGAAGCATCGGCAGAGGCGTGGACCAAGACCATTCACCGTTCTGCAAAGTGTCTTATCGTCGGCAAGCGACAGTTCATATTTCATGCGACGAACTGGATGCGCCTACTCGGGCGGTTGCGTGAACCGCGAGTCATGCAGCCCTTCGCCGCAGAAATGGATGACTTTCTCTAGTTTGTTGTCGGTGAGCGAGGTCTTTCGCCCAGCACCGTTCAACATTACCGGCTGTATATCGGTGAGTTTCTGACGTGGCTCGATAGATACGGGAAGACGCTGCGGGAGGTCACGCTCGATGATGTTTCTTCCTACTTCCTGATCCTATCCCAGCGGAAGCTGAAGAGGACCAGTATCGCGATCCATGTTGCCAAGTTGCGCAACTTTTTCCGCTATGCAGAGTCGAGGCGTTGGTGCAGATCAGGCTTGGAAGTGCTCGATGCACCTCGCATCTACAGATTAGAAAACTTGCCGCGTGGGCCGCAGTGGAGCGATGTCCAGAGGCTGCTCGCATCCTGCGCTGGAGATAGACCAACCGATATTCGCGATCATGCGATGTTGCTGCTGATCGCTGTTTATGGTTTGCGTAGCGGCGAGGTGCGCCACCTCTGCCTTGATGACATCGACTGGGAGCGGGAGATCATTTACATCTGTCGCGCGAAGCAGCGAAAGAGCCAACACTATCCACTCGTTCGCGAAGTCGGGGCAGCGATTCTGCGTTATCTCCGCGAAGTCAGGCCTCGATCGAAACGTCGCGAGATATTTCTGTCTCGCGTGCAACCGTATCGAGTACTTTCCGTTGAAGGGTTTGGCACGATGGTGCACAACCGTTTGCATCGCCTGGTGATCGTATCCGTATGCTATGGCCCCCATTCGCTTCGGCATTCCTGCGCCACTCATCTGCTGGCGGAAGGCGTCTCACTCAAGGAGATTGCAGACCACCTCGGCCATGTGTCTCTGGCCGCGACCCATATCTATGCCAAGGTAGATATGCCTGCACTGCGCGAGGTCGGCAACCTGCCACTCAAGGAACTGGTGATGTACGCGGAGAACAGCGAGCGCACCGCAACACCGATTCAGTTACGAGGAAGCATGGAGTCTCTTCGCAACGTAGCCGCGATCAGCTTGGGAGGTCTCCTATGATCCTCTCCGAAGCGGTTGAAGCATACATCCTGCACAAGCGTTCTCTGGGCATGGGATTTCGCGGTGAGGCAGTTCGCCTCCGCGCCTTCGTTCAAGCCGTCGGCGACCGCAACATGCGTCTTGTAAAGCCTGAGCAGGTGCTCAGGTTCCTTGAAGGCAAAGGACCCATCACATCCTTCTGGTTTGCCAAGGACTACACGCTGAACCCATTCTACCGTTACGCAATCGCGCGCAAGTACTGTTTGAAAAGCCCGCTTCCACTCAGCATGCCGCAAAAGCCGGAGATGTTCCAGCCCTACATCTATACCAACCGCGACATCGAACGACTGATCGACGCAGCAGATTCCCGTCACCGTTATGTCTGGCTGCTTGAGCCGCACACCGTTCGCACGCTGTTGCTCCTGCTCTATGGCAGCGGTCTGCGCATCAGCGAGGCTCTCAGTCTGAACCTCGCCGACTTCGATGCGGCGACCGGCGTTCTGACGATCCGCGAGACGAAGTTCTACAAGAGCCGATTCGTACCAGTTGGTCTCGATCTCGTCGGCGTGCTCCGCAACTACATCGAGCAACAGTGGCCCGGCCCGCGACGAAGCGATGCGACTCCACTGCTCGGAACGCAGAATTCGGAGCGCATCCTCCGTCAGACAGCGGAGTTGGTCTTCAAGCGCTTGCGCGAAGAGGCCGGTGTCTCACGCTCCAAAGACGCCAGGTTCCAGCCGCGACTGCATGACTTCCGCCACACCTTCGCGGTCGTTCGGCTCGTCACGTGGTACCGCGAAGGCAAGAACGTGCAACGGCTCCTGCCTCACCTATCCATCTATCTCGGGCACGCCCGACTCCGCGATACGCAGAGCTATCTCACCATGACAACCGAGCTGCTCGAACAGGCCAGCATCTGCTTCGAGCAGTACGCCCGGCCGGAGGTGCCTCATGTCTAAGCCGGCACTGCTTGGCTCGTGGGTCAAGCGCTTTCTCCTCGATCACCTGATCGAGGAGCGCAACCTGAGCAGGAACACACAACGAAGCTACCGGGACACTCTTGCACTTCTGCTGCCCTTTGCCAGCGCACAGAAGAAGACGCCGGTCGACCGCATGGACATCTTCGATCTGTCAAGCGACGTTCTACGCCGCTTCCTCGACCATGTTGAACAGGAGCGCAGATGTTCCATTCGCACCCGAAACCAGCGGCTCGCCGCTGTTCATGCGATGGCTCGCTTCATCGCCGAACGAAGCCCGGAACACATCGCATGGTGCAGCCAGATACGCGGCGTTCCATTCAAGCGATTCACCCGCAATGAACTGTCCTACCTGGATAAGACGGAGATGGACGCACTGTTGGCTACTCCTGATCGCCGCACCGAACAAGGCATCCGCGATCATGCGCTCCTCTTGTTTCTCTATAACTCCGGCGCTCGCGTCACCGAGGCCGCATCGCTCCAGATCGGCGATCTCAACCTGCGCGTCAACCAGATCGGCGACGTACAACTAAGGGGCAAGGGACGCAAGATGCGTCGTTGCCCGCTCTGGCCAGCAACCGCTACCGCACTGCTCGCCCTCATCCGCAACCGCGCTCCCGATCAGCCCGTCTTTCTCAACCGGCTCGGCCAGGCCATTACCCGCCACGGCATCCACTGGATGCTTCGCAATCACGTCCGGACCGCAGCAGCATCACATCCGTCACTGCTTGGCAGAGCAATCAGCCCGCACACCATCAGGCATACAACAGCCACGCACCTACTGCGCTCCGGCGTCGATATCAACACCATCCGCGCATGGCTCGGCCATGTTTCCATCGACACAACCAACATCTACGCCGAAGTCGACCTACAGCGCAAAGCTGAAATACTGACCCACTCCAACGCGCTCCATACAACGCCCACAACCACAAAGCACTGGAAGGACGACCCATCGCTGATAGCTTTCCTGCGCTCCTTGTAGCACACGTTATGTTGTGTACGAAGGGCTTCAACCTGCATGTTCACTGGGAAGAAGCCCTCTACGCAACATAATTATCAACGCAACATAAGTGAGAGAGTTCATGGACCAAAGTTGAAAATTCTTCGGCGGTTGACTGGCCGGG
>PLPA01000298.1 GCA_003159355.1 Acidobacteriaceae bacterium | reverse complement strand
CTGGGCAAGCAGAACTGGATCTCCGCCTTCTTCGCGGTCTGGTCGGCCAACCTGCTCTTCGCCGCGGGCGGGCTTTTCCTGCTCTGGCAGATGGCCTCGGGCGGCCGCGTTCTGAATGCGTTGACTGCCTGGACCTCGCGCTGGCAAATCCCTGAAGCCGCCGCTCCGGCCAACCCCTTCCGCAGCCTGCTGAGCAGGTTTCAAGAGCGTCCCCAGCGCCGCAAAGCCCGCAATGTCTTTCCCCGCATCCTGGATGAATATGTGGTGCGCGAGTTCCTTGGCATCTTCCTGCTGGTGCTCTCCGGCTTCGTCATGCTGATGCTGGTCTTCACTTTCTTCGAGCTGATCGGCGACATTCTGCGCAACCACATTGCGCTCTCGCTGATCGGCGAATACCTGATTAACCTGACGCCCGACATGCTCTACCAGATCACACCGCTGGCCGTGCTGATCGCCGTGCTGGTCACCTTCGGCGTGCTCAACCGCAACTCCGAGATCATCGCCATGAAGGCCTGCGGCATCAGCCTTTACCGGCTGGTGATTCCCATCGTCTCCATCGCCGGGTTGCTGGCCGTCAGCCTCTTTCTCTTCGACCAGTTCTATCTTCCCCAAGCCAACCGCAGGCAAGAGGCTCTGCACAACATCATCAAGGGCCGCCCGCCGCAAACCGTCCTGCATCCGGAGCAGAATTGGATCTTCGGGCAGCCGCGCCCCGGCGAGCCCGGACGCATCTTCTACTACCAGTTCTTCGATCCCAAGATCAACGAGTTCGCCAATCTCTCCATCTTCGAGTTCGATCCCTCGACCTTCGCGCTCTCGCGGCGCATCTTCGCCGCCCGCGCCACGTGGAACCCCGCAACCGGCGCGTGGAGCTTCCTCAACGGCTGGCAGCGCGAGATCTCCGGCGCCAACGTCACCGAGTACCGCCCGTTCCTGAAGACCTCCTTCGCCGAGATTCACGAAGACCCCGGCTACTTCACCAAGGAAAAGTGGCAAGCGCAGGAGATGAACTTCGGCCAACTGGATCACTACATCAACGACCTGCGCCAGAGCGGCTTTGATACCATGCGCCTGCGCGTCGAGCTATGGCACAAGCTCGCCTATCCGCTGATGGCGGTCATCATGGCCATGCTGGCCATTCCCTTCGCGCTCTCCATGGGCCGCCGCAGCTCACTCACCGGCATTGCGATGGCCATCGCCGTCACGCTCGCCTACATTGTGATCGACAGCTTCTTCGGCGCGCTGGGCAACGTGAACTATCTGCCCGCCATGATGGCCGCCTGGTCCTCGGATATTCTCTTTGGGCTGGTGGGCAGCTATCTGCTGCTGAAGACGCCGACGTAAGCCGGCATTATGGTAATCTGGGTCAACGGTAGCGCCTATTAACGTGAACAGGATCTTCCCCTCGCTGTTCCTCGTGGTCATACTGGCCGTCCCTGAACTGCGCGCTCAGGCCGGACCTCCCTTCCAGACTGACGACCCAACTCCGGTAGAACTGGGGCACTACGAGTTTTACATCTTCGGCACGATCGACGGCACTCCGGCTGAGCTTGACCCGACGGGCCCGGCCTTCGAGTTTAACTGGGGCGCCATTCCCAACATTCAGCTTCATGCGATTCTTCCCTTTGGAGCCGTGATGCCGTCGAACAATCCTGTCTATGCTCCAGGTGGAACGGGTTCCAGCGCCTTCGGGCTCACCGATATGGAACTGGGAGTGAAGTACGGTTTCATCAAGCAGACAAAGCACCGCCCGCAGATCGGCTCGTTCACCATGTTCGAGATCCCCACAGGCAACTCGACGCAAGGGCTGGGAGTGGGCAAAGTCTGGTACAAGCTGCCCATCTGGGTCGAAAAGGAATTCGGACCCTGGAGCCTCTGCGGCGGCATGGGTTACACGGTCGTACCGCAGAGCGGTTATAACAACTATCTCTACGGCGGCTTTCTCGTGAAGCGGGAGATCAATAAGAAGCTGGAGTTATCAACCGAGATCTTTTCGCACGCGCGCGAAGGATTCGCCGCCGCGCAGACTCAAGCTTCGACGATGATCGACGCGGGCGGATATTACCACTTCAAGTCTCCGGGCCTGCAATTGCTCTTCGCATACGGGCACTCGATTGCCGGGCAGACGGAGAACTACGCGTATCTCGGCCTCTATAAGACCTGGGGAAAGGACAAAGACGCGGGCGGAAAGAGCGCGACAGATGCAATGCTCTCCGCGCAACCCCGATAGGACGAATTTGACCGGCTGGAAGGTTTGAGGATATGCGGCGGCACATTCCAAAGAGGAGGAGCAACCAATGGAAATCACGACGCACGAACTTTGGACACTGATGCATGGCATGGGATTCGGCGCGCTCTATTTGCTGGCGTGTTCCGGCGCTTTGCTCGAGCTTTATCGCTGCGCCACTCCTTCCAACTCACCCGAATCCACACCGGACCATGAGCGATTCGTCAAGGTCTACCTGATCGCGATGGCTGTGCTCGCATGGGCCGCCGTGCTCACCGGAGCTTACATCATCTATCCGTGGTATCGCGCCGCGCCCCCGCCGGGAACGGTCGATATCTCGATGTTTCCCCAGAAGCTTCTGATGTCCAGCCCCGCCACCATCGGCTGGCACTCGTTTGGGATGGAGTGGAAGGAGTACATCGCGTGGTTCGTTCCGATCTCGATCACCATGGTCGCGTTCGTATTCGCGAAGTACGGTCGCGACCTCAGGAATCATCAGCAACTTCGCGCCGCAGTGCTCTCTTTTGCCCTGGCTTCTTTTGTCGCCGCCGGCGTCGCGGGCTTCTTCGGAGCTATGATCGACAAACACGCGCCGGTCCAGGGTGGCCACACAATTCATCTGAGCATCGGAGGAGAAAAATGAATTCGTCAGATCGTGCCGCTCCACCTGGCACTCCCGCCATGCCGAACGGTTCTGGCGCTGCCGCGATTCTTGCTGCCGGTGTCGGCTCCCTTGCTCTGGCAGTACTGGCCTTGGCCAGTGATAAGTTGGCTCTGATCAAGAGATTTCTCAATTTCTACAACCCAACGGGTCCTTTATCCGGCGTAACCACAACTGCCATCGTTATCTGGCTTCTTACCTGGGGCATTCTCGAATGGCGTTGGCAGGGCAGGACTGTTGCGATGGGCAGAATCAGCGTTGCCGCTCTCGCACTGATGCTCCTGAGCCTGTTTCTAACATTCCCTCCAGTCGTTGACCTTTTCTGAAGGAATGCAACCGGTGCTTCCGAAGACGCTCTACCCGCCCTTCCCCGTACAATAAAACCATGCTTCGCGAACTGGCCCCGCTCTTCAGCTATATGCGCCGCTACCGCTGGGGATACCTGTGGGGCACGCTCTCCTGCGTCTGCACCAACGCCATCTGGGTGCTCTTTCCGCTGGTGATCGAGAAGGCAGTGGATGCGATGGGGCACGGGGCGGCGCGCGGAACTATCCTGCTCTTCGCAGGCCTGCTGGTCACCATCGCCATGGTCAAGGGCGTCTTTCTCTACGCCCAGCGCTGGATTCTCATCGGCATCTCGCGGGAGATCGAGTTCGATCTGCGCAACGATCTCTTCCGCAAATTGGAGCGGCAGGATTCGGGCTTCTATCAGCGCTATCGCACCGGCGACATCATGGCCCGGCTGACCAACGACTTGAATGCCGTCCGTATGCTGCTCGGCCCGGCGCTGATGTACAGCGCCAATACCGCCTTCTTCACCGTGGGCGCATTGTTTTTCCTGCTGCGCATCAGCCCCTGGCTCACCCTCGTGGCCTGGGCGCCGATGCCGCTGGCCAGCATCCTGGTGCAGTACTTCGGCAGCCGCATTCATGACCGCTTCGAGCGTATCCAGGCCAGCTTCTCCGAGATCAGTTCGCAGGCGCAGGAGAACTACTCCGGCGCACGGCTCGTCCGCGCCTTCGCCCGCGAGGAGTCGCAGATCAGCCTCTTCGAGCGGCTCAACCGCCAGTACATCGCTCGCTCCCTCCGCCTGGTTCAGCTCATGGGAATGCTGTGGCCCACGCTGGAATTCATTCTCGGCGTCTCAATGATCATTACCTTGCTGGCCGGCGGCCATCTGGTCGTCGCGCATCGCATCACGGTGGGCCAGTTCGTGGCCTTCAACACCTACATGGTGATGCTCATCTGGCCGATCATCGCGGTGGGCTGGGTGGTAAATCTCTTCCAGCGCGGCACCGCCTCGGTGAAGCGCATCGACGAGCTTCTGCGCGCCGAGCCGGCGATCGACGATAGCGCCGCCGATCCCACGATTCCAACCGACAGTGTATTGCGCGGGGAGATCGAATTCCGTGATTTGAATTTCAGCTACGGCGATACGCCGGTGCTCCAAGGCATCTCGCTGAAGGTTCCCGCCGGTTCAAGCCTGGCCATCGTCGGGCCCACCGGATCGGGCAAATCCACACTGGTCAACCTGATTCCAAGATTGTATGAAGCGCTTGAAGGTTCATTGCTGATCGATGGCCGCCCGGTGCGCGAGTATCCTCTGGCGGTGCTCAGGCGCAACATCGGCATGGTGCCCCAGGAAACGTTTCTTTTCAGCGCGACAATCCGCGACAATCTGGCCTTTGGCGCGCCCCACGCCAGCGTGGAAGAACTGCTCGAAGCCGCCGAAGCGGCGCATATTCGCAAGGAGTTCGAGGAGTTTCCGCAGGGCTTTGAAACCATGGTGGGCGAGCGCGGCGTCACGCTCAGCGGAGGGCAGAAGCAGCGTGCGGCCATCGCCCGTGCACTGTTGCGCCGCCCGGCCATCCTCATCCTCGACGATGCGCTGGCCAGCGTGGACACCTACACGGAAGAGCGCATTCTGGGCGGCCTCGGCAGCTTCACCACTGCCTCGACCACCATCCTGATCTCCCATCGCGTCTCCACCGTGCGCAACGCCGATCAGATCGCCGTGCTCGATCACGGAAGCATTGTAGAACTGGGCCGGCACGACGAGTTGCTCGCCCTCGATGGCTACTACGCCGGCCTCTATCAGAAGCAGCAATTGGAAGAAGAGCTCACCGTCGCCGGATGATGTCAATACCCCCGGCAGAGC
>PLPA01000069.1 GCA_003159355.1 Acidobacteriaceae bacterium | reverse complement strand
GCATAGGCCATCGACGGCGCCAGCAGCGCGCACACCAGCAGCGTGGCGACGCACTTTGACAGAGTACGGCAGAGAGAGTTCATTTTCGTTCTCCTTGGAAATCGGACTTCTTCTGGTAGGAACAGCGCCGCGCGGAAATAGTTGCGCCGCGTTGAAAATAAATGCGGGATGAGCCGGCGCGACCCCCGGTTCATCCTCCCATTCGTGCCTTTCATCCGCTTTTCCCGCCCTTTGTCCGGAAGCCCGCGCGCGCCGCCATCGTTCCGTTTACATTCCAACAAGAGCAAATTGGAAAAGGGAGCGGCTCATGGAAGAAATCGTCAACGTCGAAGCAGTCAGCCGAAGATTCTCGCTGGACAACAGTCCAGCGCATCACCCGGCGCACAGTTTTGTCAGCGCCCTCACGCATGCCAGCCTGCGCGTCACCGCTGGCGAGTTTCTGGCGATTGCCGGGCCCAGCGGAAGCGGCAAGACGACGCTGCTGAATCTGATCGGCTGCATCGATCAGCCCACCACCGGCCGCATCCTGGTCGATGGCGTGGATACCTCGCAATTGAAGCCCGCCAGCATGAGCCGGTTGCGCCGCGAAAAGATCGGCTTCGTCTTTCAGACCTTCAATCTGATTCCCGTCTTCACCGCCGCCGAGAACGTCGAGTACCCGCTGCTGATTCAGGGCGTCAGTTCTCGTGATCGCCGCGAGCGTGTGGCCGAGGCGCTGGAAAGCGTTGGCCTCTCCGCCCGCGCAAACCAGCGCCCCGACCTGCTCTCAGGCGGCGAACGCCAGCGGGTCGCCGTGGCGCGCGCCATTGTGCATCGTCCCGCCCTGGTGCTGGCCGACGAGCCGACCGCCAACCTGGACACCCACAACGCCACCCAGCTCATCGACTTGATGCACGGCCTCAACCGCCGGCTCGGCCTCACCTTCATCTTCTCCACGCACGATGCCCGCCTGCTGGAACACACCGAGCGCATCATTCGGCTTACGGATGGCGAAGTAGTTTCCGACAGCTCTACTGAAGGAGGCAGCCGTGGCTAAATTTCTTCTACTTGCCTTTCGCAACATCTTCCGCAACCGCCGCCGCACCCTGATGACGTTGTTCATGGTGGGCGGAGGCGTCGCCGGATTGCTGCTGGCCGGCGGCTACTTTGCCTTCATGATGCACGGCCTCCGCGAAGACACCATCAACAGCGGCCTCGGCCACATGCAAATCTTCACCGCCGATCACTTTAACCGCGACGAAAACCGCGTTCTCGACACCGGCATTGACAACTGGCGTCAGGTGGCCGCATCTGTAAAGACTGGCAGCCACGTGCGCGGCATCGCCCCCCGCATCGATTTCTACGGCATGGTCTCCAACGGAACCAAAGCCGCCGGATTCATGGGCAGCGCCGTCGATCCCGAAGCGGAAAAGTCTCTCGGATTCATCACCCACATCGAATCGGGACGCAATCTCGATCCGAAGCCCATTGGCGAGGTCGAGGCGCTCATCGGCAAAGAACTGGCCAAGTCCATGAACGTCGGCATCGGCGATGGATTGACGGTGCTGGCCATGACCTCCGACGGCGCGCTCAACGGCGTCGATGTTCAGATCGTGGGCATCATCAACTCCGGCGCGCCGGAGAGGGACGCGCGCTATCTGCGCATCACTCTGCCCGCCGCTCAGCGCCTGCTGCAAAGCGATCGCGTCACCAACCTCGTGGTGGGTCTCGATTCCACGAAGAACACCGATCAGGCCTACGCCGAGATGATGCCGCGCCTGAACGGCCTATCGCAGCAACTGGTCCTCAAGAAGTGGATCGACCTGGCCACCTATTACAAGCAGGTCAACTCCATGTTCAACGGAATCTTTCTCTTCATGGGCATTATTGTTTTCTTCATGGTCCTCATGTCCAGCGTCAATACGCTGCTGATGAGCATGTTCGAGCGCACCCGCGAGATCGGCACCATGCTGGCCATGGGCACGCCCCGCGCATGGATCGTGGCGCTCTTCATGGTCGAGGCCACGATGCTCGGCTTGGTGGGCGCTGCCGTCGGCCTGGTTGCCGGCAATCTCCTCGGAGCGCTGCTGAACTCGTCCGGACTGCACATGCCGCCGCCCCCCGGCTATAGTGTTCCCATGTCCTTCAAAGTCCGCTTCGTGCCCTTGGAGATGATCGGCTCCTCATTCTTGGTCATCATCTCGCTGGCGCTCGCATCCATCTTCCCGGCGGTCCGCGCATCCCGGCTCAGAATTGCGGAGGCTCTTGCTCATGTCTAAAATCAAATCCATTCTGCGCGCATTCCTGATGCTCTTTGTTGTGG
Source organism: Acidobacteriaceae bacterium (assembly GCA_003159355.1). GTDB lineage: Bacteria > Acidobacteriota > Terriglobia > Terriglobales > Acidobacteriaceae > Telmatobacter. The sequence goes on along the minus strand of PLPA01000069.1, from coordinate 5,711 downwards.
GCTTTCTGTTGGCCTGCGCGCTGGTCTGCCGCGCCGCAACTCCCGACGCCGAAGCCTTGCTCAAGCGCTCCGATTCGTACCGCAACGGATGGCCTTCTTATGTGCTGCGGGTCAAGATCACTCACTACGAATCCGGCAAAGCGGACGAGGACAAACTCTACGAGGTCTCGCAAAAGGGAACAGAGAAGACCTACGTTGAATTCCTGAGCCCGCGCGAAAAAGGCCAGCATCTGCTCATGCTGGGCGACGATATGTGGGTCTATCTGCCGGACACCAGCCGCCCGGTGCGCATTACACCGCTGGAACGCCTGAACGGCGACGCCTCCAACGGCGACGTGGCCCGCACCAACTATGCCGTCGATTATTCGGCCGTCTATCTGCGCACGGAGAAGGTGGGAAGCGAGAACTGCTACGTGCTCGATCTCACCGCCAAGCGCAAAGGCTCGACCTATCAGCGCATTCTTTACTGGCTGCGGACGGAAGATGCGCGCCCGGTGAGGGCCGAGTACTACCTCACCTCCGGCAAGCACATCAAATCCGCCACCTTCGACGAATATTTTTCTGTCGGCGGCAAGCCTCAACTTCATCGCTGGACTTTGTACGACGAAATCCGCCACAACTCCCGCAGCGTGCTGGAGTACTCCGGCATCGCCCCGCGCGGGCTGCCCGACAAGCTTTTTTATCAGGGACGCACCGATCGTTTCTGATGGATCGACCTTCACTCTCGAATGAAAGGAAAATAAAATGTTTTCGACAATCAAACTGATCGCCGCATTGCCACTGCTCTCGTGCGCACTGCTCATCTCTTCCGCCGGGCTGAATGCGCAAACGCCGGCTGCGCCCACACAAAACTCCTCCACGCTTACCGTTCGCGTCACCGGAATACGAAATACGAATGGAAAGATTCGCCTTACTCTGATGCGCGATTCAAATACCGTTGAGAAGCGGGAGACCGAGATCGACGCCGGGACGTTGAGCGCCCAGACCGTTTTCGAAAACCTCCCGCAAGGAGTCTACTCCGTCTTCATATTCCACGATGAAAACATGAACGGAAAGATGGATTTCAATGAGATGGGCATCCCGGTAGAAGGCTACGGCGCCTCCAACAATCCCGAAAAGAGGATGGGGCCTCCGGATCCCGACGAGGCAAAGTTCACGATCAATCAACCGAAAGTCGCAATCGAAATCAAACTGATCTATTGGGAATGAGCGCGCGGGCGCCCCAGGTCTCGCTTCTGAGACCTGGGAAACCACAACTCCCAGCAGCATTTGTTGATGTGATCCAGAAAGCTAAGAGCAAACCCGATGAAACTCGCACACACATTGCCGGCTCTTCTGCTCCTTGCCGTCGGGGTCTTCGCCGCCGCGCAGGATGAGCCGCCGCCGGTGCCCCGCCACGACTTCCGCTATGCCTTCTCGGTCATTGACGATGCAACCATCGATAGCAGCCTGCAGCCGCTGCTGCCAGCGTCGGCGTCGATGCTCACGGACCCTTCGGTCACGCTCTTGCAGAATCAGTTGCTGCTTGAGCCTTCTTTCACGCTGCGCTACCGCTCACGCTGGAGCATTGCGTCGAGCGTGGTGGGTCTCGCAGATACGTTTCATGGCCTCTCCGCCGCGGACTTCAATCTTCCGCCGGGCAATGTCGCGGCGAGTGAAGAACTCAACGCCGCGCTTGAGCCGTATACCGGCACGCACACGCAACTGCGCGTCAAAGAAGCGTATGGCGGCCTCTCCGCCGGGGACTTTGACTTCATGGCGGGCCGAAGAATTGTGCGTTGGGGAACTGGTTATGCCTTCACGCCCGCTGGCTTTCTCGACCCGCCCCGCGTTCCCACCAACCCCACCGACCGCCTCAATCTCAACCAGGGACGCGACATGGTCAAGGCGGACTTTGTCCACGGCCCGCACGCTTTTTCTCTGGCCTGGTCCACTGCCGCGCTCGCCCCTGCCGGGTCAAACCTGCACGACACCACCGCTTTCCGGTATAACGTTCTTGTGCGTGGATTCGACACTTCGCTGATCGCCGGCAATGACCGCGGCGGTGACAGTTTTGGCGGCCTCACCTTCACCCGCGTCTTCGGCCAGGCCTGGGAACTGCACGGCGAGGCAGCATGGCGCGAGCAGGGCGCGATCCTGATGGGCGCAAAATACACCACCGCATGGGGCATCTCCTTTGTTGGAGAGTTCTACACCCCGCCCAATACTGCGTACTATCGCGATAGCACCATCTCGCCTTCAGCCGGCCGCCAGCACTATGCTTTTTTGTACGCTGGCAAGTCACGGCTGCGCGAGCTGCCCGGCTGGAAGCAGTGGGACCTCTCCGCCTCGATGGTTGAGAATCTGAATGACAACAGTTACATTGTAATCGCCGACGCCAACCGGCGATTCGGCAATCACTTCTCCTCTTATCTGCACCTGCAAGTTCCGCAGGGAAACAAGAGCTCGGATTACGGCGCCACGCCCTACTCCGCGGCAACATCAGTGGGGGTTCGTTTTCAGCTATGATGTCCGAGATCAATCCAGTCGTAGCGTTGCCGTCCGTGGGCCGGAGCCCACGTTTTGCTGCGATCATCCTCAAGCAGATATGGATCGTACCCTCCGTCGCTCTGCTGTGCCTGGTGATCTTTCTCTCGGTAGGCCGCACCAAGCTGTCGGAGAGCGGCGCCGAACTGGTCGTTACCTTCGTCTACGCTGCCTTGATTTCCTTGCCTTCCGCTGTTCTTCTCACCAGGGTTTCGCATTGCTATTCAGGGAGTTTTCCTCGCTTCGTAATTGTTATGGATGCGCTGGTTCTGTTGGGTACGGCTACTAGCGGAACTCTTGCAGGCGGCTTGTTGCTGTCATGGATCGGGATCTTCCCGCGCGGAGAATATTGGCTGGAATTCCGTTCGGCTTATCCTGTCAGTATCGTCATCTCACTCGTGGTTGGCCTGGGCATCACGTCCTTTGAAACTCTGCGCTACAAGCTCCAGGCCACCACGCTCGAATTGCGCACGCGCCAGGTGGAGCAGGAGCGCGCTTATAAGCTGCTGGCCGAGGCCCAGCTCTCCTCGCTCGAGTCCCGCATTCATCCCCACTTTCTCTTCAACACGCTCAACTCCATCGCCGCGCTGATTCCCAGGGATCCGCAGTTAGCCGAGGATACGGTGGGCAAACTGGCCTCGCTGCTGCGCTTCTCGCTCAACGCCAATCAAAGCGGCCTGGCGCCGCTCAGCCAGGAACTCAAAATCGTTCGCGATTATCTGGAGATCGAAAAGACGCGCTTCGGTCCTCGACTGCGTTATGAGATCACGATTCCCGAAGCTCTTCAGGATGCGAATGTGCCGCCGCTGGCGCTGCAATCGCTGGTGGAAAATGCCGTAAAGCATGTGGTCTCAGAGCGCAGCCAGGGCGCAACGATTCACATCCATGGGTCAGAAGAATCCGGCCGCATCCTGCTCGAAGTCAGCGATGACGGACCCGGCTTCTCGCTCGATTCCATTACGCCCGAACACGGCCTGGGCAATCTGATCGCGCGCCTTGATCTTCTCTTCGGCGGAGCAGGCCAACTGGAAGTTGCGCGCGAAAATGATCGAACGATTGTGCGGCTCTCCTTTCCCGCATAATGGAGTTACCGATGGAAACCGTACCGCTTCGCGCTTATCTCGTTGATGACGAACCGTTGGCTATCGAGCGCCTCGGACGCCTGCTCGTGAGCGCCGGCGGCCTGCGCATCGCCGGCAGCGCCACCGATCCGGCAGAAGCTCTCGACTTTTTGAACCGCGAATCCATTGACGTACTCTTCCTCGACATTCAAATGCCCGGCATGAACGGCTTCGAGCTGCTCTCGCGCCTCAACGAGCAGCCCTTCGTGATTTTCACAACCGCCTACGACGAATATGCGCTCAAGGCCTTCGAGGTCAACTCCATCGATTACCTGCTGAAGCCCATCGAGCCCGAGCTGCTGGCGCGCGCGCTGAAGAAGCTCGAACGGCTGCGCCTGCCCGTCCAGCAGGATTGGCAGCGGAATCCGGAACTGCCCGCGCTGCTCAAGGAGCTGGCCGCATCGCTGCGCGGAGAGCGGGCCGAGTATCCGCGCCGCATCGCCACGCGCGTGGGCGAGCGCATTTCATTTCTCGACCTGGATGCCGTCACGCACTTTGTAGCCAGCGACAAGCTCACCTACGCTGTGGCGAACGGACGCCAGCATTGCGTTGACCAGACCATCGCCGAACTCGAGCGGCGGCTTGATCCGGCCAGGTTTCTGCGCGTCCACCGCTCCGCGCTGGTAAATGTGGAGTGGATTCACGAGGTGAATTCGTGGTTCGCCGGCAAGGTCATCCTCTCGCTCAAGGACGCCCAGCGCACGCAGATTCCCGTCGCCCGCGATCGCGTCCGCGTTCTGAAGGCGCGCCTGGGAATCTAGCGCGTTTTTCAACCATGGCTTAGCAATTGATGGTTGTAATGCCGCACGCATTACAGAACAGGCCTGTGTTCAGAGGTTCCATGGCACGGTTCGCCCATTGCAGCGTGTCTACTTTGCCAGCTTGTCAAGAGAGAGATTCAGCGCGAGAACATTGACGCGCGGCTCGCCGAGCAGGCCTAACTGGCGCGGCGTGGTTTGCTGCGCGACCAGCGTGCGCACACTCTCTTCGCTCAGGCTGCGGGCCTTGGCGACGCGCGGGACCTGATAGTAGGCGGCGTCGGGGGTAATGTCGGGATCGAGGCCAGAGGCGGAGGTGGTCACCAGATCAATCGGCACCGGCTTGCCGGGATTTGCGGCGGCCAGTTTATCGATGTCGCCCTGGATGCGCGTGACCAATGTTTTAGAAGACTGCGCCAGATTCGAGCCGCTCGAAGCCGTGGCGTCGTAGCCGTTGCCGGCAGCCGAGGGCCGCGGATGGAAGTAGCGGTCGCTGGTGAAGCTCTGCGCCAGCAGCTCGGAGCCGATGATCGTGCCGTCGTTGAGCTGAATAAGGCTGCCGCCGGCCTGATGCGGGAAGATCACTTTGGCGATGCCGGTGACCACGAGCGGATAGCCCAGGCCCAGCAGCAGCGTGGTCACGAGAGTGAAGCGAATCGATGTCTTCCAGACGGAGTGCATTTTTTGTTTCTCCTTCGAGAGCCGGTAAAAGCTCTGTGTAACCTTGAAGCGGTGTTAGCGGAGCTAGCGGAGTTAGAAGGATTCAAGACCTGTCAGGCTAACTCCGCTAACCACGCTTACCCCGCGAACTATGCTTTCTTTACGCCAGATGCAGCGCCACCAATCCCAGATCAATGGCCTTAATGCCGATGAAAGGGACGATGATGCCGCCTACACCGTAGAGCAGCAGGTTGTTGCGCAGCAGCACATCGGCCGCCTTTGGCTCGTACTTAACGCCCTTGAGAGCAAGCGGGATCAGCGCCACGATAATAATCGCGTTGAAGATGACCGCCGAGAGAATGGCCGAATGGGGCGAATGCAGGTGCATGATGTTCAGCGCGCCCAGCACCGGGAAGGCCACCGAAAACATCGCCGGAATGATAGCAAAGTACTTGGCCACATCGTTGGCGATGCTGAAAGTGGTCAGCGCGCCGCGCGTCATCAGGAGCTGCTTGCCGATCTCGACGATCTCGATCAGCTTGGTGGGGTTCGAATCCAGATCGACCATGTTGCCGGCTTCTTTGGCGGCCTGCGTGCCTGAGTTCATCGCCACGCCGACGTCTGCCTGGGCCAGCGCGGGCGCGTC
>PLPA01000039.1 GCA_003159355.1 Acidobacteriaceae bacterium | reverse complement strand
CTCGGTTGACGACATCAGCCCAATACGCTCAGCGAGCGTGCATTAGGGGGCGATAGTCAGATCGATCCTCGTAAACGCCGATGTCGCCAGAATCGATTCTCGGTAGATGTCCGATCGCCTTGGCATGAACTTTATCCAGCCTATTCACTCCGGCCCTACGGGACGGGGTGGATGGGGGTGACCGCTGACCCAGGACTGCGCTGCGCTGGTCCTGGGCTATTTTCACTTCTCCCTACGGGAGAACCAATGTGGGCTGTTCTCGCTTCTCCCTGCGGGAGAAATGTCGCAGAGTGTTTCATCCCATCGCGGGTCAGCGAAGCCGGTGGGAACTCGAAAGAAACAAGCGTGGACCGGGAGGTCCACGCTACAGCCTGCCGGGAGGCCGGCGCTACAGTTTTATGTCCATAAGTCGGCGAATTGTCCGTGCCATCCTTGTACAATTCTGGCATGAGACGAAAAGCCTCCTTCTTGATTCTTCCCACGCTTGTCTTTGCCGCCTGCACTGGCTCGGCGCTGTTTGCGCAGAGCCCGCTGCCGACCACCTCAGCGGAAGACCGCGCCCTGGCACGTGAGATTTTCAAGGAACTGATCGAGATCAACACCACGGACACGCCGCTGGGAAACGTGTCCACTGCAACCGCGGCCATGCAGAAGCGCTTTCTGGAGGCGGGATTTGCCGCCGAGGACGTTCGTCTGCTGGGACCGGATGCACGCAAACAAAATCTGGTCGTCAGGCTGCGGGCAGCTGCTCCGACAACGCAAAAGCCCGTTCTCTTCCTCTGCCACATGGACGTGGTCCAAACTCTGCGTTCCGACTGGTCCACCGACCCCTTCCAGTTTGTGGAGAAGGACGGCTACTACTACGGGCGGGGCACGCAAGATATGAAGGAATCCGACGCGGCGCTGGTGGCCACCTTCCTGCGCCTGCACCGGGAGGGCTATAAGCCCCGTCGCGACCTGATTCTGGCGCTGACAGCCGACGAGGAGGGCGGTCAGTTCAACGGAGCCGAGTGGCTTGTGCAGCAGCATCGAGAACTGGTGGACGCGGCCTACGTGATCAATCCAGACGCGGGCGGCGTGGAACTGGACCATGGGCGCGTGGTGGTAGCCGACGTAGAGGCTACGGAGAAGGTCTACTCGGATTTCCAAGTTACGGCAACGAATCGCGGGGGGCATAGCTCGCTGCCCCGGCCCGATAACGCGATCTATGAGCTGACCGCGGCATTGAACAAACTGGCAGCGTACTCCTTTCCATTTGAGTTGAACGACGTAACACGCACCTACTTCAAGAACCTTGTTGGACAGGAGAAGGGCCAAACTGGCAGCGATCTTCGAGCGATTCTGGCCTCGCCGCCCGATTTGTCCGCAGCCGAGCGGCTCAGCACCGATCCCAGCTTCAACTCGAACTTCCGTACCACGTGCGTTGCGACGCGGCTCAACGCCGGGCACGCTAACAACGCCTTGCCGCAGACGGCCCAGGCCATCGTGAATTGCCGCATTTTTCCCGGCCATTCACCGGAGGCGATCCGGCAGCAGTTGATTGGTCTTTTCAACGACGCAAACTTGAGCGTGAAGTACGTCTCGAACGGCGTGATCTCCGACATTGCCCCGGAGCGCAAGGCCATGGTCCCGCCTGCTCCGATCGCGGAAGTGTTCGAACCTCTGACGCGGCTGACACAGACGATCTGGCCGGGAACGTCGGTGACTCCAGAAATGGAAAACGGGGCCAGCGACTCGATCTACTTCACCGAAGCTGGAATTCCCTGTTACGGCTACTCAGCGATTGCGTTAGAGCGCGACGACATCCGCGCTCACGGGCGAGACGAGCGGCTGCCTGTCGATTCTTACTGGAAGTCGCTGGACTTCTTCTATTCGTTTGCCAAGGCTCTGGGTGGAGAGCGCTGACCCAGGACTGCGCTTCGCTCAGGATGACAGCGGAGAGGGTGGGCGCCCATAGTCTTGTTAGAATCAAGAGCATGACACTCACAGTCCAGGAGCGCGCGCGGCGCATCAAAATCATTCTCTTCGACGTTGACGGCGTTCTGACCAACGGCGGCATCTGGATCATTCCTGTTCCGGTGGCCGGGCCGGACGGGGCCGTTACTAGAATGATCGAGGCCAAGGGCTACAGCGCGCACGATGGCGCGGGCATGACGCTGGCGCGGCTGGGCGGCATGAAGGTGGGCATCATTACCAAGCGCATCAGCGAAACGGTGGCCCTGCGCGCGCGCGACCTGAAGCTGGAATTCGTCTACCAGGGCGAGGCCTTCAAGATGCGCCCGGTGCGCGAGATTATGGAGCGAGAGGGCGTCACCCTCGACGAGATCGCCTTCGTGGGCGACGACGTGATCGACCTGGCGGTGATGCGCCAGTGCGGATTTGCGGTGGCCGTGGCCAATGCGCGGGAGCAAGTCAAAGCAGAAGCCCATTACGTGACTCCGCACAAAGGTGGCGAGGGCGCGGGGCGCGACGCAATTGAGTTTATCCTCGAAGCCAAGGGATTGCTGGAGAAGTGCATCGAGGCATCCATTGACGAAAGCAATCCACTTCCGCCTTCGCTGGACATCGGCAAGGGCGGGGATTTGGCCGACGCGCATTTCAGTTCCACGCAACCCGGAGAAAGCCAGTGAGATTTTGGGACGTGGTGATCGTCACGGCCTCTTCGGCGCGTCAGGCGGGACTCTACCGCGATGAGATTGAGCGGCGGCGGCTCTCCGGGACGCTGCCGGAGGAGACGGAGTTCCTGGTGGTCCCCGATCCCGACGACCGCAGAGTGGGCAGCGGCGGCGCGACGATTCACGCGCTGGGCATTCTGGGCAAAGACCGGGAGTGGTGGGGCTGTCACCGGGTTCTGCTGGTTCACTCGGGCGGCGATTCACGCCGGCTGCCGCAGTACTCGCCGGGGGGCAAGCTCTTTGGCGTGCTGCCTTCGCGCACGCATCCGCGCGGGACAACGACGGTCTT
>PLPA01000159.1 GCA_003159355.1 Acidobacteriaceae bacterium | reverse complement strand
ATGCCGCGGTCGGCTTTCTCGCAAACCCTGCCCAATCTTCTGCGCCGCTATGGCCTGGACGAGGAAGAAGACCACACGCCTCAGCCGGTTTAAGACAGACGCACGACAAGAAGGCGCTTCCATGGCGGGAGCGCCTTTTTCGTGTGCGAGAATTTATCCCGGCGGCCAGGTGAGCGGGCGGCCGCCGAGCAGGTGGATGTGGAGATGATCCACGGACTGGCCGCCGTCCTCGCCGGCGTTGACTACCACGCGGTAGCCGTTGGCGAGGCCTTTGTCGCGGGCGATCCGCGCCGCGGTCCACAGCAGGTGGCCGAGCAGCGCGCGGTCCCCTTCGGTGCTGTCGGCCAGCGACGCAATGTGTTCGCGCGGCGTGATCAGCACATGCACCGGCGCCTGCGGGTGAAGATCCGCGAAGGCGTAGCACTGCTCGTCCTGGTAGACGGCGGTGGAGGGTATGCTTCCGTCAACGATCTTGCAAAAGAGGCAACTCATGGCGCGTTCAGTGTACAGGAACGAGACACTTTCATGCACGAATACCAGAAATATTGAACGTTGCCGGCAGAAAGCGGTCGAGCGAATTGCCGGGCGTGTTCTTTTCGCAACGCATCTCTCGCACCAGAGACGGGAAAAGGCGCGATATCAGCAGTCCTGTCTCCGATTGCACAGCGCGCCTTGCAGCCAGATGGAAGACTTCAAATACAAGTGTTCTATGCGCTTGCCTGAAAGGAAAAGACCATGCCCCAGAGTGAACATTCCCAAGCGGCGGAACTCCACAACCACGCAGCTCATGCGCACGCGGTAGCCGCATGCGGGCACAGCACAGGCGATCATGCCTCCGATCACGAATTGACCGAAAAGGCCTACGAAAGCTCCCAGGAAGCCGCTCAGCTTTCAAGAAAGATTGCCAAAGAGGAGCAACCGGATTCCATGGCGGCCTGAGCCGCGCCAACGAGGCCGCAAAGGCGGGAGACACCAGCCTTCCGCGGTAGTCCGATCTTGCCCTTTCTATTGATAACCCTCTTCCCTGCTCTATTGCTCCATCCACTCTTGCTTGGGCTTACAATGGCAGCATATCGCCAAACGGCAGAATGGAGAGCGAGGATGAAGCGAATTCTTCTGGTCTGCGGGATCTTGTTGGGCAGCCTGGTTTGCTCCGCTCAAGCCGGCGGCGTGGCGGGAGAGTGGCGCGGCATCTGGACGGATCCAACCGGGTATGTCTTTACCGTCACGATGACGCTGGAGACCGGTCTCGGTTGCAAAACCTGCGCAGCGGCGGGTGACGGATCGATCCGCGGCAAAATTGTGTGGATGCTGCGCAAAACGCCCGCGAACGCCACCCCGGAGTTGGCCGCCAAGGTTGGCATGACCGGCACGGAGCTGGTGAAAGGCAAGAGGAAGGGCGAGGGCCTGCTGGTGCTGAACGGCTATCAGAAGGACGACCCTAACAACATCATCGGCCTCGACCAGTACCGGCTAGCCATCTCCGACGACGGCAAGGTCATCGGCGGCATCACGCTGAATTACGGTCCCTGGACGGGCCAGCTCTTCGCCGTGCGCGCGCAGTCCTGAGCGCGAAAAATTCAGGACGCGGGCCGTGCCAATCCCCCGCCCGTGCTGATAGAATCTCCGCATGGAAACCATCCAATACAACCTCCCGCCCAACCGCATTCCCCTTGCCTGGTATAACATTGCCGCCGACCTGCCCAAGCCGATGGCGCCGCCGCTGCATCCCGGTACGCTGAAACCGCTGGGCCCGGACGACCTGGCTCCGCTGTTTCCGATGAGCCTGATTATGCAGGAGGTCAGCACCGAGCGTGAGATCGAGATTCCCGGCGAAGTGCGGCAACTGTACGCGCAGTGGCGGCCCTCGCCGCTCTTCCGGGCGCGTCGCCTGGAGAAGGCGCTGGATACGCCGGCGCACATTTATTACAAATACGAGGGCGTGAGCCCGGCCGGCTCGCATAAGTTGAACACCGCCCTGCCGCAGGCCTATTACAACAAGAAGGAAGGCACCAAGCATCTTTCCACGGAGACCGGAGCCGGCCAGTGGGGTTCGGCCTTGGCCTTGGCCTGCGCCTTCTTCGGCCTGGATTGCAAGGTGTATATGGTGAAGGTCAGTTATAACCAGAAGCCCTATCGCCGCGCGCTGATGGAAGCTTTTGGCGCTACCTGCATCGCCAGCCCGAGCGATACGACAGATGTGGGCCGCGCCATTCTGGCGGCAAATCCAGAGACCAACGGCTCGCTGGGAATGGCAATATCAGAGGCCGTGGAAGTGGCCGCCAAGGATCCTAATACCAAGTACGCGCTGGGCAGCGTGTTGAATCACGTGTTGCTCCATCAGACGGTGATCGGTCTGGAGGCCATTGAGCAGATGGCTCTGGCCGATGACGATCCCGATGTGGTGATCGCCTGCGCGGGCGGGGGATCGAACTTTGCCGGCCTGGGAATGCCTTATATCGGCCGCAAGCTGAAGGGCCAGAGCAAGGCGCGCGTAGTTGCCGTGGAGCCCGCCGCCTGTCCCAGCCTGACCAAGGGCAAATTCACCTACGACTTCGGCGATACCAGCCACCTGACGCCGCTGCTGAAGATGCACACGCTGGGCAGCACCTTCGTTCCTCCGGGGATTCATGCCGGCGGCTTGCGTTACCACGGCATGGGCCCGCTGGTCTCGCACGTGCTGGACCTGGGATTGGCCGAAGCAACCACCGTGCAGCAGTTGGACGCCTTTGCCGCCGGGATTCAGTTTGCCCGCTCCGAGGGCATCATTCCCGCGCCGGAGGCCAACCATGCCGTGGCCGCGGCCATCGCCGAAGCCCTGCAAGCCAAGCAGGAAGGCAAGCAGAAGACGATTCTCTTCAATCTCAGCGGCCATGGGCACTTCGATATGCAATCGTACATTGCGTACCAGGCCGGGAAGCTGGAGAACTACGAGTATCCGGCGGAAGAGATTGCGATGGCGCTGGCCGGGCTGCCGTCGGTGGGGTAGGTGTCGGGGGGAGGCGGGGGTTTCAACCCCCGTATAAAGTCAATGAAATAAGCGTGGCTTTAGCCGCAGAGGGGTGCTTTTAGCCAATTTCACACGCAATTCGCAAACTATGATCGGACAACAAAAAGAACCTGCGGCTGGCTTGAGGCCGCAGGTTCTTTTTGTTGTCCTTCGCTCACCAGCACAGCAGAGTCAGAGGTTTTCGAGAGCCTTCGGGCGAAACCTAATTGACCGTCAGCACGAAGGTTGTGTTCTGCGTGATGGCGGTGACGCCGTTGTTGGACTGCGCGGTGACGGTGACCGTGTACGTTCCAGCCGGAGTCGGCGGGTTGGAGACCGGGCCGTGGTGTTCGTAGTTGTAGCGCGGATTGCATCCGGTTGTGCCCAGTAAGGTGACCAGGCTGACCAGCGCCACAAGCGAAAGCCGGCTGAGCCAGCGGCGGCGCCGCGCTCCCCAGGCGAGACCGCCCAGACCCAGAGCGCCGGGCAGCAGAAACGCCCAGGCGATGGGAGATGAACCATTGCCCGGCCGGCTTGCCGGCGAGACCGAGGTGGTGGATTGCGCGTAGGTCTGAAGCACCATCGAGCTGGTAACCGCCGCATTCTGGTCAGGCAAGATCTCGACGCTCTCCGGCGTATAAATGCAGGAGGCTTGATCGGGCAGACCGGAGCAGGAGATGGTGACAAACGCCGGAGTCGTCAACGTGGAAACAAACTCCTGCAAGGGTGTAACGCTGATGGTGCCCGTTCCCGCCTGACCCGGCGTCAGGGTCAGGGTGTTCGAAGTCGTGGGTGAAAGATTGGAGACCGTCACCACAAACTCGGAATCGCACTGATTGCTAATGGTCACGGATGCAGGCGCAGAGGGTGAGCCATTAAAATTCAAGCTGGCGTTGCCGGCATAGACCGCGCTCAGGGAGTGAGCGCCGTCCTTCAGGGCAAATTGAAAACTGGCCTGACCTGTGGAATTGAGATCAGCGCTGGCCAGTGAAACCGTGCCGTCCTCAATGTTGACGGTTCCGGCAGGCACGCCCGCCGTGCTGGTCACGCTCACCGAGAAGCTGGTCAGCGAACAGGTCTGCGCATCGGATTGCGTGATCTGCGTGGTTTGCGGCGCGGTCAGCGTCGTTGTCGTGGCTACGCCCGCTGCCGCCGCCAGCGCGGGCATGGCCAGCGCGATACCGAGTCCCGCAACCAATTCAAGCCGCAGACCGCGGCGGACAATGCCTCTCACGTGTACCTGCTCCAAAACTCAGAATCGTCTGCCGCCTGTCTGCCGCAGTCCAAACCCTATTGTATCCGGCGGAGGCGGACAGGAGCCATTCCTGGCTTGTTCTTTGGACGCAACGGAGAAAGAATAGTGTTCCTGGAGCGGCCGGGGATTCTACAATAAGGCACCATGATCGCTCACCTGCGCGGAAAGCTCATCCACAAGCAGCCCGGCCAGGCCATCGTCGAGGCCGCCGGGGTGGGTTACGACGTCACCATCTCGATCCCCACCTTCACGGCGCTGCCCTCTCTGGGCGCCGAGGTCGCGCTGCACATTCACACCCAGGTCAGCGAGGACCAGATCGCCCTCTTCGGTTTTCTCGACCGCGAAGAGAAGCGCCTCTTCGAGCGGCTGATCACCGTCAGCGGCGTCGGTCCCAAACTGGCGATCAAGATGCTCAGCGGCCTGTCGCCGGAGCGAACCGTGCAGGCCATCCGCGGCCAGGACCACGCGCAACTGACGCGCATTCCCGGCGTCGGCAAAAAACTGGCCGAGCGGCTGGTGGTCGAACTGAAAGACAAGCTCGACGACTTTGCCGTTGCGCCGGCTCCATCGTCCGTGCGTGGAGCGGCGGTGGACGACGTGCTCTCCGCGCTGGTCAATCTCGGCTACCAGCGCGTGGCCGCCGAGAAGGCCATCGAACAGGCTGTCGCCAAGGACAAAGCCCTCGCCGCCGACTTCGACGGCCTCTTCCGGGGCGCGCTGAAGGTGATCCGGTAGACTGTCTTCATCATGACTCGCATCGCAAAACCCGCACCAGCCCCACCGGCCGCCCACCTTCACCCCGAAGGCCTCGCCTTTCTGCGCAATCTCGCCCGCCACAACGACCGCGAGTGGTTCACGCCGCGCAAGGCGGTCTTCGAGGCCGAGTTGAAGGAGCCGATGCTGGCCATCATCCGCAAGGTCACCGGCGCGATGGAGAGCTTTGCGCCCAGCTTTGTCCGCCCCGCGGAAAAGTGCCTGTTCAGGATTTATCGCGACACCCGCTTCAGCGCCGACAAGAAGCCGTACAAGACGCATGTGGCCGCCTGGTGGTCACATCAGGGGCTGGAGAAGACCTCCGGCGCCGGCTACTACTTCCACATCGACGCCAAGGAAGTGGTCATCGCCGCCGGAGCCTATATGCCGGAGAAGGATCAACTGGCCGCCATCCGCCACTGGCTCCTAGATCACCACGCCGAGTTCCGCAAGCTCTTGCAGAAACCCGCCGTGCGCAAGACGTTCACCGAGTTTGACGGCAACGCGCTCATCCGCCCGCCGAAGGGCTTTCCCAAGGAGCATCCGGCGATGGACCTGATTCGATGCCGCCAATGGGGGCTGAGCGCCATGCTGCCCGCCTCGGCCGCCCTCGACCCCGGCTTTGCCGCCACGCTGATTCGCCACTTCCGGCTGGCCGCGCCGGTGGTGGATGCGCTGAACACCCCCATTGCCGCCGCTCTCGCGCCCCGCAAAAAGGTGCTTTTTGGCCTGGATTAGGTGCTGCGAACAGCAGCGATCCTGAAGAGTTTCCCGGTGCGCAACCCGATAAAAACCTGTAAATCCCTGCAAAAATGGGAAAAAATGGACGAAAAGTGCACAAAAGCCTAAGAAATTTGTGGAAATCGCGGTTTTTTCCTTGACTTTATACCATCTAAAGTCGCATTGTAACGAACGACGGGTACTCCGACCCGCATGAATACAGGGGTTTCGTGCACGTGTTGCCTGATTCCCTCCCATCCATGCGGCGCGCAGTATGCGGCGGAAGCCCAGGCAACACCGGCGCGCCCAAGGGCACGCCCGAGAAGGAGAGCAACACATGGCAACTGGATTGACCAAGACCGCCCTGATTCGGCTTCTGGCCGAAAAACTGGAACTGACCAACAAGCAAGTCGCAGCCTTCCTGGACCTGCAGGCGGAGACCGCCGTGAAGGAAACCAAGAAGAACGGCGTTTTCGTAATTCCCGGCATCGGCCGCCTGGTGAAGGCGGAGCGCAAGGCCCGCATCGGCCGCAACCCTCAAACCGGCGCGGCCATCAAGATCAAGGCCAAGACGGTGGTCAAGTTCCGCGTGGCCAAGGCCGCCAAGGACGTGATCGCCCCCGTGAAGAAGTAGTTTCGCTTCGGACCAGAATCATTCCCTGGACTGGGGACAGCAAAGGGGAGGAGCTTAGGCTCCTCCCCTTTTTCTTTGCACCCATAGAGCCAACCCCTTGCTCCCGCAAGCGCTCAATCCGCCTCACTCTGGACTGCGGACTGTGGCTTGCGGCCCGCTGGCGGTGAGAAATGGCAAGCCCGATGTGGCGGCGCTGCCACGGGAGATAGGAGCTGTTCAATAAATCAGCTTGAGCGAGAACTGGATCTGCCGCGAGTTGCCGGCGGTCTTGCTGATCTCGCCAAAGCCGGAGCCGGTAAGGATATTGTTCGGCAGGCCCATGGTGACGATATTGAAGAGGTTGAAGAATTCACTGCGGAATTGCAGGCTCGCTCGCTCGGCTCCGCTTTTGCGGCGGCCGAGGGGCGTGTCCTTGATCAGCGCGAAGTCGTAGTTGTAGAAGGCCGGCCCGCGAAAGGTGTTGCGCCCCAGCGTGCCGAAGCGGCCCTGATTCGGGCCGGTGCCTCCGGTGATGTGGATGGGGATAAAAAAGTAATCGGTAGCGTCGTCCGCGCCCTCGCCGAAGTAGTCCTGGCGAACTTTGCGCGCGGTGGAAAGATGCGGCTGGGCGATCTGGTCCGGGCGGTCCGCGCCGTTAGCCCCGGCGCCGGTCTGCTGAATGCCGCTGAAGACGGTGAAGGGCAAGCCTGAGCTGATGCTGGAAATGCTGAGCAGTTCCCAGCCATCGGTAGCCTTCTTGCTCACGGAATGTAGAATCCCGACGCTCTCCAAGTGCAGATACTGGACCGCGCTGAGGCCGAAGCCGTGGGTCACGTCGAAGGAAGATGGGCCTTTCTCAGGGTGGGAATCGTACGGATTCTGCGGAAATCCGGACATAGCCTGACTGGTGTCGTCGAGCGACTTGGCCCAGGTGTAACTTGCCTGAATGCCTGGCCCTCCATGAGCCATGGCGCCGGAGAGCGAGGTTTGCAGCGCGTGATAGGTCGAATGAGCCGTTGCGGCCATGACGTTCTCCACGCCGAAGCCGCCGGTCACGTTCCCATTGGCATCGAAGGTGGTGTGCGTCGCAAAGGCCGGGCTGGCCCCCGCATAGGCGTTGGGAAAGCTGGTGCGCGGCAGCTTCTCGGCGGCCGTTCCCACGTAACTCGCGTCCCCGGTGAGATTGCCGAACTTGCGCTCCAGGCCTACCGTCCATGTATAGAGCGTGGCGTTGCCGAAGGAGCGGTCGATGCCGCTCAGATTCAGATCGCTGACGACATGACCCTTGGTGAGTGCGGCAACGTCCTGCTCATAGCGGTTCACATCCATGACGGTATTGGGCGCGATAGTTTTGGTTGGACCGGCGAGGATGTCGGCTCCCGCGGGTGTGTAGGCCTTGGGAAGCTGCGCTGGAGTGAGCTGGAAGCCATACGGAATGGGAGCATTCGATGCGGAGAGCAGGCGTGGATAAACGGCAAAGGGCGTAGAGCCGGTGAGAAAATTATCCTGCCAGATGTTGGGAGGGATCACCATGATGCTGCCGCCGGCATGGGCGGAGATCGCCTTGCTGACCTGCCACGTCGCCTGCACGCGCGGCTCCCAGGCATTCCAGTTCGTCTGATAGCCGGGCTGCGGGTTGATCACAAACTCCTGCAATCCGTTGACGGTAAGGAAGCTGGAGGTGCGGTGAGCGCGCTCGGTGATGGGCTGGTAGAGATCCCAGCGGATGCCGTAGTCCAGCGTGAAGCGGCTGCTAACCTTCCAAGTGTCTTGCAGATAGAAGCTGAAGTTGTTGCGGCTGATGGCCGCCGGACCGATGTGGTCGCCGCCGGAGACCTCCGGGGGCGCGATGGCAACGGTATAGACAAAGGGACTGCCGGATAGAAAGCTCGATAGAGTGTCCGGCAGCGGGTCGCCCGGATGGATGTCATGGGTTCCGCTCTGCGACGGAATGGCTTCTGTGGCATAGGCAGCGCCGCCGCCAAAGTCGTACTCGCCATTGGGACTCATGCCGAAGTATGTGGTGTCGCGATTCAATCGCGCCTCAACGCCTGCTTTGAAGGCATGATGCGCCGCGGTGAAGGCCACATTCTCGCGGCCTTGAAAGAGGTTTCCGTAGGCCTGCATCACCGATCCGCCCGCGGAATTGAAAGCCTCAAAGAGGCCGTCGTTGAACTTGACGGCGGGATCGGTATGGTTGGGCGTGGGAAAACCCGGCGTGGAGCGCGTGATGCTGATGGAGGATTCGAAAATCAGGCGCGGCGATACGGTTCGCGTATAAGTGCCGACCACGTTGCGCTGGCGATCGATGTACTGGATACCGAAGGAGGGGTCGATGGCTGTCTGGTCGGGATTGGTCGTCGGTCCGGTGAGGTTATCGAGATTGAAACGCGCAAAAAACTGGTCCTTGCCGGAGAACTTATGATCGAGCCGCAGCGAAAACTGATTGGCGTTCGTAACAACTTTCGACGCGGTGGCATAGGTGCGAGCCTGGAAGGCGCCCGCCGCATCGTTGGGCAGCTGATAGCGCGCCATCACCGCCGCGATTCCCGGATCGACGGGAACGGTGAGTGTATCCGTGGAGCCGTCGGGGTATGTGATCGCATCTAGGCCCCCGCGTTCGGCGAGCGTCGGCACCGCCATCACCTGCGTGGTTCCCAGCACCTGGCGGAAGCCCTGGTACTGCGTGAAGTAGAAAGTCCGCTTGCTGCCGTCGTAAACGTGCGGAATGAAGACCGGCCCGCCGTTGGTAAAGCCGAACTCGTTGCGGCGGAAGGGCGGAATGCGGCCGGGATACGCCTGTGTCGAGTGGTCGAAGTAGTTGCGCGCATCGAAAGCGGAGTTGCGCACAAACTCAAAGAAGGAACCGTGAAAGCCGCTTGCCCCGGAACGGGTATGGATGTTCGTGAAGCCCGCCGCGCCCCGGCCGATCTCCGCCGGCATCCAGCCGGAGCTGGAATCGATGCTTTCGACCGCGTCCACATTGAAGTTCGAGAAAGTGACGCCGCCCATCTCCGGATCGCTGATGTCCGCGCCGTCCATGGCAAAGGTCGCCTCCACGCCGCGCTGCCCGTTGATGGCGAACTGCGCCGTGAAGTTGGTTGCGCCGTTGGTGTCGGTCATGGTGCCGGCAGCCAGCAGCAGCAGCGTGCTGAAGTCCCGCTTGTTCAGCGGCAGCTCGCTGACCGCCTGGCTTGACAGCTCCTCGCCGCCCGTGGCCGCCGGAGCCTTGAGGATGGAGACAGTCAGTTCGCCGCGACCGGAGAGCGTGATGACAACCGTGGGCTCGCTGGCGCCGGGAAGGCTGGCAACCAGATCGATAGGCAGCGCGTAGTCGATCCTGCGGCCCTTGGATTCAATCGAGAGGCGGTATTGTCCCGGCGAAAGATTCAGCAAGCGAAAGCTGCCGGCGGCGGCGGTGATCGCTTCGGCGACGGCGGCGTTCGCTGTCAGCCGGACCGTCGCGCCGGGGATGGGCGCTCCGGCCGCGTTGCGCAGAATGCCCTGCCAAACGGGCAGCGCTGCCGGTTGCGCCCAGGCTCCCGCCGCGGCGAGCAGCCAGGCCGCTATTACCAAAACAAGGATCGACTTGCCCGCACAACCGGCTTTCCCGCGCTCGTTCTCCAACCCGACTTTCAAAAGAATCCCTGCCTCTACTGGGTAATGTTGGTACTAATTCAGGGTATACCCCTGCCACTGAGGGCGCGGCGTTGGTTTGGATCATTGCGTTGCCTCAGATGGCGATGGTTTTTCAATCTCGCTTCCAGCCGCAGCATCTACACTGTTTCCAGCCCATGACTCTCTCTGGCTCAGCTACCGACACCATTGCCGCCATCTCCACGCCGCCGGGCCGGGGGGGCATCGGGATCGTGCGTTTGAGCGGTCCCGATGCAGCGTCAATTGCCGCGCAGTTGGTTTGCCTGCGCCAGCCGCTGGAACACGCGCGGGCGCGGCTGGCCGATGTGCTGGATGAAAACTCCAGTTCAGAGGCTGCCCGTATCGACGAGGCCGTGGTCACTTTTTTTGGCGCTCCGCACTCTTACACTGCCGAAGATCTCGTGGAGATAGCGGCGCACGGCTCGCCGGTGGTGCTGGAACTGCTGCTGGGCCGCGCTCTTGCCCTGGGTGCGCGATTGGCCGAACCGGGCGAGTTCACACAGCGCGCTTTTCTGGCCGGCAAACTCGATCTCACTCAGGCGGAGGCGGTGCGCGACCTGATTGCGGCGCAGACGCTCACCCAGGCCCGCCAGGCAGCCAGCCAGATGGGCGGCGCGCTCAGCCGGCGGGTCGCGCCAGTCAAGCAGGCGCTAGTCGAGTTGATAGCGCTGCTCGAAGCCGGCATCGACTTTGCCGAGGACGACGTGGAGGTGACGGCGCTGGCCGAGATTGCCCGCCGCATCGGCGAGCTGACGCCGCCGCTCACGGCGCTGGAAGCCTCCTTTGCCCGCGGCCGCATCGTCCACGACGGGCTTACACTGGCGATTGTGGGCCGGCCCAACGCCGGCAAAAGCTCGCTCTTCAACCGCCTCGTCGAGCGCGACCGCGCCATCGTGACCGCAACCCCTGGCACCACGCGCGACACGGTCACCGAGCGCATCTCGCTCGACGGCATTCCGCTGGAGTTGGTGGACACGGCCGGTCTGCGTTCGGGCGAGGGCGACGAGGCGGGCGAGGGCCAGCGCGAGCATCTGCAGGAGGCCGAGCAGTTGGGCATCCGCCGCAGCCGCGAGGCGCTGGCCGACGCCGCGCTGGTGCTGATCGTGCTGGATGCGACCGAACCGCTCAATGACGAGGAGCACCGGCTGCTGGCAGCCGTTGCGGGGCGACCCGCACTGGTGGCTGTGAACAAGAGCGACCTGATCGAAGCTGGCCAACCCCTGCCGGATTGCGCCGGAGTGCCATCGCTGGCCACATCGGCGCTCACCGGCGAAGGCATTCCCGCGCTGCGTGAGCGTATCCTGGCCCTGGCCACCGGCGGCGCCGCCGCCGAGCCGGGAATGTTGACCAGCCTGCGCCATCAGCAAGCCATCGCAGCGGCCATCTCGGCTCTCGCCGATGCCGCGCGGGCCAACGCCGCCGCCATTCCCCACGAGATGATCCTGATGGACCTATACCGTGCCCTTTGGGCGCTCGACTCCCTCGCCGGCCAGACCACTCCAGACGACATTCTGAGCCTGATCTTCTCCACCTTCTGCATCGGAAAGTAGGATTCCAAGGCTTTCCATGAAAATAGAAAATAAAGGAGCACTTGCTGTGTGATACAGGCCACACGCAACCGCTCGGCAGGCGGGCTACCATGCGAAGTGGAATACTATGGTGTGAGCCAGCGTGGGCTGCCGGAAGGCAGGCAGACGCATTCTACAACCGGGTTCATGGCCCATCGGATCGGACACGAGTATTGACTGCGGCGCGGCGCGCAATGCATTCGGGTTTGCGCTCTTGTGCTGGGAAGCCATTGGGATTTACCTTGAGTTCTATGCATCATTGCTGTCCATGAGCCGGTTTCCGCACCGCGGCTCTCCGGTTTTCAGAGGCAACAGGCCGCCGGGGTTCTGCCGGTGTGTGTGGGATGGCAACAAACGACTTTTTTGAGCGCGCGAGCTGCCTTGTGACCGCCGCTCCCAAGGAGAAGAAGATGAAACGCAACCTATCACTTTGGCTGGGTCTGCTGGCATTCGCCGTTTCGCCCATGCTTGCGCAAACCTCCGCCACTACGGGCAAGATTCACGGCCACGTAATCAATCCGTCCGGGGCGCCCGAAACCAAGGGCACGGTAACCGTTGTGCTGGTCTCCAGGCCCGCTGGCCCTGGATCAGACAAGCTCACGGATATCGCTACTCTCCCAGTCAATGCAAATGGCGAGTATTCAGGGGAAGTTGAACACGGTATATACAAGATCGTTTTCCGCACGCCGGAGATGTCACGCGACCGGGAAGCCGATCACGTCGAAGGCGTTCATATCGTGGCTGGCCAGGATATTCTCCAGGATATCGATATGTCCCGCAAGGAGTATATCGACCAGCTGCCCGCGGATCAGAAAAAGCAGCTTGAGGAACTCAAGAAGCACAACGCCGAGGCCTTCAAGGCTAACGCGGTTATCAAGAACCTCAACGCCGATCTCAAGACTTGCGACCAGGACTTCAAGGACGTCGATGCTGCGCACCAGGCAGCTGCCCAGATCCTGGGCGCCACCGCCTCCAAAGCGGATCTCGATGCCAAGGAAGCCGAGATCAAGACTGCGAAGTATACCGAAATCGAAACCCTCATGCTCAGGGACACCGCGGCCAAGCCCGACGCTTCCCCGCTCTGGGCTCAGTTAGCCCAGGCGCAACTCGGTCTGAAGAAGTTAGACGAAGCGGAGGTGAACTACAAGAAGGTGCTTGAGCTGGATACCGCGTCGAAGAAGCCGAATCCTCAAGTTCAAGGAGCTGCCTATAGCGGCATGGGTGAGATCTATGCGCGCTCCAGCAAGGTTCCGGAAGCGAATGCGGCCTATGACTCGGCCGCCAAGGCCAATCCCCCAGGGGCAGCAGGCTATCTGAAGAACGAAGCGGTGATCTTCTCGAACCTAGGCAACGGAGATGCCCAGGCCGCGGCAGCCGACGAGGCCATCAAGGCTGATCCGACCCAGGCTCTCCCCTACTACCTCAAGGGCCAGGGTCTCATCCAGAAAGCTACCATCGACCCCGCCACGGGGAAGATGATTCTGCCTCCCGGCTGCGCGGAGGCATATCAGAAGTACCTCGATCTGGCCCCGACCGGCCCCTACGCCGCTGATGTGAAGGGCATTCTCGCCGAGGCTGCGCAGACCCACAACACCGCCTTCGGGGCCGACAAGCCCAAGAAGAAGAAGTAAGCCGGCTTTCGGCTTGTTCCGCGAAAGGCGCTCCCGGCAACCGGGAGCGCCTTTCGTTTCTGTGCGCGTAGTTGTTCCATTGCACCCTATTTGTGCGCCTTCTTCCATTCTTCCAGCAGGGCCAGCACCTCTTCCGCGTGGCCCGCGGGCGTAACCTTGGGGAAGATGTGCAGCAGAGTCTGGTCCGGGCCGATCACAAAGGTGGTCCGCTCAATGCCCCACACTTTCTTGCCGTACATATTCTTTTCCTTCAGCACGCCAAACTGATTGCAGACTTTCTCGTCTACATCAGCAAGAAGCGTGTAGGGCAACTCGTACTTGGCGCGGAATTTGGCTTGATCCCTGGGCGTGTCGCGGCTGATGCCCAGCACCACCGCGCCGGCCGCCAGCAGCTTCTGGAAGGCGTCGCGGAAGCCGCAGGCCTCGATGGTGCAGCCGGGAGTGTCCGCTCTGGGATAAAAGAAGAGGATGACCGGCTGGCCGGCATAGGAGGAGAGGCTTACGGTCTTGTCCTCGTCGGTTTGCAGGGTAAAGTCGGCGACTTTCTGGTTAAGTTCCATCGGGAAGCACCTCGTATGTTGATTGGAGGGCCGTTGGTGGCCATCAGGTTCGATTATTTTCGAGGGCTGCGGCAATTGGCTTCGCGCGGAACTGCTTTTTTGTCGATGGGGCGAACCGTGCTGGCGGCCACGAGCCTGCTGATTGCGCTCCCGCTGGGTGCGCAATACCCTGGGCAGGTGACCAGGGCGAGCAAGGACGCACCCGAACTGCGCTCCATCGCCGTGCTTGAGTGGACGGGTGAGGCGGGCAATCCCAAAGCCAGCCGCCTGGTGCCCGTGGCCGTGCTCGACGGCGGCCAGCTTCAGGATGGCGGCATCTACCTGGCCCGGCCCGAGCCGCTCGCCCTGGCCGGCGAGGTCGAGTACGAACTGGAACAGAACGGCAAGCCGGTGGGACTCTTCGAGATCAAGAATGCCGGCCAGGAGCAAGGCTCGTGGGTCGGCTATGGAGCATGGAAGCCGCTCGCCAGGCCCAAACCCAAGCCGTCAATGGACGAGGGGTCGCGTAGGATCGAAGACGAAGAGAGCGACCAGCCCATCCTGCATCGCAAGCGTCACACCGATGAGAGCCCCTCGTCGGGCAAGGACGACGGGAGCACAAGCGGCAACTCCAGCGGAGGCTCAGGCACAAGCGCCCCAGCTCCGGCCAGCGATCCGGACCGGCCAACCCTGCATAAAAAGGAACCTACTGACTCGACAGCCAGCAGTGCGCCGCCGGACGACCCCGACCGCCCGGTGCTGAAGAAAAGCAAGAAGAAGCCAGCGGAAGACGTTGGCCACGTGGATTCGCTGCCCGATGTCACCGACCCCGACCGGCCCCGGCTCAAGCGTGGCAAGTCCAGCGGCAACGGCCTGGATGTGCTTCCAACGCTGATGGGTCTGCCCGCGGATATGCAGCAGGCGGTGGCCGTCTCTGATGCCAAAAGCCGCCCCGAGCATACATGGAGCTACAGTTGGGCGAACGCGGACGATGAAGCCAGCATGAAGTCGGCCCTTGAAGAGATCGCCCGGAATGCCCTGGGGCTGAATCAGCCGCCTCCTCCGCCACCACCTGCCCCCAAGAAGACGGCATCGCGGAAGAATGCCAAGCCCGCGCCTCCTGTCGAGCCTCCTCCGCCTCCTCCGCTGATCGACGAGCAGTTCCGCGTCTTCGAGCT
>PLPA01000154.1 GCA_003159355.1 Acidobacteriaceae bacterium | reverse complement strand
CTGCTGCCGATGGACGAGCTGAGTTACTTCGCCACCAAGGTCGGCCTGGATATTCCCACCGCGATTCCATGGATCGGCCCGATCATCGCCAATATGCTGCGCGGCGGCCCCGATGTGAGCGATTTCACCGTGCAACGATTCTTCGCTCTGCACGTGGTTGTGCTGCCGGCCGTCTTTTTGCCGCTGCTGGGCTTTCACCTGTGGCTGGTGCAGCGCCACGGCAACGCCTCGCCGCCGAGCGTGGAGGCCCTGCCGCCGGCCGAGCGCAAGAGTGAGCCCTTTGTGCCCAACTTCATGCGCAAAGATCTGGCCATGTGGCTGATCGCGCTGAACATTCTGGCGCTGCTGGCCTCGGTCTTTCCGTGGTCGCTGGGCAAGCCCTTCGACCCGCTGGCGCCGGCGCCGCTGGGCATTCATCCCGAGTGGTACTTCATGAGCCCCTTCGAGATGCTCAAGCTGCTGGGCATGGTGAAGTGGCTGCAAGGCGAGGCGGGCGAGATTGCCGGCATTCTGCTGTTCACGCTGGGCATCGCGCTCTGGGTTCTGATTCCCTTCTATGACACAAAGAAAGAATTCGGGCAGCGCGCCCGCGCCGCGCATTACTTTGGCCTGCTGGCGGTTTTTGCGCTGCTAAGTACAACCATCATCGGCTACTGGACGATCCGGTAAGGCAGCTATTAGCTTTCAGCCGTCAGCTTTCAGCTTTGTCCTGATTACCCGAACAAAGCAAAAAATCTGATAGCTGATAGCTGAAAGCTAGGAGCTAAGAACATGAACTATCCATTCTGGGAGATTCCTTATCTCGGCTCGGGCTGGGTGATCGGCATCATCGCCATCTTCCACGTCATGATCTCGCAATTCGCCGTGGGCGGCGGGCTTTATCTGCCCATGGCCGAGCGCAAGGCGATGCGCATGCCGGAGGGTCCGCTCCGCACCGCGTGGCTCAATCAACTGGCACGTTACTCCAAATTCTTCCTTATCCTCACCGCCGTCTTCGGCACCGTCAGCGGCGTGGGCATCTGGTTCGCCATCGGCCTCACTCACCCCGAAGCCACCAGCACACTGATTCACAACTTCGTCTTCGGCTGGGCGATGGAGTGGGTCTTCTTTCTGGTTGAACTGACCTGCATTGCCGTTTATTACTCCACCTGGGACAGGATCGACCCCAAGCTGCACCTGACCGTGGGCTGGGTCTACGCCGTCGCTTCGGCCTTCACGCTGATTATCATCAACGGCATTCTCACCTTCATGCTTACCCCCGGCGACACCTGGCTGGCCGTCGCNNCTGCGCGCCTGCGTCTGCTGTTCGCTGGCCGGGATCTGGGCGCTGATCACCGCCAGCCGCATCGACGGCGACAAGCAGCCCGAGCTTAAAACCAGCCTCGTTCAGTGGAGCGTCAAGTGGCTGGTGCCCTCTTTTGTGGCCACGCCCTTTCTGCTGATCTGGTACCTGTGGATGGTTCCGGCATCGCAGCAGGCTTTGCTGACCCTGGGCATCGACACCATCGGTTCCGGCACTTTCTCGATCATCACCCGCATCGCCCTGCTCATTATCGTCACCTCGGCCACCATCGTCGGCGTCGCCTACTTTCTGGCCTATCGCAACCCCATTGACTTCAATCTCTCCCACGCGATGGCCGTGCTGCTGCTGGCGCTGATAGCGACGGGGGCGGGCGAGTACTCGCGTGAGATGCTGCGCAAGCCCTACGTTATCGGTAGCTGGATGTACTCGAATGGCGTTCGGGCGCCGTATGTGGCGCGCATCAACCAGGAGGGCTATCTGGCGCACACGAACTGGGTTTGGAACGGCCCCGATTCCAGCTACTCGCGCGGCGAGGCGATCTTCCGCGGCGAGTGCGGCTCCTGCCACACGCTGGGCGGCTATCGGCCGCTGAAGTCGCTGCTCGCCGGACGCGACCGCGCCAATATCGGCAGCTTCATCACCATGCTGCACGAGTACAAGGCCGACTCGCCCTACCGCAAATTCATGCCGCCGATGGTGGGAACCAGGCAGGACGTGGATGATCTGAGCGGCTATCTCAATGATCAGGTCAACCCGCCGCAGAAACCGATTCAGACGGCGCAGAAATAGCTTTCTTCATCTGTTCGTCGAAACAGCAAACGGGTGCGCCAGGTTCTGGTTTTTGTACCTTGGAAACAACGGACCTTTCGCCGCCGATTCATGCGATCCTGAAGATGCCATGAAGATATTCTTCGGCATTCTCGCTGTTCTTTTCGTTGCCGCCTCCCTTATCGCCGACTACAAATGGCGTCAATGGATGGCTGCGCGCCGCCGCGATCGCCAATAGCATCCTGACCTTCCTGGATTTTCCAACGAAAATCACTCTAGCTCAGCCACATTCTGCCGCGCAAGCGGCGGTTGGCCGCACCGCAGGCGCCCGCGGGTGGTTACAATGTTCCAAGGGAGCCGTCCAATCGCCATGCCTCGTTTTTTCGTCCTTGCCCATCGTTTTTCCGCTATGAGAATGCGGTCCAGGCTTTTGCTGAGCCTTGCCGCCGCTGTGCTTCTTGCCGCTGCTGTCAATGCACACGCCCAGTTTGGCGCGCCGGCGCCCGGAACCCAGGTGAATGACGCTACCGCGCTCCACCCGCCCGCTGGCGCCCGCGTGGCCATCGTCGAGTTTGCGGACATGGAGTGCCCGGCCTGCGCCAACGCCAATACGACCCTCAAAGCGGCCGCGGCTACCTACAAGATTCCCTGGGTGCGCCACGACTTCCTGATTCCCGGTCACATCTGGAGCCCGGTCGCGGCCGTCAACGCCCGCTGGTTCGAAGCCACCAAGGGAAAGGCCGTGGGCGACGAGTACCGCGATCAGGTCTTCGCCAACCAGGCCTCGATCTACAACCTGGCAGTCCTCCACCAATTCACCGAGAAGTTTGCACAGAGCCACGGCATTAGTCTGCCCTTCGCCATTGACCCGCAGGGCAAACTGGCCGCCGCAATCAAGGCCGACGGTGACCTGGGCGTGCGCACGGGCATTAAAGCCACTCCGGCCGTCTGGGTTGTCACGGAGCACAGCAAGGGAGCGCCTTACATGGAGGTTGCCAATGGCATGAGCAACCTCTACCAGTTGATCGATCAGGCCCTGGCCGACACCGCCCCCGCCAAGCCAGCTCCTAAGCCGCCGGTGAAGAAGCCCGCTGGTAAGTAGTCCCCGGCAACTCCGCAAAGTAAAACGGCGCATCCCGCACGGGATGCGCCGTTTCAGCAAAGATGCTCAGTACTTCGGCACTGTGGGGTCGATCTCTTTGCTCCAGGCGTCGATGCCGCCGGCGAGGTTGGCGACGCGCGGGTAGCCGGATTGCTTGAGAAATTCGGCAATACGCTGGCTACGGACGCCTGCGTGGCAGTGGACGATGACCTCGCGCTCGCGGTCGATTTCGGAGAGGCGACGGGGCACTTCGTTCTGCGGAATCAGCTTCCCGCCGATCTGGGCGATCTTGTACTCCCAGGGCTCGCGCACGTCGAGGAGATAGACGTTCTCGCCGGCATCGATGCGGCGCTTCAGCTCCTTGACGGAAAGCTGGGGGATTCCGTTGTTCATTGATTTCTCCCTACAGGTTGCAGGATAGCAAACGCGGGTAATTGCAGCCGGTGCTCCGGGTGTGCGAGATTGAGTGTACGGGGGCGGAGCTGCAGAACACTCTGCCGAGTCCTGCAAGGCGATCCCCGCAGACTGGAAGGCGACCATGAACCCACGATCCCGTACTCGGAGCTTTGATCAGACGTTGGAGAACCTGCGCGCACATTCGTTTGATGTAGCGCCGTGGGAAGAAGTGGCAGGCGGCGCGCTGGTGACCAAGCACGGAGTCGGGGCGGTTCTGGTGGCCGCCGCGGACAAAGACGCGCCGGCGGCCTTCGCTGTTCGGCCCGGAGCGCTGCTGGGGGGGCAGGTGGCGCGGCTGCTGGATCGCGGCTACCAAAAGTTCTTGAAGACTGCCCATCTTGAGCTGCCTGCCACGGCCAGCCAATTGCACGCGATTCACCTGTTCAGCGAAGAGCTGAAGCAGGTGACGGGCGCGATTGATTTGTACAACGAGTCGCTCGGAACCATCAGCGATCTGTATCTCTATGACCGCTTGCAGGGCCGTGAAGACGCTCCGCCTGCCCCATAACGCTCGAGGTGCTCACCGAGGTCAAGGAGCAGAATGCCGCAAAGCAGGGAATAGGGAATAGGGAACAGGGAATAGCACGAACTTTACCGCCGCCGCGCCCGCTCCCGTTGCAGCTCGCGATAAACGTCGCTCTTCGACTGGCCCAGCTCGCGGGCAATGCGCTTGAGGGCTTCCTTCTCGTCCACGCCGGCTTCGGCTTGGAGCAGGGCGACTCGGTCAGAAATCTTCACCGAAGTGCTGCTTGATTCTATTTGTGTAAGCGGCCGTGCCTCCACCAGCAGGGTAATCTCGCCTCGAATGCGATCCCGGCTGGCTAGCTCCCGCCGCGCCTCCGCGACTGTGCAGCGCAGAAACTCTTCGTGAATCTTGGTCAGCTCGCGCGCCAGTACTACGCGAACGGCGGGACCAAAAATGGCTTCCAGGTCCGCAAGCGTCTCCAGAATGCGGTGCGGCGCCTCGTAGAAGATCAGCGTGCGCGCCGCCTCGTTCCTTTGCATCTCCGCGGCCAGCGCCTCCAGCCGNNGAGGCCACCAGCGCGCTGAGCGCCGCATTGGCTCCGGGAATGGGGATCACCGCGACGCCGGCGGCAATAGCCTCGGCAGTCAGCCAACTGCCGGGATCGCTGATGCCGGGCATTCCGGCGTCGGAGACCACGGCGATGCGCCCTCCCGCCTTGAGCGCGGCTATCATCTCAGCGGCGCGTTGATGTTCGTTGTGCTGGTGGCAGCTCACGGTGGGGGTGGAAATCTCGAAGTGGTTGAGCAGCTTTTGCGTTTGGCGGGTGTCTTCGCATGCGATGCGGTCCACGCGCTTGAGTACGTCCAGGGCGCGCAAGGTAATGTCGCCCAGGTTGCCGATGGGGGTTGCAACCAGGTAAAGGCCGGGGGCGAGGTCAGCTTCGGGATCGGCGGCCATGGGCACTGTCTCCGCCCTAGCGGGCATCCTCGCGGGCTTGTTCACGCTCCATGCGGCGCTGCTCGGCCAGCAGCGACATCGAACTCATCAGGTTCTGCACGCTCACAATGCCCACCACGCGTCCGCTGTCGGTCACCGGAATCAGCGAAAGCCCGCGCCCGGTCTGGATGCGGCGGATGGTGGTTCCCAGAGTGTCCTCGGGGCGAGCCACTTGGAAGGCCTTGGACATGGTCGCCTGTACATAGCCGTTGCCGTCCGTGCGCAAGGCGTCCACAATGCGCTGGCGGCTGATGATGCCTACCAGTTGCGGGCCGCGCACCACGGGAAAATCCTCTTGCAGGGAGTGGACGCAGCGCACCAGCGCGTCGGCCAGCGTGTCGGAGGGCGAGAGGGTGGCGAAGTCGGTGAGCATCACCTCGCGCATATGCACCGTGTCCACCACTGATTGGAAAAAGACGCCTTGGTCCTCGATCTGCGCGCCGATCATGATGAAGAAGCCGGCGATGACCAGCCAGTAATCCCGCAGGTACATGCCGCCCGCCATGGCCGCCAGCGCCAGCGCCTGACCCAGCCCAGCGGAGATGCGGCCGGCGAGAGCGAAACCGTGCTTGCGGGCAAAGCTGCCGCGCAGCAGGCGTCCAGCGTCCAGCGGATAGGCCGGCAGCAGGTGCAACAGACCCAGCCCGGCTTGCATCCACACCATGGAGCGAAGAAGATAGGCGGCGGTAATCCACGGGTAGTTCACCAGCTTGATCTCGCCACTGGCCCCCAGAAACGCCGCGGCCAGCACGAGCGCCGTGGAAATATTTGCCAAGGGACCGGCCAGCGCCATGGCAAACTGCCCGCCGCCCTGAACGGAGCCCTCCTGGCTCTCCGGGTCGGCGTAGGCAAAGAGTCCGCCGATGGGCAAGAGCAGAATGGCGCGCAGCCGCAATCCCAGCCAAGCCGCCACCAGCAGCCGCGCCGTCTCTCGCACCGCGACCGCCGACACCAGCACCAGGAAGAGTCCCAGCCCGCGCAACACGCCGTCCGCGCTGCTCAGCCCCAGGCAAACGACCATCAGCAGCGGAAAAAAGAGATGGACGCGCACCTCGACGCCCATCCAACGGCCCAGCGGAATTGACCAGCCACGCATACAAACTGATTGTAAAAGGTCAGACCCCTTGCTTTGTCGCACGATTTGCATCCGGTATGCTGGAGTGCAATGCGCATCATTGCCGGATCGCTCCGTTCGCGTACGCTGGAAGCTCCCCCGGGCCTCACCACTCGGCCCACCAGCGACCGCCTGCGCGAGACCCTCTTCAACGTGCTTGCGCCGCGCATTCAGGGCGCGGCCTTTCTAGATTTGTATGCCGGCTCGGGCGCGGTGGGCATTGAGGCGCTCAGCCGCGGCGCGGCGCGGGTGGAGTTTGTGGAGCAGGCTCCCAAGGCGCTCAAGGCGCTGCGCGGCAACCTGGAACGGCTGGGGCTGAGCGCGGGCTTTCAGGTTCACGCTGTCGCCGTGGGGGCGTATCTTCGCCGCGCCTCGGAAGTTCCAAAACGAGAACGCTACGAAGTAGTCTTTCTCGATCCGCCCTGGGATGCGGCTGCGCAGTACGCAGCTACGCTCGGGCTGCTGGGCAGCTCCGCGAGTGGGCTGCTGGCTGACGGTACTCTGATCATCGCGGAGCATCGGCGCAAGGAGCGGCTGGAAGATCGTTACGGCGCTCTCGAACGCACCCGCCTGCTCGAACAGGGCGACGCGGCGCTGAGCTTTTATGCCGCCGCCGCGGACCAAAATCCGCGCCTTCAAGGAATAAATTCGCCGCTTGCTTGTAAGGTTGCTTGAATCCCATTGACACACAGGGGAGAGTAGGAGAAAAATGACGTTGCGAGCCAATTTGAAACAGCTTGTGAGGTCTACGGAGGGAAAGTGAATAACACAAGGAAGATGCTTGTTTTGGGGACGTTGGGTTTTCTGAGCGCGGGATGGCTGCTGGGGGGCTGCAAATCGGCCCCGGAGTTGACGCAAGCCAACGCGCAGGCTTTGATTCAGGCCAAATATGACCAGATTCCAGCGGCGGGCATATACATCGTGGTGGACCAGCAGGGGCTGGCGCGGGGTGTGACGGCAAAATATTGGGAGCGGACCAAGCTCTATCCCAACAAATACTGGGCCGACTTCACGCTCACACCTGAGGGCAAGAAGGTACTCAAGCTGGCCAAGGGTGGCGATATGATCCAATGGTACCCGCTGAACGCCGGCGATAAGAACTTTTCGGTGGTGGTGGTGACCATGGCGGCCAACCACTTGAAGGCGCATGATGTGGGCGACCCGCAGGATGATATGGGGGGAACCAAGACCGCCTCGTACGTGGAGACCGTAAGCCTGGATGGCGTGCCGAACGATTTGCAAATCATATCCAACGGCCCCGGCAACCGGCTGAGCAGCAGGCACATAGCCACCTTTGCACTGGATGGGGGCGCTTGGAAGTTGCAATCCACCAACTAGAGTAGGGAAAAAAGACTGGGGTGGGGAGGAAATTGTTGACCCCACCCCGTTTTCTTGCTCGTGTTATGTGGTTTCGCAATCCGACTCAGATGTGTAGAGGAAGATTCCCCATGTCTTTTGGAATGATTCGTTTATCTATACTCGGCGGCATGTTGGTATTGATGGCTGGCTGCGGCGGCTCCGGCGGCTCTACTGGCGGCAATGGCAGCGGTGGCGGCACTGGTGGCGATGGCACTGGAGGTGGAGGTACACCGACGACGGTGACCTATACCTTTACCGGAGGCACTCCGACGGCTGTGGCCACGCAGATCGGTACGGGCGCGTACACGCAAGCGTCGCTGCAATCCGGCGTATTGACCCTGAGTATTCCCAGCGGGACGACGAATTACTCGGTTGCCTATACCTGTCCTCTGGGGATCACGGACTCGGCCAATTTTTATGGCGAGTATGTGATTGATGCAAGCATTGAGGACGGCACATCTATTCGTACCGGCGGTTGTGCTGGTTCGGGTTCGGGTGCCGGAACGACCATGGGTATGGCGACACTCCAAGTTAACGCCGCGGCAATTCCCGGGACAGCATACGTTTCTGTTGGGCAGAGTGGGCAATCCTGGTCCGGCAACACCTTGTCTATTAGCAGCGAGATGGTTGTGGGAATCTCTGACGTCATCGTTTGCGCGTTAGACTCAAACTGGAAAATACTTGCGGTAAGGATTCTGCGCAGTCAGACAATTCCTGGCGCTCTGAACGGCGGGAACCCGGTTGTACTTGGCGCCAGTGATGAGACGGTGCCGCAAACGGTTACCTATAAGAATCTTCCAGCCGGATTTTCAGCACCAGTGACGTCTGTCGAATACCTGACCGCTGGTGGAGCTGGGTTAAACCTTGATCCAGATGAAACAACACAATATTCGGATGTGCCATCCGGAGCGGTTCAGCGTGGCGATAGTTATGTCTTTTCCGCAGAAGCGGAAAGTGCCACAACTTCCGGCGAGGTTGTGAGCATAACACAGCCATCCAGCAATGGTGGGCCGCAGATATTTAACCTTCCCTCGCCTTGGTCGTATGCAGGCCCTACGGCAGCCACCTTGCCCACATTCAATTTCGATTACTCGGGATTCTCCGGTATGCCGTCCGTTCGGGAATCCGCCTCGATAGCATGGACACAAGAGATGTGGACGCTCTACTCAATCCACATCTCCGCAACGTCAAAATTTCAGAATGGGGCGACCACTCTTGCCGTCCCCGACCTCTCAGGCCTGACTGGATTTATCGCTCCGGCACCGTCTGGTACGTCGATCTTCTGGATCGCAGCTATTAATCAGGGAGTTTCTTTGACCGGTTCACAATCCTCCACAACACAATCAAGCGTACAGAACTCCGGGACGTATAGTGAGCCGTAGAGTGCGTTTTTACAGATCGTTACGCGGATAATTTGCCGAGTGGTCAGAAAAAATTGACCTCACGGCAAATCTTCTGCTATTGTTAAAAGGTTGCGCAAGAACGCATCTGTCCGTGTGTCTTGACGGAGGGTGCGTGCGGGCACTCCGCGCTGGCGGTTTTTAGCGTGGGATGAGCCCCAGGGTCAGGCGCAGTTGGCCGGCCAGACAGCTCCCGGGTTTGCTCTTTCTTGCGAAGGGCAGGGACACATAGCATCGGCGTCCGCGCGTTCTCCGCCTTGGAGGGCTATGCGGGCCGGAACTGGCGAAACGGAGTTGGCTTTTTCTGCAAAGTGCGGGAAAACGCTCAATCACCGTCCCGGTTTTCGTCTGAGATCGGTACGAAGGCAGACGCGAAGCAGCAAATTGGGCTTCCGTGCGCGTGCGCGACGGTATTAGGTCGCGCTTTTGCACTGGAAGGCTTTTGCGGACTGCGCGCGTCGGTGGATGTTGAAGGTAGTGGCAGGGTTTTTTGACGGGGTAAGGAGTTTCAGTTTGCCTACATTCAATCAGTTGGTTCGCAAGGGGCGCACCGCCCCGCGGTACAAGACGGCGTCTCCTGCCTTGCAGGCCTCGCCGCAGCGGCGCGGCGTTTGCACGCGCGTCTACACGCAGACACCCAAGAAGCCGAACTCGGCGTTGCGCAAGGTAGCCCGCGTGCGCCTGACGAATGGGATTGAGGTCACCACCTACATTCCCGGCATCGGCCACAACCTGCAGGAGCACTCGATTGTGCTGATTCGCGGGGGCCGCGTGAAGGATCTGCCCGGCGTGCGCTATCACGTGGTGCGCGGCACGCTGGATTCGGTGGGCGTGAACGACCGCAAGCAGAGCCGGTCGAAGTATGGAGCCAAGCGTGCCAAGGGCGGCGCGGCGCCGGCGAAAAAGAAGTAATCACGGTTCCGGGACGGAGTTGAGAGCCCGGACTAGGGTAGTGAGCAGCGTTTGAAGCGCGAGGATTTTGAGGATTATGCCAAGAAAAGGGCACATTGCGAAGCGGGAAGTGGCGCCGGACCCNNCTCGAAGAGAAGGGCGGCGGCGACGATGCCCTCAAGCTCTTCAAGAAGGCGGTGGAGAATTGCAAGCCGCTGCTCGAGGTCAAGACCCGCCGCGTGGGCGGCGCCAACTACCAGGTGCCGATTGAGGTCAATCCCGACCGGCGCACCTCGCTGGCCATTCGCTGGCTGATCACCTATGGCCGCAACCGCGGCGAAAAGGGCATGACCGACAAGCTGGGCAGCGAGCTGCTGGACGCGGCCAACGGGCGCGGCGCGGCCATGAAGAAGAAGGAAGACGT
>PLPA01000171.1 GCA_003159355.1 Acidobacteriaceae bacterium | reverse complement strand
GGGAAGGTCGCGATCATCGTCAGTTGGCCGCCCATTGCCGCCACGGTGCGCGCCATTGTGGACAGGCGCGGATCCTTGCGCTTCTCCAGCCGCGAAATCTGCATCTGGCCGATTCCCAGCGCCTCCGCCACCGTCGCCTGGCTGATCTTGCGCCCCTTGCGTAGAGCGGCAAGCGTCATGCGCCGCTCCACCTTGGCCAGCAACTCCGCTCCCCTTTTTGCAATGGCCTCCTGCCGCTTCCTGGGCATAGCAGCAATCACTTCTTCTACCGGAATGGGTCTGTAGGTCATCATCAAATTATGCCACAAAGCGCATTATGCGTAATAGAGCATTATCTGTGCGGTGAGTTCATCCTTGCAGCCGGAATCCAGCTTTGGTAGCATGGGAATTGTTTTTGATGCGCGCAACATTTCCCGGTTTGCGCCTGATTTCCGTGTCGGTTGGAGGGTCGATGAGCGAGTTTCCGGTGGTGAAGAGCGAAGAGACGCAAATGTCGCAGGTAGACGCGGAGACCACGGCGCGGGTGATTGCCGAAAAATGTATCGGCGAGCGCATCCGGCGGCTGCGGCTCAAAAAATCCATGGGACTGGTGGAGCTGGGCAAGCTCACCGGGCTTTCGGCCAGCTTCCTTTCGCAGCTTGAAACCGGCCGCGTCGTGCCCACGCTGCGCAACCTGGCGCGGATCGCGATGGTCTTTTCCAAGGACCTCTCTTATTTCTTCGAGAGCGACGCGACGGCGGTCTTCCGAATTCACCGGCGCAAGGAGCGGGTCCGGCTGCCGCAGACCGGAGTCGAGTTTCCGACTTACTATTTTGAGAGCCTGGGCTACATGGTGCCGGACCGGCACATGGATCCCTATTTTGCCGAGTTTGTGCCGCTGACCCAGGAGATGGCGCCCGCGGCGCATCTGCACCCCGGCTTCGAGTTCCTGTATGTGCTGGAAGGCCAGCTGGAACTGCGCCACGGAGAGCAGGACTGCACGCTGGAGGAGGGCGATGCCGTGTACTTTGACTCCAGCACGCCGCACTCCTATCAGTGCGCCGGGATAAAGCCGGCCCAGGCGATCATCGTGACCATGCACCAGGCGCCGGCGGCGATGCCGCTGCGTGCGCCAAGCGCGGCGCGGACGGCTGGCACATCGAATCCAGCGCCAGCGGGCGGAATCAACAAATAACCGCCCGCCGCCGTGACGGCCCACGGCGACGGGCGGCGCTGCCCCGGTTAGGCAGCAAAGTCTACCGCTTGACGATTTTGGCCAGACGCGGATCTTCCCACAGCGCGGTGAAGGCCGGGTCGGAATACACCTTGGACAGGTCGGGGTAGTGCAACTCCTTCGCCTTGCGCAAAGAATCCAGGGCGCCATCGATGTTGCCGCGTTTCATATACGATTTCGCAATCAGAAAAGCGATGCGGGCGCGCTGCGCCGGCGTCGCCACCTGGGCGATGGTTCCTTGCTGGCTGCTGGTCAGAATATCGGCGTCCAGCTCCAGGGCGCGACCGTATTCGGTCATCCCGCGATCGACTTCGCCCAGGCCCATCCAGGCCTCCGCCAGGTTGAGGTGGGTGGAGGCCACCGTCTCATCCATTGCCAGCGCCTGCTTGAAATAGGCGACGGCCGGCTTGTACTTCTTGTCCAGAAGGGCCACGGCTCCAAGGTTGTTCACTGCGGAAATGAGCTTTGGGTCGTACTTCAGCGCCAATGTGAAGTTCTTGCGCGCCTGTCCTCTCTGGTTTTGCTGGAGCTGGACGACACCCAGCTTGTTATAAAGCGCGGCATTCTGATTGGAGACGCGCAGGGCCGCCTGATAGTACGCGGCGGCCAGCGAGTAATTTTCGTGAACGCGC
Source organism: Acidobacteriaceae bacterium (assembly GCA_003159355.1). GTDB lineage: Bacteria > Acidobacteriota > Terriglobia > Terriglobales > Acidobacteriaceae > Telmatobacter. Next base: position 28,766 of record PLPA01000171.1, on the reverse strand, counting down.
GCCAGGTCTCCTCTTTGTTCCGCCTTCAGTGCGCCCGCCTGCTTGTCGTTTTTATCCGTGTTCGGGGCGGGGTCTGTTCTTCCATAAGGGCTCGCGTAAATCAGCAGGCCCGCAATCAACATCAGCAGCAGTCTTTTCATGGGATCACCTCTCCTGCGCATCGGCATTTCGCCAGAAGCGGTTCCTGCACTGGACGCTCCGGCGATCTGCTCTGTGCACGATTGCAGTAGAGACCGCTTCTCGGCAGCCCGCAACGCTATACCTGCTACCTGCAGGTTCCATGGGGGTTAAATCTGGGTCTGAAGCAAGCGAACTCTTTGGCCTGCTTTTACTTACGCCATCCGCAAATTCAGTGCAGAGCGGCGTGCCGGTAGCCGGCGGCAGAGGTTACACGCCGTTACACGTCACTTTTTTCCGTCCCCGCAACAGTTAAGCCCTTCCCAAATCGTCAGGGAGGGCTACATTACAATCAGTCCGTGGATGGAAACAATGGCGATTGCAGTCCCAGAGCCAATCGATCTCGAAGCACAGCGCGCGGAACTGGAGGCGGTGCTTCATTCGCAGCACTTTACCCGCGCGCCCACGCTCGCCCATCTGCTCAAGTACTTATGCGAGAAGCTCTTTGCCGGCGAAGCCTATCAGATCAAGGAATACTCCGTCGGCGTGGAAGTCTTTCATCGCAGCTCTTCCTTCGACCAGAACGCCGACTCGATTGTGCGCGTGGAGGCCAACCGCTTGCGCAAGCGCCTGGCAGCGTACTACGCCGGCGAAGGCGCGGCGCATCGGCTCCAGATTGCCATCCCTATAGGACAATATGTCCCTGAATTCGTCTCGGCGGCTTCGCGCCAGGCGGAGGCTGCTTGCGCTGATACCCACGCGGCAACTCCTTTGGGGATCGTAGGCGCGCCCATTGCAAAAACGGAAGGGCGTTTCCGCCTTTCGGGCATCCGCAGCTGGTGGACCTTTGCGGCGCTTTCGCTCCTCTGTGTCGTGCTCGGTTTCGCCTTGCTAATGCTGCGGCAGAGGACACAGAGCCCACCGGCAAGATCGAATCAGCCCGCAGCCCAGCCCGTGGAATCCGAGCTTGGGCCGCCGGTGGGCGAGGAGCTGCGCATTCTGGCTGGCGCGGGCCGCAGCTTTGTCGATCACGCCGGCAAGTTGTGGAATGCTGATACCTGGTTTGAGGGCGGCACGGCTGTCAAAAGCTCCGTGCAGAACATCTGGCGCACGCAGGATCCCGGCTTCTACCGCACCAGCCGGCAGGGCAGCTTCCGCTACAGCATTCCTTTGAAAAAGGGCATCTACGAACTGCGCCTACACTTTGCCGAGACAGTCTATGACCCGGAGTCCACCGGAACGGGCGGAGAAGGCAGCCGCCTGATGACGGTGCGCGCCAACGGCAAAACGCTGCTGACCCGCTTCGACGTGGTGGCCGATGCCGGAGCCAGCCGCACCGCCGATGTCAAGGTCTTCACCGACATTCAACCTGCGGCGGATGGGCAGTTGCATCTGGAGTTCGCCGGCGAGGAAGGCAAGCAGGCCATTCTCTCGGCCATCGAGATTCTGCCCGGATTCCCTGGACGCATCCGGTCGGTGCGCGTGCTCGCCCGGCAGACGCCGTATTACTCCAACGATAGCCACTGGTGGAGTCCGGACAACTATTTCCAGGGCGGGCAACTGGCAACCTACACAGCTCCGGTGAAAGGGACCGACGACGCGGAACTCTACGAAACCGAGCGCTGGGGAAACTTCTCTTATGCCATTCCGGTCTCGCCGGGTAAGTACTCGGTCACGCTCTATTTCGCGGTGCGCCACGGCGACTGGGACCAGCCCTCATCCGCGTCGGACGATACCCGGGCGGCCGTCGCCCATCTCTTCAATGTCTTCTGCAATGGGAATGCGCTTTTGAAGAACTTCAACCTTCCCCAGGAGACCCGCCAGGCAGACGTGGTCCTGCGCAAGTTCACCGGCCTTCAGCCGAATGCCCAAGGGAAACTGCTTCTGAGTTTCGTGCCGGTCGAGGGCTATGCGACCGTGACCGGAATCGAAGTGCTTCCGCAATAATCCCACGTTTTCTTGAGAGACATTGGATTCCGGGGAACAAACTATACGGGTTCCGCGTAGAAGAAGACTGGCGCGTCCGAGCGTGGTGTACCGTCGCGCCGCTGACCGCAAAGGAGAATTCCATGCGCACAATCGTCCGCGTTGCCGGTTTGGCAACCCTGCTTTCTCTCGCTGCTTCCAGTGCTTTTGCCGCCGCTCCCCCGGCCCCCAAAAGCAGCCACGGCACGTTGGTGATCGTCTTCAAGGATGGCCATCGGCAGAGCTTCAATCTTGGAGAAATTGAGCGGGTAGAGTTCCCCGCGGCCCCGGCTGACGCCGTTGCCAGCACGCCCGGCAACCCTTCATGGCCGTCCCGCGCTCATTACTTGGGAAAGTGGGAGGTGGGCGATGGATCGGGGAACAACTTTTACATCACGCTGGAGGAGAATGGCGATGCCTGGCGCTCGCTCCGTCACATACACGGCCGGTGGGATTACGTAGACGGCGAGGCGCGCGTGACCTGGGACGATGGCGCGCATGACGCAATCCGCAAGGCCGGCTCCAGCTACCAGAAGTTCGCCTACGGAGAACGCAAATCCTTCACCGATATACCGGATAACGTCGCCAGCGCGCGCAATACCTCTCCGCATCCCATCTAGAGCAATCAACTTCCGGTCAGGCCGTGTTGCGCCGTCAGGAAGCAATACCTGCAAAGTAAGCGGCCACCTCCGCCCAGTTGTTGACGCGCACAAAGCCGGTCTCGGCCAAGTTGCGCGGGGCGGTGTAGAGCAGACCCTGGCCTGCAAAGCGAAGGAGATTCTTGGGCAGATCGTCGATCAGATAGTCGGCGCGCAGGATGGACTTGTTGCCGCAGAAGACGTAGTTGCTGGGCGGGATGAAGGGAAAGTGGCGCTGCAGCCAGCGGTACTTGGGGCCGAGGGAGTTGGGAACGGCCATGGCCTGGGTGGCGATGAAGATTTCAAAGCGCTCGGAGAGCTGCTGGAGCACCTCCTGAGAACCGGGTATCAGCGCCAGATCCTCGAAAAAGTCCTCGGCGTGCAGAAAGGCGCGCAACTGCTGCCGCCGGTCGACGGGCGCGATCTCCGAGAGGGCCTTGCCGACCAGGTCGTGCGGCGTGACCTCCTCGTCGAAGGTCTGGTTGTAGCGGCGGATTTCCTCGGCGAGCGTGTCCGCCATCACGTCGTCCATGTCCACACAGATGCGCTGCACGGCTTGCTCCTGGGCGATGATCGCCTGAGAAAAGGGTAGCAGGGAAAGGGTGGAGGCTCTAGTCTTCGGACTCGGGTTTGGCGATTTTGCGTTTGGGTTTGGGCTTAGCATCGGACGGCGTGGGCGCGGGGGCCATGGCCGGGTCCCAATAGAGCAGGCGGAAGCAACTGTCGCAGGTGAGCAGTTCGCCCTCGCGAAGCTGGTTCCAGGTCTGCGGTCGGACGCCCATGCGGCAGCCGGTGCACTGCTGATTCTCGGCGCGCGCCAGTCCGCTGCCGCGGGAGCCGCAGAGGCGGTCGAAGCGGGTCAACACATCCGACTCAATCAGCGGGCGCAGGGCCTCGCGCTCGGCGTTGAGCGCTGCCAGTTCGCGGGCGGCTTCCTTCAGCCGGAGTGCTATGCGCACGCGGGTGTTTTCGAGCGTGACAGCCAGCGACTCGACCTGGGCGCGGGCAGCGGCGAGAGCGGCCTCCTGCGCTTCCGAGCGCTCCAGGCTGGCGAAATCCTCGTTTTCCAGACGCTCGGCCTCGGCCTCGGCAAAGCGTATCTCGTGCTCAATGGCGGCGGCCTGATCGGGGGTCTTGACGGAGTCGAGCTGAATGCGGAAGCGCGCGATCTTCTGGCGGTGGGTGGCAATCTCGCGATCCAGGCGAGTGCGCAACGACTCTTCGCGGCTCAGGGCATCGGAAGCCTTGGCGGATTGGCTCTGGGCGGCGCCCAGCGCGGCCTCGGCCTGGGCGACCTCCGCCGGCAGGGTGCGCAAGGCTGTAGCCAGGCGGGTGCGCTCCAATTCCACCGCTTGCAGCTTTACGAGGTTTTCAATCTGTGCGAGCATCCGTGATTGCAAGTCTACGGCATGGGGCGGCTATGAGGAAAATGGGGCAGCGGAAGGATGGCTTGGGTTCGCGGTTTTCTACTCTGAAAATCCGGATCAAAGGAACACTCAATCAGGGTAGAGGCTTTTGGTTCATTCGTCCCCTTGCATTTCATCGAGCACCTTCGCAATCTGCTGGCGCAGTTCCGGAATGTCCACTTGCACGGAATCCCAGATCATCGAGAGACTCACGGCAAAATAGCCATGCGCGATGCGGTTCCTCATTCCACGAATCTGGACAAAGGGAATCGACGGATACTTGTCGCCAATGTCGGGAGCGACCTCCAACAGATTGTTTGCTGCTTCGCCGATGATCTCCACATTGCGAATCACGGCGTCCTGGACCATCGTATCAGCAGAGAACTCCTTACGGCCCATGCTCTCGGTGTAACGAAGGACACGATCAGCGGCTTCCAGAATATGCTGGAGGAAGTCTTTGGCGGTGAGATCTTCTTTGTTCACAGCGCGGCGGCCTCGGTAAGAACCTTTCCGCGGAAGCGTTGATTGATCTCTTCCGGCGTGCGGAGATCAATCTTGACGCCGGTGGCCTTCTCCAGCTGGGCCTGGAGCTTCTCCATGGCAAGCAGACTGGCCCTCGGCGCGGGGTCGACCAGAATGTCCAGGTCGCTATCCTCCCGATCCTCACCCCGCACCACGCTTCCGAAGACGCGCGGATTCGCCATGCCGGCCTGAAGCACAAGCTGGCGTATCGTCTCCCGATGCTGCGGCAATACTTCAGACGGTCGCATGGCGGATTCCAGACCTCAATCTGGTTTCAGTTTACAGCCGAAACACTCGTTGTGTCCGGGATTAACCATTTTCGCTGGATGGAACTCTGCGACAATAATAGCCAAACGGAAGGCGGGCTTGACGGTGCAACCAAAATCGTTCTGGCGCAGGCACGGATGGGCGAAGTGGGTTGCGGGCGGCCTACTGCTCGCGCTGGCAGTAGCGGCCGTGGTTGTGGACCTGGGGCTGCGCCGCGTGGAGCCGTATTTACGCGCGCGCATTGTGGTGGGGCTTGAAAGCCGCTTCCACGCGCGGGTGGAGCTGGACAGCTTTCATGTGTCGCTGGTCAACGGGCTGTGGGCCGAGGGCAAGGGGCTGCGCATCTGGCCGCCGGCGCAGGTCGAGGGCGTGGGAGTTCCGGCAGGGCAGGGCGAGCCGCTGATTCGCCTCGAAGATTTTCGCTTTCACGCGCCGCTGCGCTACCGTCCGGGCGAGGCGATTCATATTTCGGTAGTCGAGCTGAAGGGGCTGAGCATCCAAATGCCGCCGAGGTCGCACTTTGAGCATCCCGCCGAGACCAGCGCGGGCGGCTCCGAGGCCGCTGTCAAGCCCAGGGGGGTATCGTCGCTGGTGAGTTTTGACGTAAACAGGATCGAGTGCACTGGTGCCGAGCTGATCATGGAAACCGACAAGCCGGACAAGCTGCCTCTGGAATTTGCGATAGCGCGCCTCAGCCTGACCAATATCGCCTCGGGCGGAGCGATGGGTTTTGACGCCGAACTGACCAACCCCAAGCCGCGAGGAACAATCAAAACCACAGGCAGCTTTGGGCCCTGGCAGAAGAACGATCCCGGCGAGTCGCCGCTGGCCGGCAACTACCGCTTCGAGCACGCCGACCTGGCCACCTTCAAGGGGATTGCGGGGATTCTCGACTCCACCGGGCACTTCGAGGGTACGTTGCGCGACCTGACGGTGGATGGAGAAACCCGGACGCCGGACTTCCGGCTGACGCACTATGGCAACGCGCTCCCGCTGACCACGCGCTTTCACGCACGCGTGGATGGGACCAATGGGGATACCTGGCTGGAGCCGGTGGATGCGACGCTGGGGCACTCGCACTTTACCGCGCAGGGAGCGATTGTGCGCGTTCGGGGAGCGGTGGTCGAGGGCAAGCAATTGTACGGCGGCCACGACATTGCGCTCACGGTCAACGTGGACCGCGCGCGGATTGAGGATTTTCTGCGCCTGGCCAGCCGCTCAAACAACGTGATTCTGACCGGCGATGTGACGGTAAAGACCAAACTGCACATTCCGCCGGGGACGTCGCCGATCCATGAGCGGCTGAAGCTGGACGGCAGGTTTGCGCTGGATAAGGCGCGCTTCACCAGCGCGAAGATTCAGGGGCGCATCGCGGATCTGAGCCTGCGCGGCCAGGGGCGGCCGGGAGATGTGAAGACCGCCGATCCGGCGAGCTTCCTTTCGCACATGGAAAGCAGCTTCCAGTTGGCGGGCGGGGTGATCACGCTGCCGGCGCTCGATTACACCGTGCCGGGAGCGAAGATCGAACTCAAAGGCACTTATGGCCTGGATGGCGGCGCGCTGAACTTTGATGGAACCGCGAAGATGGATGCCTCCGTCTCGAAGATGGTGGGCGGCTGGAAGGGATTGCTGCTCAAGCCGGTCGACCGCCACTTCAAGAAAGACGGAGCCGGGACCGAGGTTCCTATCCACATCGAGGGTACGCGCGAGGAGCCGAAGTTTGGCATCGGTGTTGACCGGAAGAAAGCAGTTTCTACTCCAGCGATGGGTGATCTCCCGTAGAAAATAGAGAGAGCGGCATGGTTCCCTCGGCCCGCGCCGGCGTGATAGCTTCACTTTCAGCGCCATTACTGAACCTGATTTCGGCAGGAGGCTAACAAGGAGGAGGCCTATGGATACAAAAGCAATCTGGCGAGCCGTTCTGGCTCTGTTTCTAGGGGCCGCAACACTTACCGCTGGCGCGCAGCCCTCGCCCGTACCTCCCGCCCGGCATCCCGCCGGCGCTCCCTCCGCCAGCGAGCGGGAGTGGTGGAAGAATGCCGTCATCTACGAGATCTACCCGCGCAGCTTTCAGGACTCGAACGGCGACGGCATCGGCGACCTGAACGGCATTACCGCGCGGCTGGACTACCTGAAGAAGCTGGGCATTGACGCCATCTGGCTCACTCCCTGCTATCCCTCGCCGCAGGTGGACTTCGGCTATGACATCTCAGACTACAAGAACATCGACCCCAAGTACGGCACCCTGGCCGACTTTGACCGCCTGGTAGCCGAGGCCGGCAAGCGCCATATTCGCATCCTCATGGATATGGTCATGAATCACACATCGGACAAGCATCCCTGGTTCCTGCAATCGCGCTCCTCGCGCGCGAATTCCTACCGCGACTGGTACGTGTGGCGCGATGGCAAGGGCGAGACGGCCACCGATCAAGGCGCGCCGCCCAATAACTGGGAGTCACTCTTCGGCCACTCAGCCTGGCAGTGGGACGCGGCCACGCGGCAGTATTACTACCATAAGTTCTACATTCAGCAGCCGGACTTGAACTGGAACAACCCCAAGGTGCATGAGGCCTTCAAGGAGATCATCAGCTTCTGGCTCAAGCGCGGCGTCGCCGGCTTCCGCTTTGACGCGATCACTTGCCTTTTTGAAGACCCCAGCCTGACCGACGAGGGCGTCGTCAAGGACAAGGACGGCAAGCCGCTGGTCAACGCCTACGGCGACCCGGTGCTGAATGACTCGAAGACCGACAATCTGCCCGGCGTGCATACGGTGATGCAGGAGATGCGCGCGCACACCGACACATTCAGCTCGGCGGCCTTTCCCGGCACGCGCGTGCTGATCGGCGAGACCTATCTGCCCAACGTCGCCGAACTGGCTAAGATGTATGGCCCAGCCGGCAAGCCGGAGTTTCATCTGCCGATGGACACGCAGGTGGCCTTCATTAATAAGTTGGATGTGACCGCCTTCCGCGCCAAACTGAATGACGTGGAAACGAAGATCGGCGATAACACGCCGCTGCTGCTCTTTGATAACCACGACAACCCGCGCGTGCAGGCTCGCTACGGCGATGGCGTCCATGACTTAGATATTCAGCGCGCGCTGGCAACGGTCTTGTTCCTGAGCCGGGGAGCGGCGCAGTTCTATTACGGCGACGAGATCGGCATGATGACCACGCCGCCCACACGCAAAGAGGATGTGAAAGACCCCATCGGCATCACCGGCTGGCCCAACGAGAAGGGCCGCGACGGCGAGCGCACGCCTATGCAGTGGGACGCGAGCGCCAATGCCGGCTTCTCCAAGGCGAAGCCCTGGCTGCCGGTGCCTCCCAGCGCCAACGCGATCAACGTCGCCGCCGAGAGCCGCGATCCCAACTCGCTGCTGGCTTGGTACGAGAACGTCATCCGCCTCAAGAAGACGATCCCGGCTTTTGAGCGCGGCCGCAACACCATGCTGGATACGAAGAACACCAAAGTCCTGAGCTGGATGCGCAAGGCTCCGGGCGGCCCGCCGGTGGTGGTTTCGGTCAACTTCACCGCCCAGCCGCAGACGGTCGGCTTGAGCGTTCCCGGCTTCAACGGCAAGCTCAAGACGCTGCTGAAGACCCCCGGCGCAGCCGATCCCGACTCGCTCAAAGCAATTCAACTGGGGCCGTTCGGCGTTTACGTCGGCAAGATTTTGCAGCGGTAAGAATCAATGAACGCAGGGAGCAGCCCGACTCGCGTTTACGAGTTACGCTGGCAATGAACCCGCTAACTTGCTAACTCGCGATCACCGCGAAGCGGTGGCTAACCCGCTAAATGGTCAACCAGTCCCCACCTGTTTTACAAAAGAATGGAGAAGACCCAACTCTCAACCAGCTTTGTTCATAGGGAGCAGGCACCTTCAGGCCCCTGCTCGATACGATTGTGTCATTGGCCTCAATCCTGCCATTATCCCGCTCCTGTATAATTCTCCGTTGCCTCAAAATGAGGCAACGGAGGCTTTGAATGGACCCGATGTTTCTGATTCCCGTGGGAGCCGCGGCTCTCATCGTTCTCATCATTTTTCTCAGCAGCTTCTTCACCGTCAACACGGCGGAGGTCGCCGTCATCACGCACTTCGGCGAGTTCAAGCGGATTGCCACTCCAGGCTTGAACTGGAAGTTGCCGTTCTTCGACGCGGTAGCCGGCGTTGTGAGTCTGCGCGTCAGCCAGATTTCGCTGACCATGGAGACCAAGACCAAGGACAACGTCTTCGTCACCATTCCCATCTCGGTGCAGAATCGCGTGCGCCCAGAGAAGGTCTACGACGCCTTCTACAAGCTCGCCGACCCGACGGCGCAGATCAAGTCCTACGTCGAGCAGGTAATTCTCGGCCACGTGCCGGGGATGACGCTGGATGAGGTCTTCGCCTCGCAGTCGTCGATCGCCGCCGCCGTCAAGCAGGAGCTGGACGCGGACATGGCCACCTTCGGCTTCGAGATTGTGAATGTGCTGGTCACCGACATCGTTCCCGACCAGAAGGTGAAGTCGGCGATGAACGACATCAATGCCGCCCAGCGCGAGCAGGTGGCCGCCAACGCCCGCGGCGAGGCGGAGAAGATTCTGGTCGTCAAGAAGGCCGAGGCCGAGGCCGAGAGCAAGGCGTTGCAAGGCCAGGGCATCGCCAATCAGCGCAAGGCGATCATCGAAGGCCTGCAGGTCTCCATCGAGCAGTTCCAGAAGGTGGTGGACGGCGCGTCGTCGAAGGACGTGATGCAGTTGGTCATGGTCACGCAGTACTTCGACACGCTCAAGTCCATTGGCGAAAGCGACAAGACCAACACGCTCTTTCTCTCGCACTCACCGGGCTCCGTCAAGGAAGTCTCGGAACAGATTCTTGAGTCAATGCTGATTGCGGGGCGCGCCAACGGCTGATGGAGCATCCGCCCTTTCTCTCGCGAGTTGCTTTCTAGTGTCTCCCGGGTCTCGTTATTGAAACCTGGGAGACCACCAACTTCGACAGCCCCGGAACCTCGACCGAGGCGCAGGCCTTCTGCATCCTGAAGAAAGCCGCTGGCAGCAAGCTGGCCCCGGTAAGTTGAACTCTGTCTTTGGGCGGCAGACCATGCATCCCGCATATGGCGCAGGATGTGAGGCAGTCCGTCTCTGTGTAACTCACACTGACCTTGTAATCACAGCAAAGTGAGTAAGAGAAAATTCCGGATTGATTGTCTGTTTCAGGAAGCCATCTGATTTCAGGAAGCCATCTGAAGCAGTTCATGCTCGGCTCGCAGCCAATCCTGCTCCGCGTATCCATCGGTGTAGCCGCGCTGCGCCCAGTACTTCTGCGCAAGCACCTCGATTTCAGCGCGCGAGGGCATGGCCAGCTTGGGAGGCTGAGCAGCTTTCTCATTTCTTGTTGCGGTTTTGCGCGGTTTTGCTGTAGCTTTAGTTTTCTTCATGGTATCTGCCATTGTGTATTACCTCCGTTGGATTTGCCTCCAACACGCGGGGCATCATCTATAGAATACAGTAACTTCGCTAAGAATGCGACCCCTGACACGATCGGCGTACCCCATCAGTGAACAAGCGCGGCCATTTTCATCCGTTTGCAATATCTCCACAAAGCAATGAATTCGCCGGGGAATTCCGGAGGATAGGAGCAGGGCGCGATAATCTATTCGTATGCGGCTCACCGATCATTGCTATGCGGTTACAGGACTGGGATACTCGTTGCCTTGGTGTGTCAATGCTGGGTTCATCGCCGGCGATGAAATGACTTTGATAGTAGACACAGGCGGCAACCGGCTCGCCGCGCAAACCATTCACGGCTACGCTAGCGCCGCGCGGCCCGGTAACAAGCTGCGTGTCATTAACACCGAGAAGCATTTCGATCACATCGGCGGCAACGGTTACTTCCGCGAGCTGGGGATTGACGTGTGGGGCCATTCGGGGATCGCGCGCACGCCCGATGAATTTCAAGCGGAGATCGCCGAGTTCAACGATGCGATTCCCGATCCCGCGCGCCGTGCTCGCCACGAGGCGCAGGCATTTTATTATCGGACCAATCTAACCAATCCGAACTGCCCGATTCACAACGAAATTACCTTCGATCTGGGTGGCCTGAAAGCCGAGATCTTGCTAACTCCGGGGCACACTCAGACGAATCTCTCGGTCTGGCTTCCACAGGAGAGCGTCTTGTTCGCGGGCGACTGCGTGGTGCGCGAATATCTTCCGAACCTGGACGCGGGAGGCAGCGCAGACTGGCAGCAGTGGCTCGAATCGCTGGATCGGATTGAACGGCTCAAGCCCGGCTTCATCGTCGGCGGCCATGGGCCCGTCTCCAGCGGCGATGAGATTTCCGCGGCCATCGGCGCTATGCGCAAGGTGCTCCGGGAAGCAATCGCGCGCGGCTGTTCGCCGACTGCTCGCCCTTAGATTATCCTCAATGAGCTAAATTTGGAATCTGGCTTCCACTATCGGCTCAGGCCTGTTGCCGTAGAGTAGCCAGCCGTGTTTGACTGAGGTCCGAAGGCGGACTCGACAGAATGGCTTACATCCTTGCACTCGACCAGGGCACCACCAGCTCCCGCGCTATTCTCTTTGACGAGGCGGGCGCGATTGCCTCGACGGCGCAGCATGAGTTCGAGCAGTTCTACCCGCAAGCCGGCTGGGTGGAACACGACCCCACCGAAATTCTGACCAGCCAGCTCGCCTGCGCGGTGGAGGCGCTGGGACGGGCGGGCGCGCTGCCTCGCACACCCGGGGCCCCCACGGACAGGTCTTCGTCCGTGGGGTGGAGGGACGTGGCCGGCCTCGGCATTACCAACCAGCGCGAGACGGTGATCGTCTGGGAGCGCGCGACCGGCAAGGCGATCTATCCGGCCATCGTCTGGCAGGACCGTCGCACCGCCGCGCAGTGCGAGGCGCTGGTCGAGAGCGGCGTCGAAGATGCGGTCTCCGCCCGCACCGGCCTGGTGCTGGACCCGTATTTTTCCGCGACCAAGGTGGGCTGGATTCTGGACAACGTCCCCGGTGCGCGGGCGCGGGCCGAGCGCGGCGAGCTGGCCTTCGGCACTGTGGACAGTTGGCTGATCTGGCATTTGACCAGCGGACAGCGCCACGTGACCGACGTGACCAACGCCTCCCGGACGCTGCTCTTCAATATCGTCAAGGGCGAGTGGGACGCGGAACTGCTGCGCATCTTCAACATTCCCGCCAGCCTGTTGCCGGAGGTGGTCTGGTCGAGCGAGCGCGTGGGCGAGGTGACCACCACCCTCGGCCTGGGCGGCGTGACCATTGCGGGCATCGCCGGCGACCAGCAGGCGGCGCTCTTCGGTCAGTTGTGCTGGCGGGCGGGCGAGGCCAAGAACACCTACGGCACCGGCTGCTTCCTCTTGCAGAACATCGGGACCGGAGTGGATGGCAATGGAACTGGCTTCGTGCGCTCCAAGCACCGGCTGATTACCACACTCGCGGCCAGCGCCGAGCATCGGCTGGAGTACGCGCTGGAGGGGAGCATCTTCATCGGTGGCGCGGTGGTGCAATGGCTGCGCGACAACCTCAAGCTTATCGGCTCCTCGGCCGAAGTGGAGGCGCTCGCGGCCTCTGTGCCCGACTCCGGCGGAGTGGTCTTTGTGCCGGCCTTTGTCGGCCTGGGCGCGCCGCACTGGGACCCGCACGCCAGCGGAATGCTGATCGGCCTGCACCGCGGCACTTCACCGGGACACATTACCCGCGCTGCGTTGGAGAGCATCGCCTTCCAGGTGGCCGACGTGCTGGAAGCGGTCCAGAGCGAAACCACGCCGCTGGCTACCCTCCGCGTGGACGGCGGCGCGGCGGTGAACAACCTCTTAATGCAGTTCCAGGCCGACGTGCTGGGCGTGCCGGTGGTGCGCCCGCTGGTGACAGAGACGACCGCGCTGGGCGCTGCCTATCTGGCCGGCCTCGCAACCGGCTTCTGGGCCAATCCGGAAGAGTTGCGTGCCAAGCGCCAAGGCGACGTGCACTTTGAACCGCGCATGGATGCCACCGAGCGAGCCGAGCGCCGCGGACGCTGGCAGCGTGCCGTCGAGCGGGCCAAGGGTTGGGGCGCGTGAGCAGAGGCCAACTTAGTTGGCGGAAAGCAGAGTGAACGCTCTACGCCAGCTCCACTTCGATTTTCTTGGCGTCGGGCTCCAGCTTGGTAATTTTGAAGCCGCGGATCTGGCCTTCGCTGAGCGGTTCAGGTTTCGCTTGGGCGGCGGGGGCGTTGCCTTGCCAGCGGGCTTTCAGCATCGACGAGAGGCTCGACATATCAGGCTTGGCTTCGGCTGCCGCTTTAGCCTTGGATTTCGACTTCGGCTTCGAGGATGCGGCTGCCGCTTCGTCAGGCGCCGAAGGCGCTGCATCGCTGGAGCCAACGTGGCAGATGGCGCGAATGCCGTCGCCCAGTTCGACATGGATGAGGCTTGGAGACTGCCCGATGACGCGGCCGGAGACGGAGTCGCCAACCTTGTGCTCGGCGATGTACTCGTCGATCTCGGTGGGGACGAAGACCTTCATACTGAGCTTGATCTGGCGCTTTTCCAGGTCGATAGCCAGGACCTGCGCCTTGACGATCTGTCCCACGCGCAGCACATCCGAGGGGTGGTTGAGGCGGCGCTCGGCGGTGATCTCGCTGATGTGGACCAGGCCTTCGACGCCGTCGGCCAACTGCACAAAAGCGCCGAAGTTCATCAGCTTGGTGACGGGGCCTTCAATCTGCGAGCCGACGGGAAAGTTGCGCTGCACTTCGGTCCAGGGGTCGGTGAGCGTCTGCTTCAGTCCGAGCGAGATGCGGTGCTCCTCCGGCTTGATGCCGAGGATGACGGCGTCCACGCGGTCGCCCTGCTTGAGCATGTCGCTGGGGTGGCGCAGCTTCTTGCCATAGGACATCTCCGAGATGTGGATGAGGCCTTCGATGCCGGGTTCAATTTCGACAAACGCCCCAAAGTCGGCCAGCCGCGTGACCGTGCCGGTGATGCGCTGCCCGGCGACGAGGGTCATGGTTTGCCATGGCTCGGGCTGTAGCTGCTTGAGGCCGAGGGAGATTTTTTTGGTCTCCGGATCGATTTTGAGGATTTTAAGCTGGAGTTCCTGGCCGACGGAGAGCACGTCTTCCGTCTTGGTGACGCGGATGTGGGAGATGTCGGAGACGTGCAGCAGGCCGTCGATGCCTCCCAGGTCGATGAATGCGCCGTAGGGCATGATGCTGCGGACCGTGCCCGTGACCGTGTCGCCCTCCTTCATCGCGTCGCGGCGGATTTCGGTGAGGCCGCGCGCCTGCTCTTCAAGAACCACGCGCCGGTCTACGACGATATTTTCGTCGGTGACATCGAGCTTGGTGATGCGGCAGGTGATCTGCGTTCCCACCAGCTTTTCTAGCTCCGCCGCGTCCTTGGTTCCGCTGCGGCTGGCGGGCATGAAGGCGCGGACACCCACATCCACGGAAACGCCGCCTTTGATTACCTCAGTGACAGTGCCGACAACGGCCAGCTTCTCGGCGAAGGCGGTCTCCAGAGCCGACCAGTCGCGGGGCTGCGCCACTTTGAAGCGCGAGAGCTCGTAGTAGTGCTCCTCGTTGCGGCCCGTGACCGAGACCGGGAAGCTGTCGCCGATCTTGACGGCGTCGGCGTTCGCGTCGAAGGCCGAGCGGGGCAGCACGCCCTCGGTCTTGTAGCCGATGTCGAGGAAGACCTGCTCAGTGGTGAGCGAGATGACGACGCCCTTGAGCTGGCGCTGGCCGGGTTCGCCGCGATGCGAGTGGCTGCGCTCGAAGTCGCGGAGCTGGTTGGCAAAGGACTCCTGAGGCTCTTCAATCGGCTCGGCTACGGGCGCGGGGGCCGGCTCGACGATTGGGGCGGCGAGGGGCTTCGGCGCTGGCTCGGCGATAGGAGCGGCGACCGGCTCAACGACGGGCTCCGGGGCGCTCTCCGGGACCGGCTCAGCAACTGACTCAGGAACCGGCTCAACGGCTGGCAGAGGCGCGATTTCTTCGACGGCCTCGGCGGCCGGCTCAGGCGTGGCTTCGGGGGTGGGCAGGGATTCTTTGTTGATCTCGTTGGTCATAGCGGTCTACCCTCCATTCTCCCACGTGTGGGGCGTGGGCCGCATTGGATACACTGATAAAGCTATGGAAATTCGCTCTGGAAACGAAATCCGCGAAGCGTTTCTGCGCTTTTTTGAATCGAAGGGCCACCGCCGCGTGCATTCTTCCTCGCTGGCGCCCGTCAACGANNCGCCGCCACCACACCTTCTTCGAAATGCTGGGCAATTTCAGCTTCGGAGACTACTTCAAGCGCGAGGCCATCGCCTACGCCTGGGAGCTGGTGACTAGCCCGGAATGGTTCAACATTCCCAAGGAACGCCTCTACGTGACGATCTTCGAAGGCGACCCTGCGAATGGCGTCCCGCGCGATGACGAAGCGGAGCAATACTGGATCGAGGCCGGCGTCGCCAAAGAGCGCATCCACGAATACGGTCTCAAGGACAACTTCTGGCAGATGGGCGAGACCGGCCCCTGCGGCCCCTGCTCGGAGATCTTCTACGACATGGGCATTGAGGCGGCGGAAACGTCCGGAGTGGACCTGCCCTTTGGCAAGGACGAAGCCCGCTACGTGGAGATTTGGAACCTGGTCTTCATGCAATTCGACCGCTCGGCCATCGTAGACCCCGCCACCAAGGCCACCACCTACACCCTGACCCCGCTGCCCAAGCCTTCCATCGACACCGGCGCAGGCCTCGAACGACTGGCCGCCGTCCTGCAAGGCAAAGTTTCTAACTTCGAGACCGACCTGTTTACGCCGCTGATTGATAGTGCGGCAGAGTTGACTGGTTTCAATTACTCGTTCAACCCCGATATCGGATCGCCTACAGCATGGAACCCCCAACTCCCAACGCCAGAGTTGACGGAGATGATTTACGAAAAGGAGCGATTGAATTCCGCCAGCCTCCGCATCATTGCAGATCACGCCCGCGCGGCGACTTTTCTCATCAATGACGGCGTGCTGCCTATGAACGAAGGTCGGGGCTACGTATTGCGTAAAATTATCCGCCGTGGCATTCGCCATGGACGCTTGCTGGGGCAGGAGCAGCCGTTTCTATATCAAATGGTCGATAAAGTGCGCGACCTGATGCAAGGTGCCTACCCTGAGTTGAAAGACTCTGCTAGTCGTGTGGCCAAAGTTGTTTTGGCGGAAGAGAAGCAGTTTGACCGGGTGCTGAATATTGGACTGAAAAAGCTCAACGAAGCGCTTGAAGCAGCAATGGAAATTGCTATCCATAACTTTGACGATGAAGATATGGATCAAAGAACTTTGGAACAATTATGCGAAGTAGCAAGACTAAATGGCCAATTGAATGAACGGTATGAAAAACTATCGTTCTCTGAAAAGTATCGGACGCTGCTGAAGTCTGGATACATATCGACCGTTCATGAAAGTAAACGACATCTATGCCGTGCAGTCCTCAATGGTGCAAAAGCATTTCACTTGTATGAAACCTTTGGTTTGCCCAAGGACTTCATACAAGATGCGTGCCACGATGCTGAGGTGCTCTTCGACGATGCCGGTTTTGAAGCTGCCCGCGCCGAAGAGCAAGCCCGCGCGCGCGTCAGTTGGAAGGGCGGGAGCCAGAAGAGCGTTAGTCGATATTACAGCGAACTTCAGGCAGGTCGAAACCCCTATCGAACTATAGCTATAGGACAGATGAATAATCCTTCATATCCGGAAACTTTTAATTTAGATTTCCTCGGATATAAATCGAATCGTGCAGAAAGTGCCCGGATATTGGCCATTCTATCTCTGGACGAAAAACCGATGTTCGAAGCCATCAAGAATCAGAATTGCTGGATCGTTCTTGATCGCACACCTTTCTATGCTCAGTCTGGAGGCCAGATTGGTGATACAGGTTGGCTTTATTCACCGCACAGCGATTTAATTGTGGCGGATGTAATCGATTCTGTTACTCCAATACAGGGCGTTCGTGCAATTCGAATAGTTCCGAGGGATGTTCTTCACGTTAATGATATCGTTGATGCTCAAGTTGATGCCGACCGCCGCAACGCGATCCGCCGCAACCACACCGGAACCCACCTCCTCCACGCCGCGCTGCGCCAGGTTCTCGGCACGCACGTGAAGCAGGCCGGCTCATCGGTCCATCCGGATCGGCTGCGCTTCGACTTTTCTCATTTTGCCCAGGTGGCCGATGAGGAACTGGAAGAGATCGAGTCCATCGTCAACCGCGAGGTGCTGGCCAACGCCGAGGTCGTCACCATCGAAGACGTGCCCATCGACGTGGCCGTCAGCGAGTACCATGCGATGGCGCTCTTCGGCGAGAAGTACGGCGACAAGGTGAGGGTGGTCAAGCTCTCGGATGGTTTTTCGACCGAGCTTTGCGGCGGCACGCACACCCGCGCCACCGGCGAGATCGGCCTGATCAAAATTGTCAGCGAAGGCTCGGTCTCCTCCGGCGTGCGCCGTCTGGAGGCGATCAGCGGCTTTGGCTCTCTGGCCGCCTTCCGCCAGGATTATGACGTCGCGCAAATCGTTGCGCAGCTTGCTCCAGCTCCCGAAGGCAGCAGCGCTTCAGAGGCCTTCCGCGCCAAGCTGGCCGCGCAGGAAGACGAGCTCAAGCGCCTGCGCCGCGAACTGGAAGAGGCGCGCATGAAGTCGGCCGCCAGCGCTCTGGACGAGGCCATGAGCCGTGGCGTCGAAGTGAAGGGCGTGCGCCTGGTAACGCTGCGCGCCGACTCGCTGGAGCGCGGCCAGCTTCGCACGCTCGTCGATAACCTCAAGCAGAAGCTGGGCGAGGGCGTGGTTATACTGGCCTCGGCGCAGCCGGAGGGCAAGGTCGCCCTTATCGCCGGAGTCACGCCCGGCCTCACCAAGCGCATCCAGGCCGGGAAGCTGGTTGGCGCTGTCTCCAAGCTGGTCGGCGGATCCGGCGGCGGCAAGCCGGAGATCGCCGAAGCCGGCGGCAAGGACCAGTCCCAGATCGACGCGGCGCTCCAGGCAGCGGCGGGGATTGTCGGGGAGTTGCTGGCTTAGGCACCTGCGGTGTGTCAGACGGCGCTTGCGCGCCATGGGGTTCGTGGTTTCCCAGATCCCGCATTTGGGACCTGGGGCACCCGGCACCCGGCGTTCCCCCTTCAAGTCCTAATGGGGGATATGATCGCTCTAATTTGCTGAGTCGGCAGCTTCGGCGAGCCGCGTGGCCCGCCACAACGCGCCTTCGAGCGAAACGACCGACTCACGGCCAACCGGCATCAACGGCGCGGCAGCTTTCAAGCCAGCAAAAAAGGCCTCGCGGACCAGCGTCATGTGCTCGATGACGCCGCCGGTCCAGGCTACTGGAACTTCGCCTGCGATCTTGTGCTTGCGGCGGAGCTTGGCGCGGACCAGCAACACAAACTCGACCAGATCAGCCGCTGCCTGGCGCAGAACCTCGACCGCAACCGGGTCGCCGGCTTCGGCCAGTTCGTTGATCGCCGGAGCGAGGGCGGCAAAGTCCGGACCAGGGGTGCTGTCACCCAGGTTCACCAGATCGTCCAGGTCGGGCGTGCCCCAGATTTCGCCAATTTTTTCAAGAATTTGCGTGGGCTGCTCGCGGTCATGAGCTTTGAGCGCGCGGCGCAGGCTGTGCAGCCCAATCCAATAGCCGGAGCCCTCGTCGCCCAGATGCGAACTCCATCCGCCGGCTGTCTCGCGGCTGCCGTCGGGCGCGCGGCCGATGGTGTTCGAGCCGGTACCGGCAATTTGCAGGATTCCCGGGCCGCCGTGGAAGGCCGCGTCGAGCGCGATCACCTCGTCGCCGACGACCTCGGAGCGTTCGATGGCAAAATCGTTGAAAACCGCCGTGATCCACTCCGCGGTGCCGGGCATGGAGGCAGAGGCCACGCCCACCGAGGCGGCGTAGACTCCGGTGACGCCAGCCTGTGCGTAGACCTCTTTGAGAAGCGCGCGGAGATGAGTTTCGGCGGCCTCCGCTCCCACGCGCAAGCGCTTGATGGAGCCGTTCTCGGCGTGTGCCAGAAGCTTGTCACCGGCCAGGATGGAGGCGCGCGTGCGCGTTCCGCCGCCATCGATTCCCAGGATTAATTTCATCGCGCTCTTGCTCCTTCGCTTGCCAAAATATGCCCTCGCACCAGCTTATCGCACAGTACCAGAGGCCGGTTTCGCTGACCAGAACGGCAATGCGCTTGTACCTTGAATCCGCCCACCCAGCGTTACAGATTGCTGCGGATGTCCCGGCGATTGTGATATTGTTCCGGCATGGAACGCCTACGCTGGTTTCTCGCCGCTCTTCTCTTTGTCGTTGCCGCAACGCTCACTCCCGCCCAGAACCCCGCGCCCACGCCGCCGATGGGCTGGAACAGTTGGGACGCCTATGGGCTGACCATCAACGAGACTGACTTCAAGGCCAATGCCTCAGTGCTCGCTACGGTGAAGCAGTTCGGCTGGCAGTATGCGGTGATCGACGAGGGCTGGTACATGGAGAACCCCTTCGGCGCAAACCTGGCGGAGAGAAAGTATCTGCTAGACGGGAACGGGATTCTGCTTCCGGTGGTGAGCCGCTTTCCCACGTCGGCAAATGGGGCGGGCTTCAAGCCGCTGGCCGACTGGGTTCACCAGCAGGGACTGAAGTTCGGCATCCACATTGTGCGCGGGATTCCGCGCCAGGCGGTCAAGGATAATCTGCCTATCGCCGGGACGAGCTTTCACGCCACCGATGCCGCCGACCTCAAATCCCCATGCGGCTGGGATGATGGCAACTGGGGCGTTGCCGACAACGCCGCCGGGCAGGCTTATTACGACTCGATGCTGAAGCTCTACGCGGGCTGGGGGCTGGATTACATCAAAGTGGATTGCATCAGCGACCACCCCTACCGGCCCACCGAGATTCGCCAGATTGCCGTGGCGATCAAGAAGACAGGGCGTCCGATCGTGCTGAGCCTTTCGCCGGGGCCGACGCAACTGGAGCACGCGGCCGAGGTGGCCGAGTACGCGCAGATGTGGCGCATCACCAACGATCACTGGGACGGCTGGGTCTTGCCGTCCAAGCCAGAGTGGGACGAGTTTCCCTTTGGCCTGCGCGGCGAGTTCGACCGCATTGCCAAGTGGGTTCCATATGTGAAGCCGGGCAACTGGCCGGACGCGGATATGCTGCCGTGGGGCTGGCTTGGGCCGCATCCGGGATGGGGCGAGCCGCGCCAGTCGCGGCTGACGCACGACGAGCAGCAGACCGAGTTCACGCTATGGGCCATCGCCCGCTCGCCGCTGATTCTGGGCGCGAATCTGACCAGGCTGGACGATTTTACGCGGTCGCTAATCTCCAATCAGTCGGTCCTTTTCATGAACCAGAATGTGACGTACAGCCATCCGGTTGATCTCGCCGGCCTGGGCGCAAGCTTTGCAAATGCGCGTGTGTGGCGGGCAACGATCAACGCTCCGGGCGCAAGGAATTACGCGGAGTTTTTTGGCTTTTTCAACCTCGCCGACACGCCGGTTACACTGCACGCGAGCTGGAAGCAGCTTGGCCTGGAGGGCGGCAAGCATTTGGCCCAGAATGTGTGGAGCGAAGGCGGCTTCAAGGAATCGAAGGAAGTCAGCGTGACCTTACCGGCTCACGGCAGCACGCTCTACGAGGTCCGATAAACGAGGGTACGAGCCGTGCAGCGACGAAGCGTTTTATGCGGAGCGCGCCGCTGCGCATTATCGCTGGCCGGCAGTGGAGGAATCCTCTGAAAATGATAGGTCTATGAGGTCGAATTCCCCCGTGAGCTAAAGCCGCGCATTTTCAAAGCTATCTCCCCTTGCATAAAGAATCGCCTCTATTGCGCTTTGCCCGCCCCCATCCGGTAAAATTATCTCTGCAATGTCTAACAAAATTGCGTTTCTCTTTCCGGGGCAGGGTTCGCAGGCCGTGGGCATGGGTCGCGAGCTTGCCGAGCGCTTTCCCGTAGCCCGCGAGACCTTCGCCGAGGCTGACGAGGCCGTCGGCTTCCCGCTCTCCAAGCTATGCTTCGAGGGGCCAGTGGAAGAGCTCAAGCAGACGGAGAACACCCAGCCGGCCATTCTGACGGTGAGCATCGCCACGCTGCGCGTGCTGGCCCTGCATGGAATCAAGCCGGAGTTCGCCGCGGGCCACTCGCTGGGCGAATGGTCCGCCCACGTGGCCGCCGGAACCTACTCGTTCGCTGACGCGGTGCGCTTTGTCCGGGCGCGCGGACGGGCGATGCAACTGGCCTTTCCCGCCGGCCAGGGAGGCATGGCTGCCATCCTCTCGCTCACCCCGGAACAGGTGGCCGAGGCCTGCGCCGAAGCCGCCCAGGAGACCGGCCTGACCGTCTCCGCCGCCAACTTCAACTCCCCCACCCAAACGGTCATCTCCGGCGCGCTGGCGGCCGTCGAGAAGGCCTCAGAGATCGCCAAGGCCAAAGGCGCCCGCCGCGCAGTCATGCTCCCCGTCAGCGCGCCTTTCCACTGCACCCTGATGCAGCCCGCCCAGGAAGAAGTGGCGCGGGTGCTGGGCGGCTTTACGCTGGCCGATCCGAAGATTCCCGTTGCCTCCAACGTCAGTGGCAAGATGGTCACGACCGCCGCGGAGGTTTTGGAGGCGCTCACCTGGCAGGTTACCGGCACGGTTCGCTGGGTGGACTGCATGAAGTCGCTGATCGCCGCGGGCGCGGATACCTTCATTGAGATGGCCCCCGGCAAGGTGCTCTGCGGCCTGCTCAAACAGATCGATCCGGCGCAAAGGCCCGGATTGAATGTGGAAGACATTGCCAGCCTGGAGAAGACGCTGGCCGAGCTTACTGCCGCACACTCAGCCAAATAAAGACAAAAGGCTCCATCCTCAGCGCCTTGCTGCGAAGAGAATGGAGCCCATCCAAGCAAATCTCCGGCGAACACCGCTAACCGTGCTAACTCCGCTGGCCAAGCTCTTTACGGCCCAAGGTAGAGCTGTACATCCTCGGGCGAGAAGTTCAGCGCGTGCGTCTTGGGATCGTAGTCCAGGTCGAGCGCCTTGCTTTTGCGCCCGTTGATGTAGATGGCCATCAGCAGCACATTGCCATGCATTGTCGCCTCCACAATCCGGTGGCTCTGAATGGATCCATACTCGTTGTCCGGGCTGTGCGAACTCCAGTCCTGCTGGAAGCGGCCATAAGTGTACGTTTGCTGAGCCGCCGGATGCTGCTGCCAGTCCTTGTCGTGAATCCAGATGCCATAAGCCGCCGGCAGGTCGTTCTTCTCGACCGCTCCGAGGAAGCTGTTCACCGTCATTCTGCCCCGCAGGTGGCTGTTCCAGTACCAGGGATAGTCCACCGGGCGGCCGGCCGCCAGCCAAAAGCCGACAAACAGAACAAACAGCAGCCCCGCAGTGCTGTAAAAAACCACCAGCCGGCGGCGTTCATGGGCTTCGTCAAACTCTGGAGCGTCGAGCAATGTCATTTTGAAGGTTCCTCGCAACAAGGATAAGGCATGAGAGGTAACAGGGAACAGGGAACAGGATTAATGGGAACATTAAGACTCCTCGCATTCCAACCGCTTTTTCTCTCTCATTTAGTTAGACACCGCCAGCCAGCTAACTGTTCCCTATTCCTTGCTGTAAATCGTCCGGCTCTTCTCCGCGTGGCGTTCCAGAGCCAGCTCGATCAGCCGGGTAATCAGCTCCTTGTAGCCGATCCCCGTGGCCTCCCACAGCTTGGGGTACATACTGATGCTGGTAAATCCCGGCAGCGTATTCACCTCGTTCAGATAGATGCGCCGCTTGCCGTCCGGCTCCATCAGGAAGTCCACCCGCGCCAGGCCCGACAGATCGCAGGCGCGGAAGGCCGCGACGGCCATCTCCCGAATCTGCTTCGTCTCGGCCTTGCCGAGTTTAGCCGGGATCACCGGCACCGAGCCTTCCGAAAGGTACTTGGCCTCGTAGTCGTAGAACTCCTTGCCGGGGATGATCTCGCCCACCACGCTGGCCTGCGGATCGTCGTTGCCCAGCACCGCAACCTCGAACTCGCGCGCCTTGGCCTTCTTGCCGCCCACGCCCTGTTCCACTACCAGCTTGCGGTCAAAGCGAGCAGCCTCAGTCAACGCCGGTCCCAGTTCCTTGCGGTCGTGAGCCTTGGAGATGCCCACCGACGAACCCAGATTCGCCGGCTTCACGAAGACCGGGTAGCGCAGCGCCGCCTCCACCTGAGCGATTGATTTTTTGGGCGCGCGTTCCCACTCGGTTCTGAGCAGCGTCACGTGCGGGACGATCGGCAGCTTGGCCTGGGCAAAGAGCCGCTTCATCACGTCTTTGTCCATGCCGGCCGAGGAGCCCAGCACGCCCGAGCCGACATAGGCGATCCCCGCCAGCTCGAAGAGTCCCTGAATCGTTCCATCCTCGCCGAAGGTTCCATGTAGCACCGGAAAGACCACGTCCAGGGACTGGCTGCCCAGCGCCGCATGGCTGTCCAAAGCCGCGGCTCCGCCCGGAGTCGGTGCCGCGGCCGGCTTCTCCGGCTCCGGCGCCAGCAGCGCAGGCTGTCCCTCGGCCAGCACCCGCGCCCCCGGCGTTGTTGCCGGGTCTCCCGCCCGCAGCTTCTTTGGTTTTGGGCCGGGCTCATTGCCGCCGCTCACAGCCGCCCCTGAGCTTTCCAGCAGCCCCTGCGCCGCCCCTGAAGTCAGCCAGTGCCCGGCCTTGTTGATGCCGATCGGCACCACGTCAAATTTGCGCCGGTCAATCGCCTGCAAAATCGAAGCCGCCGAGAGCAGCGAGACCTCATGCTCCCCGCTCCGCCCGCCAAAAACAATCCCTACGCGTAGTTTTTTTGTCATTGTATTCTTTGATCACCGCTTTGAGCGTCAAAATAACCACTGGTTCAGTGTAGAACCCCTCGCGGCATCTTCTTCCCCAATACCGCGCCCTGTCCCAAAAAAGTCATCCATCAGATTTTCATTGGAGTAGAATTAGAACGCTTTAATTTTCCGTGCATTCGGCTCCCGTTCAGGCCTTTGGCCAATCCCAGAGGGTTTGATTATTCGGCGAAAGATGCCGATAAGAACAAAATGGCTTCTGGCAGCATAACAACGATGCCATCCCGGTTCTTTCCGATGAAGAGACTGATTTTAACGATCACCGTCCTTTTCGCCTATGCATCGGCTGCCTGGGCCGTGCCGCCCGGCACGCTCACCTCGCTGCGCGCCATTCATGCCCTCACCAACGCCGAGGCCAGCAAGGGGCTGCCCGTCGCCTTCCAGGCCACGGTTACCTACTACCGCGGTTATGAAAGAACCTTGTTTGTGCAGGATGGCGACGCGGCCATTTATATTAGCTATCCAAACGATCTCAAACTGGTCCCCGGCGACCGCGTGCTGGTGCAAGGAAAAACGCAGAAAAGTTTCAATCCCATTGTGAGAGCCGATCATATCGCATTGCTGCGCCACGGAGCCTTGCCGAAACCGGAGCCAGCCAGCTTCGATCAGATGATCCGCGCGGAGACCGATTGCAAGCTGGTGACCGTGCATGCGAGGATCCGCACAGCGGACCGGACGTTGAGCCTGGTAGCACCGGTGCACTTCATGCGCCTGCAGTTGCTTATGGAGGGAGGCTATTTTAATGCAAATGTGGACAGCGACGAAGTAGACGTTCTCGAAAGCCTGTTGGATGCCGAAGTGGAACTGACCGGCGTCGCCTCGGAAGAATTCGACAGCAAGATGAACGAAACCGGGATTCTGATACATATTCAATCGCTTTCCGATGTAAGGATCATCAAGCGCGCTGACTCCAGTCCATGGTCCCTTCCCGTCACCCCGATGGATCGGGTGATCACGGTCTTTCATAGAAGCGATTTCTCTTCCAGGGTCCGGGTTCATGGAACCATCACCTATTACCTCCCGGGTTCAGCCGTTGTCTTGCAGGACGGCGCCAAAAGCATATGGATCGCAACCATGACTCGCAAACCTTTACGAGTCGGCGATGCAGCGGACGCAACCGGCTTTCCCGATAATCACGATGGCTTTCTCAACCTGGAGCATGGCGAGGTGAGGGACACTCTCACACCCGCACCGGTCACGCCGCTTGCGGCAACCTGGGAGACCATGTCACCCAAAGGATATGACTCGCCCGGCCATCACGACGATCTTGTTTCGATTGAAGGCCGGGTTGAAACCGAGGTGCGGGAGGCTTCACAGGATGAGCTGGTTCTGGCGGCTGATGGCAAGCTCTTCTCCGCCATCTACCACCATCCGGATAATCCGGTTCCGTCCACCAGGGTGATTCCTCTGGGCTCCAACGTTCGTGTAACCGGCATCTGCGTCCTGGAACACTCCAACGCCTTCACCGCGCATGTGCCTTTCAATATTCTATTGCGCAGCTATGACGATATTGTCATCGTCGCGCGCCCCTCTCTGATCAACACGCGCAACCTCCTTCTGGTCCTCGGCCTGCTGCTAGTCGTCGTCTTCGTCGTGATCGCCAGGGGATGGGCATTGGAACATAAGGTACGCCGGCAGACCGCCGTGATGTCGGCGCTGAGGGAAGCCGAGGCGGAACTGGAGCGGTGCCGCAGCAGCATTCTCGAGGACATCAACGGATCGCGGCCCCTGGCCGAAATCCTCGAGGAGATTGCGGCAATGGTTTCCTCCACGCTGGAGGGCGCTCCCTGCTGGTGCGAGGTCGCCGATGGAGCGAAGCTGGGAAGATACCCGAAGGAGCAACAAGGCCTGCGCATCGTCCGTGAGGAGATTCCTGCCCGCTCCGGTCCGGCGCTGGGCGCGCTCTATGCCGGACTCGATCTGCGGACGCCGCCGCTCGGCCGCGAAACTGTAGCTCTCCAAAACGGGGTGCGGCTGGCTACCCTGGCCATTGAAACCCGGCGGCTCTACACCGATCTGCGCCGCCGCTCGGAGTTCGATCTGCTCACCGATATTCACAACCGCTTCGCGATGGAAAAATTCATGGAATTACAGATCGAAGAGGCCCGCCTGTCCGGCAGAATCCTCGGACTGATCTATATCGATCTGGACAAATTCAAGCCCATCAACGACACTTATGGCCATCACGTGGGAGACCTTTACCTCCAGGCGGTGGCCTTGCGCATGAGCCGCCAGTTGCTCGGCGGCGATATGCTGGCGAGGCTGGGAGGAGACGAGTTCGCCGCGCTGGTATCGCTGCACAACGGCCGCGCCGACCTGGACAAGATCATTGCGAGGCTGGAACACTGCTTCGATGATCCTTTCGTCGTGGGGGGATATCTGCTGAATGGCGAGGCCAGCATCGGCTTTGCTCTCTATCCGGAGGATGGCGTCACCAAAGACAGCCTGCTGAGCGCCGCCGACGCCGCCATGTACGAGGCAAAACACAGCAAGCGTCTATCCGAAGAGAACCCGGCATAGAGCCCGCGCGCGGCAATGCGCGGCAAGAGATATTGATGCGCCAAGGTGAACCATTGGAGCATACTGCCGATAAAGCTTTCAGGAACCGCAATGAGAATTGCAGTTTGAGCGGCGTATTCGCAATGATGAAGAAACTGATTCTCGTGATCGCGATCCTTGTCGGCTGGACCTCGGCTGCCTGGGCAGCCGCGCCCGCCACGCTGACCTCTTTGCGCGCTATTCACTCCCTGAGCAATGCCGAGGCCAGCCAGCAACTTCCGGTCGCCTTCGAAGCTACGGTCACCTACTATCGCGCCTATGAGGGAAACCTCTTCGTGCAGGACGGCGATCTGGCCATTTATGTCGGCACTGCCTACGGCTCCCAACTTGATCTTGTTCCAGGGGATCGCGTCCGAATCGAAGGAACGACCCGTCCGAGTTTCCATCCCTATATCGCGCCCAGCAGCATCACTATGTTGCGCCACGGCCCTCTGCCTAAACCGCTGCCCGCCGACTTCGAAATGCTGATGGGCGCCGGCCACGACTGCCAACTGGTCACTGTGCATGGCGTAGTTCGCGCCGCTGGTGAGGTGAAGACCGCTTTAGCGCTGGACATTAAGCTGAAAGTGCTTACCGACGGAGGGTTGATTGAAGTGAACATCGACTCCACCGATGCGAGCGCGGCCTATGACATGCTGGACGCCGAAGTGGAAATCACCGGAGCCGCCTCGGGAACTTTCGACGGCAAGATGCAGCAGACCGGGATCACCATCCACGCGCAAACACTTGCCTTTGTCAAGGTTCTCAAGCGCGCCAGCGCCAATCCGTGGTCCCTGCCGGTCACACCCATGGATGAGATTCTCGTTACGTATCATGTGAAGAACCTCACGGAGAGAATCCGCGTCCACGGAAGCATCACCTACTATGATCCCGGTTCGGCCGTAGTCTTGCAAGACGGCTCGAAGAGCCTATGGATCGGAATCATGTCCAGGACCAGCAGCCCCCTGCGCATCGGCGACCTGGCCGACGCCACTGGATTTGCCGATACCCAAAACGGCTTTCTAACCCTCACTGACGGCGATATTCGCGATAACCATGTACTGGCTCCCGTAGCGCCACCGCTGCTGACCTGGCAGCAACTCTCCGCCGGCAGCAATATCTTCGACCTGGTCTCCATTGAAGGTCAGGTGGTCACGGAGGTCCGGGAGGGCAATCAGGACGAGTATGTCCTGCGGGCCGGCGATAAACTGTTCTCTGCCGTCTACGCCCATCCGTACGGGGTGAATCTTCAACCCATGAAGCAGGTTCCGCTGGGCTCCAGAATCCGGGTCACCGGCGTGTGCATTCTCTCCGACTCGAACCCGTGGGACGGGCAGGTTCCCTTCAAAATCCTGCTGCGCGACTTTGACGATATTGCGGTAATCGCAAGGCCTTCGCTTGTGAACATCCGCAATCTGATACTTCTGGCCAGCGTGCTGCTCCTCCTGGTTTTCATCGCAGGCATCAGGAGCTGGATCTTCGAGCGCAGGGTACGCCGCCAGACGGCAGCATCGGCGGCCCTGGAACAGCGCCGCAGCCGCATCCTCGAGGACATCAACGGTTCGCGGCATCTGGATGATATTCTCGAGGAGATTGCGGCAATGGTCTCTTCCACGCTGGCCGGTGCGCCCTGCTGGTGCGAGGTCGCCAATGGAGAGAGGCAGGGCGCATATCCGCTAGAGCCGCACACCCTGCGCATCGTTCGAGCGGAGATTCCTGCCCGCTCCGGTCCGGCGCTGGGCGCGCTCTATGCCGGACTCAATCCGCAAAAGCCGCAAATCGACTCCGAGATCGAGGCGCTCCAAACAGGAGCGCGCCTGGCCACGCTGGCCATTGAAACGCGGCGGCTATATTCTGATCTGCGCCGCCGCTCGGAGTTCGATCTGCTCACCGATATCCCCAACCGCTTCGCAATGGAAAAGTTCATCGAATTGCATCTCGAAGAGGCGCGCCTTTCCGGCAGAATCCTGGGGCTGATCTACATCGATCTGGACAAATTCAAGTCCATCAACGACACATACGGCCATCACGTGGGAGACCTTTATCTCCAGGCGGTGGCCCTGCGCATGAGCCGCCAGTTGCTGGGCGGCGATATGCTGGCGCGGCTGGGCGGCGACGAGTTCGCCGCGCTCGTCTCGCTGCAACATGGCCGTTCCGACATGGATAAAATCCTTGCCAGACTGGAAAGCTGCTTTGACGAGCCTTTCTCCGTGGAGGGAATTCTGCTGCACGGCGAAGCCAGCATCGGCTTTGCGTTCTTCCCGGAGGACGGCGCCACACAAGACAGTCTGCTGAGCGCCGCCGACACCGCCATGTACGCGGTGAAAAACACAAAAAAGAATTTGGCAAAGAGCATGGAGCCGATCTTACCTTCGAAGCTTTGACTGGATCACCGCACAACACAAAAGGCCCGGCTTGCGCCGGGCCTTTGTTGTTGATAGAACGCGGCAAATGCAACTCATTCGGCCGCCATC
>PLPA01000124.1 GCA_003159355.1 Acidobacteriaceae bacterium | reverse complement strand
TTCTCGAACGAGGGCGGATTCAGAAAAAGTGTCTTCAGGGGCATAGTCATCCCTTCCATTCTAACATTCGGCAGTTTTTTCAGGTTTCGGCAGGTTCTTCCGCCGTCTTTCGGGGCTTACTTTGCGTGCAGTTCTTGCAGCCAGTCTTCCATGTGGCCGAGGGCGCGCAGCAGATTGAGCCGCGCCTTGCTGAGGTCGAATCCAGCGTCGAGCGCGTCCTGATATTTCTGGCGTTCGTCGATGCGGGCCAGTTGCTCCGCCTTGGGGGTGAGTTGCGGCGGAGCGCCGGGGCCAGCGGCGGCGCCGTTGCCCAGCTCCAGTTGCGAAAGCACGGCCTGAAGCTGCTCACTGGCGATCTGCTTCTTTAGACTTGCAATCTCCGCTAAAGTATCCAACTCGCGCAGGCTTCCGGTCAACTCCGCGATCTGCACATCGTTCTGCCGCTGGGCCTGTTCGACTTCGATAGTGGCGCGCAGAGCCTCGGCCGCCGAGACTTTCGCCTTGGCGCGGCGGCTCATGTCGAAGAGCGGAAACTGAATCTGAAATCCGGAACTGAAGTTGACGGGCGGAATAGGCTTTCTATAGTACTCATCGACAGTATTCAGCACTCCCAGAATATCGGTGGTCGAACTGTATTGCGCGCTGAAGCTGATCTCTGGTAAATACTCGCTCATTCGATCTCCCCGCGTGATCTTTTGCTTGTAGTTCGCAAGCATCTGCGCGGACTGAAGGCCGGATGTGGTTCGTGGAGCATCGTCGGCCTTCATGGCGGGTATCTCAGGAATGCTGGAGGAATCGGTAGTGATCGAGCCAGCCGGCAGGCCAGTAAGTACCGCAAGCTGTTTGTTGAGCGTACCGGCGCGCGTCTCCAGATGCAGGCGCTTGAGCTTGAGTTGGGCCGCCGTTAACTGGGCCTGCAACAGTTCGCTCAACGGGTCGACTCCTGCATCGGCGCGCTGCTGCTCGATTCCGACCAACCGTCCAGCAAAGGCCTCCTGCTGGCGTACGGCGTCCAGTTCGCGGTTGACCGTTTCCAGCTCAATGTAGGCCGTCGATGCATCCAGTGCCACCTGTTCAAGGGCGTCTTGCAGGCTGAGTGCGGCTGCCTTGAGTCCAAAGTTTGCGGCTCCAATGTACTCGTGTTGAGAAAGGCTGAACGCCATCGACTGTACTGTGCCGCTAAATGTCGCCGGCACCCCCGGCATGAAGCCAATCGTGTGAAATGCCGGAAGTCCTGAGCCGAAGATCAGGCTGGGCACAAAAGCGTCCTTAGTCTGCGCCAAAGCCGCCTGCGCCTTCTGCAGATCGGCTTGGGCCAGCTTGACGGCGCTGGAGTTGCGCTGCGCCAGATCCACGACTGTCGTCAGCGAAACCTGCGCCGGAAGCAGCAATGGCATAGCCGCCAACGCCGCTCCCAGAAGAACGGACGCCCAGCCCTTCAACGAATTGTGCCGGCTCTTCACGGGTACGATAACCTTCCATCTTTCCTGTTCTGTATCATTTCAAATCCAGGGCCGGCTTGTACTCATGCGCCAAGGCCAGAGCCGCCGCCCGTTCCCGGCTGGCTGCCGCCACGTCTCCCATCTGCTGCTTCAACCGGGCCAGCCAAGTGTGCGCCACAAACGCCGGCGCATCCTCGGACTTCACACTGCCGGCAAGATACTCCTCCAGCATTTTGGCCGCGCGCGCCGGGTCGCGGCTGGTTTGAATCAGCAGCGCAGCCCCGCTATAGAGCGCCACGGCGGCGCGCTTGTCCCGCTCCGCGGCGTTCTGGCCGCTGCGCACGGCGGCTTCCATCTCCGTCCAGCGTTCGCGCCTGAGATAGAAGCCGGCCAGCGAAATCCACTGGAAGGCCGGATGCACTGAAGCAGCCAGCGCCTGCTTGTACTCCCGTTCGGTCGCTCCGAAGTCCTTGCGCTGCTCGGCAATATGGCCTCGCAGTTCATAGGCGCGGATGGGGTCGATTCTGTCCATTTGCGCGGCCACGCCCTCAGCCTTGTCGATGCCTCCGCCCACCACCGCCGGTGCGGTGTAGTCATACTCGCCCAGGTCGGCCAGCGCATCGGCGTTGCGCGGATTCAGCCGGACGGCCTCTTCCATCTCGGCGTACACTCGCTTGGCCAGCTTGAACGCGCTCAGAAACGACGCCCGGCTGGCCTGCGCGCCCAGGGCGCGGGCCAGCCACAGGTGATCGTCCGAGCTTCGCCCGTCCAGCTTGACCGCCTGCTCACAGTCATTCGCAGCTCGATCCCACTGCTCCAGCGAATATTCCACACGGCATTTGAGGTTATAGGCTTCAGCCTCGCCGCCGGGTTGGGCAAGCGGACTCAACAGCGCCAGCGCCTTGTCCGCTTCGCCGAACTGCAAGGCCGCAGTAGCCAGGGCAAGCTGAGAGCGCTCACTGCTCTGCGCGGACGCCGAAAGGACCGCGGCTGATGCCAACACGAGTCCGGCCAAGACCCTCACCGCTCAACCTTGACCGGAACGCCTTCGCGCAAGGGCAGTCCGTTGACAGTTCCGGTGGCCACCTGGTCCCCCGCCTCAAGTCCGGAGAGGATGGCCACCTGGGTCAGATTGAGGGTACCAATCGTCACCGGGGTCTTCTGCAATCCATCCTTCACCACCTTGAAAACGTAGGTCTTGCCGTTCTCCGAACGCAGGGCCTCGCGCGGCACAGTCAAATCATTCAAGTCGCTGGAGATGGTCACCGTCACGGTCACGTTGGTCTCCGGCAGAAGTTCGCTGTCCGCATCATCGATCATCACCAGTACCTCGCCCACGCTGCGCGTGCCCAGGTTGACGACCGTAACCGGCGTCCGTTCGATGTGCCCGTTCCAGATGCGCCCGGGTTTGGCGTCCCACTTGATCTGAATCTTCTGGCCAACCGCCAGCTTACCAATCTCCGGCTCGTCAAAATAGGCCCGAATCCGCTCATGGTGCAGGTCGGCCACCTGCATCAGCAGCTTGCCCTCTTCCGCAAACTCCGTGCGCGCCGCATCCAGGCTATAGACGGTTCCCGCCACGGGCGAGTACACCATGGTTTGCGCCACCACCTGCCGCGCCGCAGTCAGACTGGCCTCTGCGTCGGTGAGCGCCGACCGCGCGCGCTCAATCTCCGCCGGCGAATAGCGATTGTTTGCGCCCTGGTCCAGGGCATGAAGATTGGCTTCCGCCGCGTCCAGCCTCTGCCGCGCTTCGGCCACCTCGTTCGGCGAGGCCGCCCCGGTCGAGTTGAGCTTGGTCAGCGCATCCAGGCCGCGGCGCGCCTCATCGCGTTCCAGCCGCGCGCGCGTTCCGTCGGCTGCCGACATCTGGCGCTCCTGCTGGCTGCCGTTGTGGGTCGCCGCCTCCAGGGCGGCCTGCGCGGCCTTGACGCCGCTCTCGGCCGAGGCCAGGCGGGCGCGCGCCTGCACGTCGTCCAGCACCATCAGCAGCTTTCCCGCCGCCACTTCGTCGCCCGGCTGCACATACACCGCCTTGACGGTGGTCGCAATCGGACTGTGGATCTCGTAGTTCACCTCCGGCTCAACGCGGCCATTGGTGCTGATAGTACTTACCAGCGGCACACGCGCCGCAGGGTACGCATGAATCTCCAGGCGATCCCGGGTCATGGACCGCACTACGAAAAAAACGACGATGAGGAGGACGGCAGAACCCCTCCAAAACCAAAGCCGGACCGAACTCTTTCGTTCTAGTGTCATGCAAGCAACCAAAGCCAGTATATAGGACGCGGAGACCAGCCCAGGCGACTTGAAATATTCTCATGGAGGAGAATCACACGGTCCTCGTACAATCGAAGCATGGCTACTGAACCGCGCCCTGTCCCAAGCTATACCGATGCCCACGCCAAAGCCGGCCTGGATTTCGCTTTTCCCGCCATCGAAACCTGGCAAAACCAGTTTCCCGGCTACGAAATTCTGATCGACAACCCGGAGCTGACCTCCGTCTGCCCCAAGACCGGCCTGCCCGACTTCGGCACCCTGACGATTCGCTATATGCCTCGCCAACGCTGCCTCGAACTGAAATCGCTCAAGGAGTATCTCTTCAGCTACCGCAATTTGGGCATCTTCCAGGAAAACATCGTCAACCAGGTGCTGGAGGATGTGGTCAAGGCCTGCGATCCGGTCTGGGCCATGGTCCGCGGCGAATTCCGTCCCCGCGGCGGCATCGGGACGACCGTGGAGGCTCGCTGGCCGAGGCCTAAAGAATGATCGCCCCAAAAAAGCTAGGTACACCACGCGCTCGCGCGGCGCTTCTTATTGCTCAGACAAGGCTCTTCTCCGTCGCTACCGTCAAGGATGCAGGGGCAGGCATTGAACGGCCCCTCATCAGTAAGGAGAATTCATGAGCGGATTCAAGTTTCTTGCGTTAGCGGCTATTGCGGGAATCTTCCTTGCAGCAGCGGCTCCCAAAGCACAGGCTCAGGTCGCGGTCGAAGTCGGCGTCGCCCCTGATTGCCCCTACGGCTACTACGATTACGCCCCCTATAACTGCGTTCCCGACGGCTACTACGGCTCGGAATGGTTCAATGGCGGCGTATTCGTCGGCGTTGGACCGTGGTTTCATGGCTCCAACGACTTCCAGGGCAAAGTAGACAACTCTTTCGATCCGCAGCACGGCTATAACGGCCTGTTGCCAAAAGTTGGCGAGAAAGCCTCCGCGCAGCGCAGAGCTCCCGAGAAGTTCAAGGGCAATGAAACGCGCGACGGACGCGGCCACACCGCCGGAGAGAAGAAGTAACCAAGCACTGTCAATTACGAATGACCGGTCTGCCGGGCAGTTCCTGAGGGCGCATCCAGTACTCGATGCGCCCGCCGGCAAGCCCGGGCACCGGTCACAAACCCCGACCCAGGCTCTCCATCGCAGACCTGCGCTGCGCCGCATTCCGGCAGCGGAATAGGCAATTGTCTCCGGTTGTGTTATTGCTGAGAAGTCCGGCAATTTCAGCCGGGCCTACGCCCCTTGCCGCCTGCCATTCACTCTGCGCGCCCTCGACTCAGCCCCGCCCAGGCGACGCTGCTGCTGCTCATCGGCCTGAACCTGCTTAACTACATCGACCGCTACATCCTCCCCGGCGAACTCTCCCTCATCCAGCGCGACTTCCATGCCACAGACCACCAGATGGGCGCTCTGACGACAGCGCTCTTTCTTTTCTACATGGTCGCCGCGCCGCTGACCGGCTGGCTGGGAGACCGCTACCCCCGCAAGCCGCTGATCATCGCTGGCGCGGTCTTGTGGAGCCTAGCCACCCTCGCCACCATCTGGGTCCACGGCTACTGGACCTTCTACATTCGCCAGGCTTTCGTCGGCATCGGCGAGGCTACCTTCGGCATTTTCGCTCCCGCCGTGCTGGCCGACTTCTATCCCGAGCGCGACCGCAATCGTATCCTCTCCATCTTCTATCTGGCAATTCCCGTCGGCGCGGCGCTCGGCTATCTGGCGGGCGGGCAATTGAGTTTTGGCGGCGACTGGCGCAGGCCCTTCTTCGTCTGCGCTCTTCCCGGCTTCATCATCGCGGCGCTCTACGGCTTGTGGGGCCGCGAACCCAAGCGCGGCTCCAGCGACCACATCCGGCCCACCGCCAACCGCGCCACCGTCCTCGGCCTCTTCCGCAACCCCGCCTTCCTCACAGCGACCTTCGGCCTGGCGACACTGACCTTTGCCATGGGCGGAATCTCCAACTGGGTTCCGGAGTTCCTGCACCGCAATTCCGGCTTCACCGTAGCCAACTCCAGCCTGGTTGTGGGCGCCATCACGGTCATCGACGGCATCGCCGGAACCCTTATAGGCGGCTGGATTGCCCAGCGCTGGCTGCGCACCAATCACCGCGCCCTTTATCTGCTCTCCTTCTGGAGCGTCGCGCTCACGCTGCCCTGTGGCGTGCTGCTCTTCTTCGGTCCCGCCGCTTGGGCCGTTCCCTCGCTCTTCGCCGCCGAGTTCTTCCTCTTCCTCAACACCGGCCCGCTCAACGCCGCCATCGTCAACTCGGTCACCGGACCGGTCCGCGCCACCGCTGTTTCCATTAATCTGTTTTGCATCCACTGCTTCGGCGACACCTTTTCGCCGCAGATTATCGGCGCCATCTCCGACCGCACCAGGAGCCTGCGCCTTGGCCTGGGAGCCACCCTCATCTCGCTCGTCGTCTCCTGCATCATCCTTCGCGCCGGCTCCCGTTTTGCCCCGCCGCTGGAAGAGAGCGCCTGATCGAGCGCCCCTTTGAAGGCACCTGGAAGAACTTGCCCCCGGCGAAGGAACCAGGCCATTTTCAATGGTTCCTGCTACCCTGGAACCATCCGCATGGCGCTTTTTCACAACTCGGCCTTCTCACGGGTCACGGCGCTCGCCGAATTGCGGCCGGTTCACGCCGCCTTTGCATGGCTGCACGGCAATCCCAAGACCATCATGGACTGGCAGGCGGAGCTGGTCTCTATCCCGGCGCCGCCCTTTGGCGAGCAGGCGCGCTCCCTGTGGATGGCCGCCCGCTTTACCGAGGCCGGACTCAGCTCTGTGCAAACAGACGCCGTCGGCAACGTCTTCGGCTGGCTGCCCGCAACCAAACTGCCGCCGGAGAGCACCGGCCCGGTGGTCGTGCTTTCCGCGCATCTGGACACGGTCTTTCCCGCAGGGACGCCGCTCCATCCGGTGGTGGATGGCGACCGCCTCCAGGCTCCCGGAGCCTGCGACAACGGCGCAGGCGTGGCGGGAATGCTGGCCATCGCCCATGCGCTGATTCAGGCCAAAGCCGAGTTGGCCGCGCCGCTGATTTTTATCGGTAATGTAGGCGAGGAGGGTGAAGGCGACCTGCGCGGCGTTCGCCACCTTTACCAACAGACCGCGCTCGCCAGCCGCATCGCAGCGCACATCGTGCTGGACGGCGCGGGCGCGGAATCGGCTGTGACGCAAGCGCTGGGCAGCCGGCGTTACCGGGTCACCATCACCGGCCCCGGCGGTCACAGCTTTACCGACGCGGGCACGCCCAATCCGATTGCCGCGCTGGCCTCGGCGCTGGCCGTGCTGGCCGAGACGCCGCTGCCGCCAAACTCGCAAGAAGACGCCCCGCGGACCACATTCAATGTAGGCACGATCTCCGGCGGCACCAGCGTGAACTCCATCCCGGAGAGCGCGCAGGCTACTGTCGATTTCCGCTCCACCAGTCCGGAGCAGCTAGTACGGCTGGAGGTCGCGCTGCATCGCGCCGTCGAGGACGCCGTGGACCACTGCAACGCGCAGGCGAAGGCGCAATCCAGGCACGAGCGTGGCCTGCTGGCCTTTGCCATTGACTTGATTGGCGACCGGCCCGCCGCGCAACTCGCCGGCGATTCGCCGCTACTGGAAGCCTTGTGCGCGGTGGATCGTCATCTGGGCCTGAAGACCGAGCAGCGGCTGGGCTCGACCGACGCCAACATTCCCCTCTCGCTGGGGATTCCGGCTCTCTCGATGGGCGCGGGCGGCGAGGGCGGCGGCGCGCACACGCTGGCCGAGTGGTACTCGGCCAAGGACCGCGAAGCCGGCCTCAAGCGGGTGCTGCTGCTCACCTTGGCGATGGTGGAGTGGGCTGCTGAACAGTAGTATTAGGTCAAGCGGATGCACTCCATTCCGCGTCCAGTATGTGCATTCGCAACTCAATCCATTGTCAGGTCGAACCGATATGTACTTTCGCTTTTCCCGCGCAATTCTTGCCATCGTCCTTCTCTGTGCGTTACCGCTCTACGGACAGATTTATCATCGCCACTCCCGCTATCCCAACGCTCCCTCCAATGACCCGCAGTTGCAAATTCCCACCGACCAGGCGCAGTCCTGCTTTGTGCCGGAGGGCAGCCCCAGCGCCTACGAGCAGTATCAGCAGTTCGACACCTATCCGCAGCCGGCGAGCAAGGGCTATCTGTGCATCGCCATACCGGCGGGCAGAACCTTCGTCATCGACCATCTCTTCGCCGAGGCTGATTATGACCGCGAGCTGCCCTTCGCCGCCGAGTGGTATCTCGACACTGTGGTTGGAGACTATGAGTCGATGACCGGCTTTGCGGCAAGCAGGGTTGGTTCCGAAACCCCCAATCCGCATTACGTGCTTTCGCTACCGGTGCATATTGCGGTAACCGGAGGAACCAAGGTGACTCTGATCATGCACAGCTATTACTTGAGCGCCAGCAACTCGATCACTGAGACGCCGGGAACCGCCAGCTTGTTGCTGATCGGGCATTGGGAATAGAGCTGTTACCCTCCGCCGCGGAACTGAATGATGCGCCGCCGGTCGCGCTTCGATGGCCGATGCTCCGGCAACGGCGCATACTGCTGCATCGCCTTGCGCTCGGCGGCTGCCTTCGCCCGCGCGGCAATGCTTGCCTCGCTTTCGCGATAGAGTGTCTGCGCCACCGCCGCCGGGCCGCGCATCTGGCTCAGCGTGAGAACTTCAATCTGAAAGTCGCCGCCCTCGTTCTTCACTTCCAGCTTGTCGCCCACATGAATCTCGCGAGAGGGCTTGGCCTCATGCCCGTTGGAGAGAATGCGGCCCAGGTCGCAAGCTTTCGACGCCAGCGCCCGAGTCTTGAAGAAGCGCGCCGCCCACAGCCATTTGTCAATGCGAATGGAATCCATGAGGCTATTGTCGTACAAAAAGATGCCCTTGCGCTCAAGTACACTGGTCCTTGGGAGCAACCATGCCAAGCCTCTTGGCCAGGACGCGGACGACGCTGGAGATGATCAAGTGGGAGCACTCGATCTTTGCGCTTCCCTTTGCGCTGACGGCGGTGCTGCTGGCGGCTGACGGATTGCCCGATTGGCGGCTGGTTTTGCCCTTAAAACTCGTGTGGATTCTGGTGGCGATGGTGGCGGCGCGCTCTTCGGCTATGGCCTTCAATCGCTGGGCCGACGCGGAGCTGGACGCGGCCAATCCTCGCACCAAAAGCCGCGCCATTCCCGCCGGGCTGCTTTCGCGCAATTTTGTGCTGGGCTTTACGCTGCTCATGGCTGCGGTCTTTGTCGCGGCGGCGGCGGAGTTGAATCGGCTCACGCTTTACTTAACGCCGCTGGTGCTGGTGGTGCTCTGGGGCTACAGCTACCTGAAGCGCGTCACGCGCTGGTCGCATCTGGGGCTGGGCCTGGCGCTGGGTCTCGCGCCCTCGGCGGCGTGGATTGCGGTGAGGGGCTCGCTGGACGCGCGGATTCTGGTGCTGACCGCCGCAGTAACGCTGTGGGCGGGCGGCTTTGACGTACTCTATGCCTGTCAGGACTTCGAGCACGACCGCGCCGCGGGCCTCCATTCCCTGCCCCAGGCGGTCGGCATTTCGGCGGCTTTTTGGACGGCGCGGGCGATGCATCTGGCCATGCTGGGCTTGCTGCTCTGGTTCGGCGCGCTCTTTCATTTCCATGTGCTCGGCTGGCTGGGAATCGTGGCCGTGGGACTGCTGCTGGCCTATGAGCACTCGCTGGTTTCGCCGCGCGATTTGCGCCGGCTGAATGCGGCCTTCTTCACGATGAACGGCGTGATAGCGATGGTATTTCTGGCTTTTGTGACGGGTGATTTATGGTTGCAATAACCACCTGCGGTGGGGCAGCCGGCGCTTACGCGCCATCGAGTTGATGGTTTCCCACCCTTTTTGCATAAAACGCGAAAAGGATGGGGCACGGAGTTGCAATTGATTCAGGCCGGATCAATCAATAGAAATGGAGAATCAGGAAGCCTATGAAGATTGCAATCCAGGGAGAGTTCGGCTCATTCAGCCACGACGCAGCGACCAAGCTGGTTCCCGATGGGGAGATCGTTCCCTGCTCGCTTTCGGCGGAGGTCTTTGCCGCGCTGAGCGGGGGCGGCGTTGAGGCCGCAGTGATTCCCATCGAGAACAGCCTGGCCGGCTCGGTTCTGGAGCACTACGACCTGCTGCTGACCCACGATGTGCGTGTGGTGCGGGAGACGCTAGTGCACATCCGGCATAATCTGATCGGGATCTCAGGCGTCGAGACAGGGGAAATCAACCGCGTCTATTCGCATCCGGTGGCGCTGGCGCAGTGCCGGAAGTATTTGGCCGCGCACCCCAGGATGGAGTCCTACGCCTTCTATGACACCGCAGGCAGCGTGAAGCAGTTGATGGAATTGCGCGACCGCCGCGTGGCCGGCATCGCCAGCGCGGCGGCGGCGCGTTACTATGGCGCGCAAATTCTTGAAGCTGGCATCGAAGACAACCCGGAGAACTATACCCGCTTTTTCCTGGTGCGGCGCGCCGCGGAAGCGGTCATGGATCCGGAGTCGAACAAGATCAGCCTGGCCTTTTCGCTGGAGCACAAGCCAGGATCGCTGGTGAAGGCGCTGACAGAGCTGGCGTGGATCGGCGCGAATATGACCAAGATCGAGTCGCGGCCGGTTCACGGCAAGCCATGGGAGTACATCTTCTTTGTGGATTGCCAGATTCAAAAGGCCGAGGATGGCGCGCGGGCAGTGGAGGCGCTCAAGCCCCATTGCGCGATGGTCAAGGAGCTGGGACGCTACCGGGAAGCAGCGCTGCCGGCGAGTTCGACCCAGTGAGATGGTTAGATAGAGCGCGGCCCGAGGCCACCGTTGCCGCTCTGGTGTGAATTCCTGCGTAAAAACGAACGGCCGGGAGCGCCCCCTTGCCCAGTTGCGCCCCGGCCGTTCAGGGAGGCCACACATCTTCTCTGGTTGACTTAGTTCCACTGTTGCACAATCGCGAATAATACTACGCAAAAGCTCCGCCAGTATTGTTCATATTATTTGCTTCATGTGAATCATCAGGGCAGATGCTGACGAAAGGCCTGTTGCAGGCGCGGACTGCCGGCTTGCTCGACGGCCTTTTCGACGCGGGCGCGCAACTCGGCGTTGGGCGCGGTGCGGCCGATGGCTTCGATGGCCGCCGAGGCCTCGCGTGCATCCCGCGCAATCAAAGCGACGAGAAAGTCCATGGCCTCGGGCAGGCGGGTGAGGGCGATGGCGCTCAGCAGGACTCCACCGAACCAGCCATCAGCGCCGGCGCGGAGACGCGCCGTCAACGCGGCCAGAGCCTCCGGCGCGCGCATCTCAGCCAGCGCAAAGGCAGCCTCACCGGCCAGGTCGTCACCGTCTTTCAGAGCCGCCGCAACCAGTTCGATGGCGCGTGCGCCCTCCACGGCGAGCAGCGCGGAGTAAACCGCGCCCAGCACCTCCGGCTCGTCCTTTGCGAGCAGCGCGCGCAGGCGCAGGAGGAGCGCGGCGCTCGGGCCGCCCACCTGCCCAATGGCGCGCGCCGCTTCCATGCGCACGGTCTTGTCGGCGTCGGTCAGCGGCTCCAGGAGAATCGCGAGCAAGTCGGCGTCAGAGAGGCCGGGGCAATCGACCAGCGCGTGAGTACATGCGCCACGCAAGGCTCCGGCGGTGTCGGAGAGGCCGCCGTAGGAGCCTTCCATCTGATGATGGCGCAGGCCGCGCAGATAAGCGTCCTTCTGGCGATGCTCCAGCTTGACCAGAGTCTTGACCAGCGCATTCTTCGCCCAGCATTGCGGATCGGATTTGGCGGCGTCGATAAAAAAGCGGTCGTAAGCCGCAAGCACGTCGGGCAGCAGGGCGAATAACTCCGCGTCGGCAACCATGCGCGCGGCCTTGGAGACGAGAAAGTTATTGCGATGAGCAAGCCCCTTGCGCAGATGTTCGACCACAGCGGCGTCCAGTACAGCACCGGCCTTCAGCGCTTCATTCAGTGCTTCGAGTTCCGCAAGCTCTTTGTCGAAGCCGCGCGGCGAGGGTTTGGGGTTTGGCTTGGCGCTCATGGGTTGCTCCGTCTCCGTTATAGCACCTGCGGTGCGGCCAACTGGCACCTGCGGTCAGAGGTCAGAGATCAGAAAAACACGCCGGTTGAGGTGGATTCCCAGGTCCGAAAATCCTGACCTGGGCCACCCGCCCTCTCAAATCTTCCTTGTCTCGTTGTGCCGAATCGTGAATCGAGCATGTTCCGCGGCCGTAATCGCCATTACGATGAATGCTAAGAAACTAGCAATCGTTCCTATCGGTCCTGCGTACAAAGGAAAGAGCCACGCAAACGCGGCGGCAACTAAGATCTCCGCCACCGCCGAGGCCAGTGCGTAAAGGACGGTTCTAATGCGTCTTCGACTTTGCACAACCCAGTAAATCGCGTACCCCAACACGAGTAGCATACCTGCTCCCGCTGCGGGGCTTCCCTCCGCTGAAAGCAACATGGTCTACCTCCGGATCAGAGATTACTTGATGCAAGATTTGTGAGCGGGCACCGCCGATGCATCAGCGAGTTCCTCAAGTGCAATTGTCTTTCGGCAAAACCAACACTGAATTGGATTTCCGCTCGAACTGAATTGCGAAGCCGAATGATGCCCCGGTTCAATGCGAATTCGTTTTGTCCTGTGCGCGTTGCCAAATTGGTCCACCAACACAATTCTACGGGTGATTGCTTTTCCATCCTTGGCAAGAATGGGGCGGACCCCAAAGTGGACCATCGTCGATTCGTCATAAGGTCCCGTGACCATAACTGGCATGAATGGCGCTACACACTCCGTGCCTTCCAGGTAGCCCTTTACAATTTTGAGCGAATATTCTCCAGTGTGCGCCAGTTGAGCATGAACGCTGACGTTCATGTATGGTGTTTGGGCCATCGCGCCAATGTGCCATCGGGGTGGCGGCGTGCTTAGCACAATTATGCTGAGCCGAGCCCTTCCTTTCATTCGCCTCTTGTACACCAGAAACCAGAGAGCGCAGCCGGCAAGCGCGGCAACCACGAAGACAAACGCGAGCCACACCGGGACCGAACCTTGTAGCACGCTTTTCCAGAACCGGATTATGCCCGGCACACCGTTGAGGGGCGTTCCCGTCATCGCGGCATTCACCCAGGCAGTGATCACGGCTGCAAAGAGCACAGAGAACGCCGCAATTGTAGGCTTCATCACCTTTTGCCAATTCATGGAGAAATTATATGCCCGCTAGAACCAAAGAGGCCCGCGTTCAAACGGACACCTAATGCGACAGCTCTCCACGCACCTCATCGATTGTTACTTGCGCTATTCGCTCCCAAGTTCCCTCCCCGGTCCCATCGGGGGGTGCAGCACGGAATACGCACCGGGCAGTGGGGTTTTCATTCCACAGCAGGGCCGCTTCGTACAGACCCTTTGTCACCCCAAGTTCGCGTTCACCTTCAACGACTAAGAAAGTTCGCGGCGGCTTTGGAAAGTCTAGCGCATGTCGAGCGCACTTTCTCAGGTGATCTGCGACAATTCTGCGCGCCTGTTCTTCGTTAAAGACGCGCGATACAACCCATGCACCTTCTTTGATAGTTATCCCTTGGAGGACTCTCCGTGCGGGGTCCGCCAGATAGCTCATTGCCATCAAATGAAGTTCCGAGTAAGTATGCAGGGACTTGCCGTCTTCAAGAACTTGGAAATATTCAACGCTCATTTTCTTCGCCCTTTCTAAGGAACCCCTGCGCAGGTGCGTGATTTTGCATCGACAACGCGAGCGCAGTTGATTTTTTGATTCTGA